>NZ_JBSNCE010000032.1:0-66844 GCF_053764755.1 Rhodococcus sp. 2H158
GCGGGGTCGACACATCATCGCCAGGACAGTCTCGCGACGTCAGTGACATTCAGGGTCAGACCCCCACCGCACCGGACCTGTCCAGTATCAACCGGACCACCCCATACTCACAGTGACATTCGGCCCAGGACGACCGGGCCGTGACGGCGAGAATGACCCCCGGCCCGACGGCCGCCGAGCCGAGTTGTCCACCGCTTGTCCACAGAGTTGTCCACAGGTGGGGGAAACACCCGTAGGCCCCGGTCGCCGCGTGACGACCGGGGCCTACGGGGAGGAGCTACTTGCCCAGGGCCTTCTCGGTCGCCGCGAGCAGCACGCACGTCGCGACGCCGTCCATGGCGGTGGCGAGTTCGTTCAGCGACGGGAAGCTCGGGGCGAGCCGGATGTTCTTGTCCTCGGGGTCGTTCTTGTACGGGAACGCCGACCCGGCCGCGGTGAGCGCGATCCCCGCGTTCTTCGCGAGGGAGATGACCCGCTTGGCGGTGCCCTCCACCACGTCGAGGCTGATGAAGTAGCCACCCTTCGGCTCGGTCCAGGACGCCACCTTCGACGGCCCGAGCCGGTCCTCGAGGATCTTCAGCACGAGCGCGAACTTCGGCGCAAGGAGCTCGCGATGCTTGGCCATGTGGGCCCGCACCCCGTCGGCATCACCGAAGAAGCGCAGGTGACGCAGCTGGTTGACCTTGTCCGGGCCGATGGTCTTGATACCCAGGAACTTCTCGTACCACGCCAGGTTCTCGGCCGAGCTGCCGAAGAAGCTGACGCCGGCGCCGGCAAAGGTGATCTTGGATGTCGAGGCGAGGACGAACACGCGGTTCGGATGACCGGCCTCGGCCGCCATGCCCAGGATGTCCAGGGCGGGGGCGGCCTCCTCGACCAGGGGATGCACGGCGTACGCGTTGTCCCAGAAGATCCGGAAGTCCGGCGCGGCGGTCGGCATCGACGCCAGTTCGCGGGCGACGCGCTCGGAGTACACGGCGCCGGTCGGGTTCGAGTAGGTAGGCACCGCCCACATGCCCTTGATCTGCGGGTCCGAGCCGACGAGCGCGGCGATCTTCGCCAGGTCCGGTCCGTCGTCGCGCATGGGCACCGGGATCATCTCGATCCCGTACGACTCGGTGATCGCGAAGTGCCGGTCGTAGCCGGGCGCGGGGCACAGGAACCTGACGACGGGTTCCTGGGACCACGGGCGCGGCGAATCCACCGTGCCGTGCAGCAACGACGCCACGACCAGATCGTGCATGATCTCGAGGCTGGCGTTGTTGCCGGCGATCAGGTTCTCGGTGGGGATGCCCAGGAGCCCCCCGAAGATGGCGCGCAGCTCGGGCAGTCCGCGCAGGCCGCCGTAGTTACGGCAGTCCGTGCCGGACGCGTCGCGGTAGTCGTCGACCCCGGGCAGCGACAGCAACTCCGCGGAGAGGTCCAGCTGCTCGGGGGACGGCTTGCCGCGAGTCAGGTCCAGCGTCAGCTTCTCGGCTTCGAGTCGCGCGTAGTTGTGGGACTGGCGCTCGTGCTCTGCGACGAGTTCCTCATGGCTCATCAACCCAATCTGGGTTTGGGTAGGCATGCGGAAGGACCTTTCACCGCGCCCAACGGCACGGGCATCGGCATCGGAAGCTAGGGGACCCCGCGCACCCGGCAGAGCCCGTTGACCCTTGCTGCCTTCCGGCCCTGGGGGAGTTCACAGGATGCGCGCCGCGCGGGATCCATCGGCCAGTGTAGACAAACATCGCCCCGAACCGTGAATCGGCACCGCCACACCCCGCCGAAACCGGCGGCTACCTCCCCGTTTGGCAACTACCAGGTCATATTCGGTATGCTTCCCCACGGAGGATTCGCCTAGTGGCCTATGGCGCTCGCCTGGAACGCGGGTTGGGTTAACGCCCTCAGGGGTTCAAATCCCCTATCCTCCGCCACGGGGAAGCCCCTGTGATCCGCAGCTTCGCGGATCACAGGGGCTTTTTCGCTTCCCTGTCGCGTCGGCCCCACCCTCTAGCCTCGCGGCATGCGCTTCTCCGGCATCGTCGAGGTCTTTCCCGGCCCGGGCGGCTGGCACTACGTCGACGTGCCGGCCCGGATCGTCGAGGCCGTGACGAGCGTCGCCGTACGCGGACTGATCCCGGTACGCGCCCGCGTGGGCGGCACCGAGTGGGACACGTCCCTGCAGCCGCGGGGCGACGGCCGGCATTTCCTCGCGTTGAAGAGGTCGGTGCGCGCCGCCGAGTCGGTCGAGGTGGGCGACACGGTGACGATCACGGTCGCGGAGCGCTGACGCGCCGGGCGGCTCACTCGCAGGCGGCTCACTCGCAGGCGACGCCGTCCCGGTCGCCGTCCATCTCCTCGCTGTACCCGGGCTGGCCGGCGTACAGCGGCGCGGCGCCGGCTGCCCGCGCCTCGGCGCAGTTGCGGTAGGTCGCGGCGGCCGGCGGCGATGCCACCGAGGGGGCCGGTTCCGGCGCCACGGTCGCGGCAGGCGCGGCGGGCACCGGCGCCGGGATGGCGGCGCCGCACTCGGTGAGGACGCGGACCATCGCGTCGTGCTCGGCCTGGGTCACCCACAGCTGGTAGAGGGCCTTGACCTCGACCTGCCGCGCGACGTACGTGCACCGGTAGGACCGGTTCGGCGGCAGCCAGGTCGCGGCGTCGCCGTCGCCCTTCTGCTGGTTGGCGTCGCCCTCGACGGCCTGCAGGTTGCGGGGATCGTTGGCGAAGTTCGCGCGGGTCTGCTGGTCGAGCTGCTGGGCACCCTTCTGCCACGCGTCGGACAGCGCGACGACATGGTCGATCTGCACGTCGGCGGAGGTGTCCTGGCCGCGGCGGAACTCGATGGTCGTGCCGGTGTAGGCGTCGTGGAGGGTGCCGAAGAGGACCACGCAGTCCCGGGTGGCGGTCTTGTAGGTGATGTCGACGAGGTCGCGCCGCAGGATGTCGTTGCGGGTGTCGCAGCCGTTGCGGCCGCCCTCGACGTCGACGTCGTCGCTCCACGCCGGGCCGAAGAGTTCGCGGTCGTAGCCGGTCTTGGGCGCTCGGCCCTTGATCGGCAGCATCGCGAGCGTGGCCAGGGCGGACGAGGCGGATGCGTCCGCGGGAACGTGGGTCGGCGCGGGCGCCGGCGCGGGGGCCGGGGGCGGGGTGGTCGTCACGGTCGGGGTCGCGGCGACGGTGGGCGCGTGCGCCGGGGTGGCGGTGTCCGTCGCTGCGGCGCATCCGGTCAGCAGCAGGGCTGCCGCGGCGAGTCCGGCGCTCCACCCCCGCCTGCGGTGGTTCGGGGACTGGCGGGACGGTGAGGCGAACACGCTGGGTACTCCTGGGGGCGGGATGCGGTACGGCGGCACCCTCCGCGGGGGACGAAAGGGTGTCTCCCGGAGGTCGCACCGGACATCCCTTTCGTTACCAGAGGTAACAGCACAAGGTGATTACGATTTGTCCGTGGTCGGATACGGCAGACAACTCACGGCCCTCGCCATCGCGCTGTCCGGCCTCGCCGGATTCGTCGACGCGCTCGGATTCATCACCCTCGGGGGCGTGTTCGTGTCGTTCATGAGCGGTAACTCCACGCGCATGAGCGTCGGCCTGGCCGACGGCGCCTGGGGCCCGGCCGCCCTCACCGCCGGCATCATCGGGCTCTTCCTCGTCGGTGTCGTCCTCGGCGGGGTGGTGGCGCAACTGTCCGACCGCAGCCGTCGCGCCCGCAAGACCGCCGTCCTCGCCGCGGTCTCCGTGCTGCTGCTGCTCGGTGCGCTCGCCCACACGGCGGGGTGGACGCCCGTCGCGGTGGTGGCGATGACCCTCGCCATGGGCGCGGAGAACTCGGTGTTCCAGCGCGACGGCGAGGTGAGCGTGGCCCTGACGTACATGACCGGGGCGCTCGTCAAGATCGGGCAGCGGCTCGCGGCCGCGCTGTTCGGCGGGCCCCGCTGGAGCTGGCTGCCGTACCTGGGCCTGTGGCTGGGCCTGGTGACCGGCGCCGTCGGCGGCGCCCTCGCGCATCGGGCGCTCGGACTGCACGCCCTGTGGGTCGCCACCGCGGTCGCCGTCGCACTCACCGTCGCGGTGCGGCACCTGCCGTACCGGCCGTGACGGAAGCCGGTTCCCCACGCAGGCAGCGATTGTCGGTGCCGACGCCTACGCTCGTGGGCCATGAGGTGGTATGTGCCGAGCACTCCCAGCGCGGACCTCGCCGAGCACCTGGTGTGCGTGTGGTCGGCGGTCTCCGACGGGCAGAGTCACCTCCTCGTTCCGGACGGATGCGTCGACGTCCTGTGGATCGCCGGCGTCGGCATCCGCGTGTGCGGTCCGGAAACGTCCGCGTGGTCGTTCACCCTGCCGCCCGGCGTCGTGTCCGCCGGCGTGCGATTCCGCCCCGGTCTCGCCTCGTTCGCCCTGCGCGCGTCGGCCGCGCAACTCCGCGATACCCGCGTCGGGTTGGACGACCTGATCGGCTCGGCCGGGGCCAGACCACTCGCCGACCGGCTCGACAACGCCCGGACCGCCCCCGAACGGCTCGAGGTGTTCCAATCCGCGGTGCGGCGCTGGCTCGCGCACGGCCTTGCCCCCGACCCGCTGATCGGGCACCTCCGGCAGGCACTGTCCGGACACTCGTGGAGCGTAGGCGCGCTCGCCGACACCGCCGCGCTCACCGAACGTCAGCTGCAGCGCCGCTGCAACGAGGCGTTCGGGTACGGCCCGGCCACGTTGCGATCGATCCTTCGCCTGCAACGGTTCATGGCCCTGGCCGACGCCGGTCCCGGGCGCGGACTGGCCGAACTCGCCGCGGTCGCCGGCTACAGCGACCAGTCGCACCTGAACCGTGAGGCCCGCAGGATCTCCACCCTGACGCCCACCGCCCTGCTCGCCGGCGAGGCACCACGGTGGCACGGCCCGGGCTCGGCACTCGATGTCCGAAGTATCCAATCCCTCGGCGACCTCGGGGCGGAAGAATTCGCGGCATGACCGAGACCCTCGCCCCCGCCCGTCACTACCGCGAACTCGCGGCGAAGTTCACCACACGCGTCGAGGCCGTGCCGGCCGAGCGGTGGGACTCGCCGTCGCCCTGCGAGGACTGGACCGCCCGCGACGTGCTGCGGCACGTCGTCGACACGCAGCGGCAGATCGTCACCGTCGTCGGCCTGGAACTGCCCGCCGGCCCCTCGCCGGACACCGACCCGGTCGGCGCGTGGGCCGCCACCCGCGACGGCATCCAGGCGATCCTCGACGATCCGCAGCGCGCCGGCCTCGAGTACGACGGTCATTTCGGCCGCACCACCCTCGCCGCGACCGTCGCGCGGTTCTACAACTTCGACCTCGTCGTGCACGGCTGGGACATTGCCCGCGCCGCCGGCCTGGACGACTCCGTCGACGACGAGGATCTCGACTTCGTGGAGGCGACGGCGCAGGCCCTGGGCGACTCGATCCGTATGGAGGGGGTCTGCGGGCCCGCCGTCGAGGTGCCCGCGGACGCCGACCGGCAGACCCGGGTGCTCGCGCACCTGGGGCGTCGCGCCTGATCGGCGGTAGCCTCGCGCCTGATCGGCGGTAGCGTCGCGCCTGATCGGCGGTAGCCTCGGGGCATGCACGCCCCGGGCTCCTGGCTTCCGGTGTCGTTGCTGGCCGTGGCCGCCCTCCTGTCCGGCCCCGCCGGGGCGGCACCGTCGGCGCCCGCGCCCGTCACATCCGTCGGCATCCCGGCGACGGGACTGACCACCGACGTCCCGACGACGTCCGCGACGATGTACGCGGGCGTGACCGACTCGGCGGACCCACCGCTCCCGCGCGACGTCGCCGAGAGCGGCGCACCGGTGTCCGTCGGCGACAAGTTCGACGAATATCCCTATGTCCGTTACGAACTCGAATTTCCCACCGGGACCGAGGCGGTGACGCTGCGGTGGCAGGGCCGCAGCGTCAACCTCGACGACCTCGCCCTGCACGTGCGCACGGGCCGATCGTGGGGCGAGCCGCTCGCCGTGGCCCGGCCCGAGGCGCCCGGCGGACCGATCGTGCTCGAGGCCCGGATCACCGGCGTCGCCGGCCCCGTGGAGATCCTGGTGATCGACGCGCCCCGTCGCGACCGGGGTTTCCGCGACGCCAACGCCGTACCGGACCAGGCGTTCGCCGATCCGGCGGACTACGACTTCGCGATCCAGCACCTCACCGACACCCAGTACCTCGCCCGCGACGACACCGCCGCCTTCCGGGCCATGACGACCTGGACGGCGCAGCAGGCCCGCGACCGGAAGATCGCGTACACCGTGCACACCGGGGACCTGATCCAGTCGTGGATCCGGCCGGGCGCCCCGGACACCCGTGCCCGCGCGGAGTTCGAGGTCGCGTCGGAGGCGATGGGAATCCTCGAGGCGGCCGGGATGCCCTACGGGGTCCTGCCCGGCAACCACGACAACCTGTGGAACGTCGCGGGCCGGCTCGTGCCGGGCGAGCACGAACGCAACCACGCGCTGTACAACGAGTACTTCGGGCCGCAGCGGTTCCGGGACCGGCCGCAGTGGGGCGACTCGGTGACCGACACCGACAACTCGGCGCACTACGACCTGTTCGAGATCGCCGGCGCCCGGTTCCTCGTCCTCTATATCGGCTACAACCCGGCGGAGCACGTGATGCGCTGGGCCGAGGACGTGCTGGCCGCCCATCCGGACCGCAACACGATCGTCGCCGCGCACTACTACCTGGACGAGGACGGCCGCCTGCGGATGAGCGGATTCGGCGACATCGGCGGCAGTTCGGGCCAGCAGATCTGGAACCGGCTCGTCGTGCCGCACGAGTCGGTGTTCATGGTGCTGTCCGGGCACGTGGACGGGCAGACGACCGTGACCGACCGCCCGATCCCCGGCAGCGACCGGCGCGTGGTCGAGATGCTCGCCGACTATCAGTACTTCCTGGTCGACGGACGACGCGCGACGGCATTCCAGCGGTTGCTGCAGTTCGATCTCGACGACGGCACGGTCGCGGTCACCACCCACTCCCCCGCGCTCGACAGCTTCCGGGTGGAGGACCACGACCCGCGCCGCCGCTACACGCCGGAGGACGGCGACTTCGTGGTGGACGTGCAACTGCGTGCCGGCGTGCCGCGCGCGGTACTCCCCGGCTGAGTCCGGATCACCTTGCCGCCGAGACGAGTTCGCGGACGCGCGGCGCGACCTCCTGCGCGAATCGCTCGATGTCGGTGCGGGAATCGGTGCCGAGCACGAAGCCGCTGATGCCGTGGCGCAGGGTCAGCTCCGCGAGCTGCTCCGCCCACACGGCGGCCGGCCCGGCGAGGAACCCGACGTCCGCACCGCCGTCGAATCGGCCGCTGATGTTGTAGAGCCGGCGGATCTCACGCGGGTCCCGGCCGGCTTCCACAGCCGCCTCGTCGACCCGCCTCGACATCTCCGCGAGTCTGTCCGGCGAAGCGGCGAACGAGCTGGGCAGCCACCCGTCGGCGGCGCGTCCGGTGAGGGCGAGCATGCGAGGACCGTAGGCGCCGAGCCAGATTCCGATGTCGTGGGCGGGCGCCGGGCCGCGCTTGGCGCCGGCGAGACGGTAGTGGGTGCCGTCGACGCGGGCGCCACCCCGGCGGTCGGCCCACAGCTCCCGGATGACGGTGATCGCCTCCTCGAGCGCGTCGACGGCTTCGCCCGCGGTGCGGTGCGGTCCGCCGTTCGCGGCGATCGCGTCCCAGTAGGCGCCCGCGCCGAGGCCCAGCTCCACGCGTCCGCCGCTGAGCCGGTCGAGGGAGGCCGCGCTGCGCGCGAGGATCGCCGGGCCGCGCAGCGGCAGGTTCGCCACGTTCGGCGCCACGAGTACCCGCGTCGTCCGCGCGGCGACCCAGGTGAGCAGGGTCCAGGCGTCGAGGAATCGGGCCTGGTACGGGTGGTCCTGGAAGGTGACCAGGTCCAGGCCGGCGCGTTCGGAGGCGACCGCGAGGTCGACGACCGCGGCTGGGTTCTCGGCGGCCGGCGTGAGGAAGCTGCCGAAGAGGAGCTTCCGGCCGTACTCGGGCATGGGGTCCTCCCGGTGGGTGAGCCGACCGCTTCATCGTGCTGCATCCGGACGGCCGTGGGAAGTTTGCCGCCGCCGTCACGGGGAATGCGGGATAATCGGTCACATTCGATCCTCCGGAGGTTCCCGTGCGACTGAGCAACGTTCCGCTCCGGCTGGCCACCGGCGCTTTCATTCTCAATTCCGGGCTGGGCAAGCGCGATCTCCCACCCGAGGCCGCGGCAGGGCTGCAGGACATGGCGAGCAAGGCGCTCCCCCGGCTCGGGAAGATGCGGCCGGAGACGTTCGGTCAGGCCCTGTCGACCGCCGAGATCGGCGTCGGTACCCTGCTGCTGGCGCCCGTCGTCTCCCCCGTCGTGGCCGGCGCCGCGCTGACCGCGTTCAGTTCGGGTCTGCTCGCGATGTACTGGCGGATGCCCGGCATGCACGAGGGCGGATCGTTCCGCCCGACCCAGCAAGGCACGCCGATCGCCAAGGACGTCTGGCTCCTCGGGGCGGGCCTGTCCCTGATCATCAGCGGGGTGAGCAGGGACTGACCGAGCGGGACCGCGGCGGTTCAGGTCCGGCAGGTGTGCCCCCGTCTCACCTTGCCACTGGTGAGCGCTCCGTCGGAGGTTCAGCGCGGCGCACCACGGGGTAACGCCGAATCATGAACACACGACGTACAACCTTGATCGCAGGCGTGTCCCTGACCGCACTCGTCGCCGCCGGATGCGGCGGCGACGACGCCTCGACGGACACCCAGGCCACCGTCGAGGCGCCTCCCGCGTCTTCGGAAACGACGACCAATGGCATGCCCACGCCGCTGCCCGGCACGGATGGAGTGGCCTTCCAGCTGCCCGGGGAAGGTGGTGGCGACGACAACGCCTACACCTACGACGAAGCCGCCGTCCCGGTGGGTTCGACCGTGACCGTCGAATCCGAAGAGGAAGACGGCCGCACGACGGTCACGCTCAACGCAACAGGTCTTGCACCCACCCGCGACTTCGGCGTGCACGCACACACACAGCCGTGCGGGCCACAACCGTCGGATGCGGGGCCGCACTATCAGAACAACGTGGACCCCGCGGCCACCCCGCAATCTCCGTCGACGGATCCGGCCTACGCGAACCCCCGGAACGAGATCTGGCTCGACATCACCACCGACGGCAACGGCAACGCCCAGGCGTCGACGACCGTCGACTGGGCGGTTCGCGACGGTGAGGCCGAATCCGTGGTACTCCACGCGCAGCGCACCAAGACCGGCCCCGGCGAGGCCGGCATGGCTGGTGATCGCCTGGCCTGCATCGACGAGGACTTCTGACGAACGCCGGCCGTCCTGTAACCGCACGACCGCACGCGGCACCGCAGGTGGTGCAGCGACGGTCGCCGACACCGCCCCGAGGTGTGGGGGTCGATGCCCCATACCGACGTATGGAGATGCGCGCAGGTACGGTGCATCCATGCGCGCGCGCCCCTATGCCACCACCAGCCCCACGCGTCTCGCCGCGGCCCTGCTCGAGGTCGCGGCGCGGATCGGGCTCGACGGCGCCAGCGTGCGCGAGGTGGCCAGCCATGCAGGTGTATCGATCGGCGCCGTGCAGCACCACTTTCCTACTAAGGACGAGATGCTCGCCTACTCGTTCCGCTCGCTCGCCGAGCGGGTGCTGACACGGCTGAGCACCGTCGACCCTGACATTGATCCGGCGCGCACCCTGTTCGCCGCGCTGAGCCAGCTGCTGCCGCTCGACGAGCAGCGCACCGCCGAGGCGCACGTGATGGCGGCATTCACCGTGCGGGCCGCGACGTCGCCGTCGTTGAGCACGATCCGGCACACGACGCTGTTCACGATGCGCACCGCGGTCTCCGCCGTCCTGATCCGCATGGGCACCGCGGAGCCCGAAACCCGGGCGGCGCTCCTGCTGGCCGCGGTCAACGGCCTGGCCCTCGACGCCATCGCCAGCCCGGAGCTGTATCCGCCGGAGTACCTCACCCACGCGCTGCACACCCAGATCCAGCTGTCGCTCGACGGCGCGGACGCCCACTGATCGCCTTCGAAAATGCCTGTGGCCGAATGTCACACGCGTTCGATCTGATCGACGCGATGTGACATTCGGCCACACACACAGGGGGTGGGTCAGCGGGCGGTCCAGCCGCCGTCCATCGTGTAGGAGGCGCCGGTGACCATGCCGGCGTCGTCCGAGGCCAGCCACGCGACGAGGGAGGCCACCTCCCCGGGTTCGACGAGCCGCTTGATCGCCGGCTCGGTGAGCAGCACGTCGGCGAGCACTCGCTCCTCGTCGATGCCGTGCAGCCGGGCCTGGTCGCTGATCTGCTTCTCCACCAACGGCGTTCGCACATAGCCCGGGTTGACGCAGTTGCTGGTGACGCCGTGCGGACCGCCCTCGAGGGCCGTGACCTTCGACAGCCCCTCGAGGCCGTGCTTGGCGGTGACATACGCGGACTTGAAGGCCGACGCCCGCAGGCCGTGCACCGACGACACGTTGACGATGCGCCCGAAGCCCCGGTCGTACATGTGCGGCAGGGCCGCCTTCACGAGGAGGAAGGGCGCCTCCACCATGAGCGTCTGGATCCGGCGGAAGTCGGTGAGGGCGAACTCCTCGATCGGCCGGACGACCTGGATGCCGGCGTTGTTGACGAGGATGTCGACCTCGAGCCGGAGCCCGTCGAGCTGGTCGGTGTCGAGCAGGTCCACCGCCCACGCCTGCCCGCCGATCTCGTGGGCGAGGGTCTTGGCGGCGACCTCGTCGACGTCGGCGACGGTGACCTGCACGCCGCGGGCGGCCAGTTCCCGGGCGCACGCCGCCCCGATGCCGCCGGCGCCGCCGGTGATCAGCGCGGTGCGGGCACTCATGCGGACACCGCCGTCTTCTCGGCGCCGACGGCGCGGGCATCCGCGGCATCGACGTCGCGCAGGCTGATGCCCTTGGTTTCGTGGGCGGCGACGACGGCGATGATCGTCACCACGGACGCCACGGCCAGGTAGATCGCGATGGGCACAGCGCTGCCGTAGCGGCTGAGCAGCGCGGTCGCGATGATCGGCGCGAGCGAGCCGGCGACGATGGAGGTCACCTGGTAGCCGAGCGAGACACCCGCGTAGCGCATGCGGGTCGGGAACATCTCGGCCATGATCGCGGGCTGGCCGGCGTACATGAAGGCGTGGAACACCAGGCCGATGACGATGGCGGACATGACGAGGGCGTTGTGCCCGCTGTCCATCATCGGGAAGGCGAAGAAGCCCCACGTGCCGGCGGTGACGGCACCGACCATGTACACCGGGCGGCGGCCGAAGGTGTCGGACAGGCGCCCGACGACGGGGATGATCGCGAAGTGCACGGCGTGCGCGGCGAGCATCCACCACAGGATGGTGGAGGTGTTCGCACCGACGACCACCTTGAGATAGGTGATCGAGAACGTGACGACGAGGTAGTACATGACGTTCTCGGCGAAGCGCAGACCCATGGCGGTGAACACGCCGCGCGGGTATCGCTTGACGACCTCGACGACGCTGTACGAGCTGGACTTGATCTGCTCGGCCTCACGCTGGGCCTCGAGGAAGATCGGCGCGTCGGTGACCTTGGTGCGGATGTAGTAGCCGACCAGCACGATGACGGCCGACAGCCAGAACGCGATGCGCCAGCCCCACGAGAGGAACGCCGCGTCGGACAGCGTGGTGGTCAGGACCAGCAGGACGACGGTGGCGACGAGATTGCCCATCGGCACGCCGGCCTGCGGCCACGACGCCCAGAAGCCGCGGGAACGGTCGGGGCTGTGCTCGGCGACGAGCAGCACCGCGCCGCCCCACTCGCCGCCCACGGCGAAGCCCTGGACGAAACGCAGCGTGACGAGCAGTGCGGGCGCCCAGTAGCCGATGGCGCCGAAAGTGGGCAGACAGCCCATGAGGAAGGTGGCGACGCCGACGAGCACGAGGCTGGTCTGCAGCAGTTTCTTGCGGCCGAACTTGTCGCCGAAGTGGCCGAACACGACGCCGCCGAGGGGCCGCGCGACGAAGCCGACGGCATAGGTGACGAACGCGGCGATGATGGCGTCGAGCTCGTTGCCGGTGTCGGGGAAGAAGACCTTGGAGAACACCAGGGTGGCGGCGGTGCCGTAGAGGAAGAATTCGTACCACTCGACGACGGTGCCGGCCATCGAGGCGCCGACGACCTTGCGCAGGCCCGAGGCGGGGGTCTCGTCCGGTGTGCGGCCGTCGGGCCGTGCCTGTTCGACGCTCATGGGTTCGTCCTCCTCGGTTCGACTGTGACGGGCAACACTTCTGAACGCATGTGCCGAGTATTGATGCACAGATCTGCATGCACAATGACGCGATCCGCAGAGTAGATCTGCAAGAATGCACACATGAGCGCGCCGTCGGCCGATGACCTGCTGGTTCTGCTGGCCGTCGGCCGCACGGGCCGCTTCACGACCGCCGCCGACGACCTCGGCGTCAACCACACGACCATCGCCCGTCGTATCGCGGCGCTGGAGAAGAGCCTCGGCGGGCGCGTGCTGGCCCGCGCGTCGGGCGGATGGGAGCTCACCGAACTCGGCCGCTCGGCCCTCGCCGCGGCCGAGCGGATCGAGGCCGCCGTCGCCGGGCTGGCCGGACCCGACGGGGACCGCGGGCTCGAGGGCGTCGTCCGGGTCTCGGCGACCGACGGCTTCAGCGCGTACATCGCGGCCCCGGCCGGCGCGCTGGTGCGGCGACGGCACCCGGGCGTGGCGGTGGAGATCGTCGCGGCCACGCGTCGCGCGTCCCAGCAGCGGTCCGGCCTCGACCTCGAGGTGGTGGTGGGACGCCCCCAGGTGCACCGCGCCGAGGCACACCGGCTGGCCGACTACACCCTCGGCCTGTACGCGGCGCGGGACTACGTCGCCGAACACGGTGCCCCGACGACGGTGCGTGAGCTGAGCCGTCACCCACTGGTGTACTTCATCGACTCGATGCTGCAGGTCGACGACCTGGACCTGGCCCGTCGCATCGCCCCGGACATGCACGAGTCGGTGAGTTCGACCAACGTGTTCGTCCACGTCGAGGCCACCCGCGCCGCGGCCGGGCTCGGGTTGCTGCCGTGCTTCATGGCCGACCGGCACGCCGACCTGGTGCGGATCCTCCCCGGGGAGGTGGAGGCGCGGCTGAACTACTGGATGGTGGCGCGGTCGGAGACGCTGCGCCGGCCGGAGGTCGCCGCCGTCGTCGCGGCGATCCGCGAAACCGTGCACGCCCAACGCTCCGTCCTGCTCGGCCGGCCCGCCGCGTGATCCACCGGCGTGCAGGTGACCGAATGTGACATCGCGCTCGATAGTCTGACCAAATGTCACATTCGGCAGGGGACGCGCGGGCGGGGGCCGGCCGGTTCGCCCCGAGCCCGTCGGGCGACCTGCACCTCGGGAACCTGCGCACGGCGGTCCTCGCGTGGCTGTTCGCCCGGAGCACCGGGCGCCGGTTCCTGATCCGCGTCGAGGATCTGGACCGGGTCCGGCCCGGCGCGCAGGAACGTCAGCTCGCCGATCTCGCCGCGCTGGGCCTGGACTGGGACGACGAGGTGGTCCACCAGTCGCGGCGGCTGCCCCTCTACGACGCCGCGATCGCCCGCCTCACCCGCGCGGGCCTGACCTACGAGTGCTTCTGCACGAGACGCGAGATCCAGCATTCGGCGTCCGCGCCGCACGCCCCGCAGGGCGCCTATCCGGGAACGTGCCGGAACCTCACCGAGGCCGAACGGGAGGCGAAACGGGCGTCGGGGCGGCCCGCCGCGCTGCGCCTGCGGTCCGGCGCCTCCACCTTCACCGTGGCGGACGTGGTGCACGGCACCTTCACCGGTGTCGTCGACGACCTGGTGCTGCGCCGCGGCGACGGCATCCCCGCCTACAACCTGGCCGTCGTCGTCGACGACGCGGCGCAGGGCATCGACCAGGTGGTACGCGGCGACGACCTGCTCACCTCGGCACCGCGGCAGGCCTATCTCGCGGCGCTGCTCGGGCTTCCGGTACCCACCTACGCGCATGTGCCGCTGGCGCTCAACGTGCACGGCAAACGCCTCGCCAAGCGCGACGGTGCCGTCACGCTCACCGACCAGGCGGCGCTGGGCCACACCGCGGCCGACGTGCTGAGCCGGATCGCGGTCTCGCTCGACCTGGCGGACAAGGACGAGCCCGTCACGCCGGAACTGCTGCTCGAACGATGGGATCCGGCCCGGCTTCCGCGGGAGCCGTGGGTGTACGACGGCAGCTGGTGACCGGTATCGGTGCAGTGCGACAGCCCGGCACGGTCCGCGCGGCCGGCACCGCCGCGTAGTCCGGTTCGCGCCGGTCGTCCGGCTCGCGGAAGTTCCGGTGATCGTGCAATTCGGGCGCGTCGGACGTAGTGTGCGCAGTCGACAACGCGATTGGCTCCACCCTCCCACCGAGAAGGATCCGATGACGACCGGCGGTTACGACCCCAGTAAAGAGCCCAACCACCAGGGCGGCGAACCCAACCCCCAGCAGGGCGGCTACCCGCCGCCTCCCGGCAACTACCCGCCCCCCGGCAACTATCCCCCGCCCGGGAACTACCCGCCCCCGCAGGGCAACTACCCGCCTCAGGGTGGCTACCCGCCCCCGCCCGGCAACTACCCGCCTCAGGGCGGCTACCCGCCCCCGCCCGGCAACTACCCGCCTCAGGGCAGCTACCCGCCCCCGCCCGGCAACTACCCCCCGGGCAGCGGCCAGTACGGCGGATTCGGCGCCCCCACGCAGCTCAACGTGGGTGACGCGATCGGCTACGGCTGGAAGAAGTTCAGCCAGAACGCGGGGGTCTGGATCGCGTTCGTCGTCGCGGCGGCGCTGATCCAGTTCGTGATCAACGTGATCTTCGGCGGCTTCGACACGAACGAACTGACGGCGCTCAGCATCATCGGCGCGATCGTCAGCGTGTTCGTCAGCATCCTGATCCAGGCCGCCTACGTGCGCGGCGCGCTGCACGAAACCGACGGCAACCGTCCGTCGTTCGGCTCGTTCTTCCAATTCGAGAACATCGGCGCCGTGGTGGTCGCGAGCCTGCTCGTCTCGCTCATGACCGTGGTCGGTTTCATCCTGCTGATCATCCCCGGCTTCATCGTCATCTTCCTGACCTGGTGGACGCTGCAGTTCGTCATCGACCAGAACCAGCAGCCGGTGGACGCGATCAAGTCCAGCTTCCGGGCCATCTCGTCCAACGTGGGACCGCTGCTGCTGCTGGCGCTGGCTCTCGTCGGCATCAACATCCTCGGCGCCATCCCGTGCGGCCTGGGTCTGCTCGTCACGATTCCGCTGACGATCATCGCCTCCACCTACGCCTACCGGGTGACCACCGGCCGCGGCGTCGCGCCCTGACGGACGCGGGCGTTCCACGACGCGGCACGTTACGAACAAGAGGAACAAGATGACCACCGGGGGCTACGAGTCCAATCCCGATCCGCAGGATCCGAACAAGTACCCGGGCGCGCAGCCGTACGGCCCACCGCCCGGGTACGGCCCGCCCCAGGGTTACCCGGCGCAGGGACCGAACTACGGCGGACCCCAGCCCGGCGATGCCCCGCCGCAGGGCCCGCCGCCGCAGTACGGCGCTCCCCAGTACGGCGCTCCCCAGTACGGCGGCCCCCAATACGGTGGCGCACCGCAACAGCCCGGAGCACAGTACGGGCCGCCGGGGTACCCGGCCGGGTACGGACCGCCGCCCGGATACGGAGCCCCCGGCGGCTACCCGCCCCCGCCCGGCTTCGGCCCTCCCCGCGCGCAGATCAACATCGGCGACGCGCTGAACTACGGGTGGCGCAAGTTCAGTGAGAACGTCGGCGGCTGGCTGAGCCTGGCCGGTGTGATCGTCGTGGCCGCCCTCGTGTTCGGGGCCCTGATGTTCGGCGTCGTGATGGCCTCGACCACGACGGACCGCTACGGCTACAGCACGGGCATGTCGGGCGTCGGGATCGTCGTGATGATCGTGCTGATCGTCGCGTTCGTCATCGGCATGCTCGTCGTCCAGGCGGCCGCGGTGCGCGGGGCCCTGTACGAGCTGGACGGGCACAAGCCGGCGCTGAAGGACTTCTTCCGTGTCGGCAGCCTCGGTCCGATCCTGCTCGTCTCCCTGCTCATCGCGGTCGGCACGCTGCTCGGCTCGCTCGTCATCGTCGGCGGCATCATCGTCGCCTTCCTGACCGTGTGGGCGCTGCATTTCGTCATCGACCAGCGGCAGGACGCGGTCACGGCGATCAAGTCGAGCGCGTCCGCCGCCGCGGCCAACGTGGGGCAGCTGATCCTGCTGTGGCTGGTGCTGTCCGCGATCAACTTCGTCGGCGCGCTGCTGTGCTACGTCGGCCTGCTGGTCACGGTGCCCGTCACCACCATCGCGTACGCATACGCGTACCGGGTCGTCACGGGCGGACGGGTAGCCCCCTGACGGCACGTCGCGGGCCCCGATCCACCGGGTCGGGGCCCGCGTCCTTTTCGTCCGTTCTTCGCCTTCCTCCGGCCCGAGTGCTTGGATGGCCGGGTGACAGAGCACGTGCAGACCCAGCAATCCGACCATGCGCACTTCGCCCGCGTGGTCCGCAGCTACTACCCCGGGCTGGTGGCCCTGTTCACTGCGGTGCTCATCATCTCCAACGTCGCCGCCAGCAAGGGTGTGGCCTTCTTCGGCGACGCCGAGTGGGCGCTCGGCCCGCTGCAGGTCCTGCCGATCATCACCGACGGCGCGTTCTTCCTGTTCCCGCTCGCCTACATCGTCGGTGACGTCCTGAGCGAGGTGTACGGCTTCGCCGCGACCCGTCGCGCGGTCTACTACGGCTTCGGTGCGGTGGCGCTGGCCGCGTTGTGCTTCTGGATCGCCCAGCAGCTGCCGCCCGCCGACTTCTACGAGAACCAGGCCGCATTCGAGGCGGTCCTCGGGGTGGTGCCGCGGCTGCTGCTGGCCGGCCTCGCCGGCTACCTCGTCGGGCAGCTGCTCAACTCCTACGTGCTGGTGCGCATCAAGGAGGTCACCAAGGAGAAGCACCTGTGGGCGCGGCTGATCGGCTCCACCGTCGTCGGCGAGTTCGCCGACACGCTCATCTTCTGCGCGATCGCCGCCGGCGTCATCGGCATCACCACGTGGGCGGACTTCGTGAACTACGTGGTGGTCGGGTTCCTGTGGAAGACACTGGTCGAGGTCGCCGTCATGCCGGTCACCTACGCGGTCATCGCGCACGTGAAGCGGCGCGAGCCGACCTACGCCGAGTGAGCGCCGCGACCGGTCCGGTCGTCCGCGACAGCCGTCGCGGTCGCGGACGACGGCGGAGTTCGCGGATCCTCGCTCACCGCCGCGCGTAGAACCGGCCCAGGGTCTCGGCCTTGTGTTCCTCGAGGTACCCGCCGTCGATGGCGGCGCGGATCTCGTCGACGAGGCGCACCGTGAACCGCTCGTTGTGGATGGTGCACAACGTGGACGCCAGCATCTCCTTCGCCTTGAACAGGTGGTGGATGTACGCGCGCGTGTAGTGGCGGCAGGTGTAGCAGTCGCAGTCCTCGTCGATCGGGGTGAAGTCGCGGCGGAACCGGCTGGTGTTGATGTTGAACCGCCCGTCCGGGTGGTAGATCGCCGCGTTGCGCGCCACCCGCGACGGGTTCACGCAGTCGAACGTGTCGACGCCGTGCTCGATCGCGACGAACATGTCGTCGGGCTCGCTGATGCCGAGCAGGTGCCGTGGCTTGTGCTCGGGCAGTTCCTCGGTGCACCAGCGGACGATGGTGCCGAGGTTCTGTTTCTCGAGCGCCCCGCCGATGCCGTAGCCGTCGAAGCCGCGGCCCGACTCGCCGACGATCGATTCGAGCCCGCGGCACGCCTGCCGGCGCAGGTCCTCGTACTGCGCGCCCTGCACCACCCCGAACAGCGCCTGGTACGGACGGTGGGGGCGCTGCGCCGTGAGCTTCTCGTGTTCGGCGATGCACCGCACCGCCCACGCCTGAGTCCGTTCGACGGACTGCTCCTGGTAGCCGCGGGTGTTCATCAGGGTGGTCAGCTCGTCGAACGCGAACATGATGTCGGCGCCGAGCTGATGCTGGATGCGCATCGACACCTCGGGGGTGAACCGGTGCCGGGAGCCGTCGAGGTGGGATTTGAAGGTGACCCCGTCGTCGTCGACGTGCGCGAGCCGCTCCTTGCCTTCGGCGATGACGTCGTCGGACCGAACGCCGACGGCGTCCATCGCCAGGACCTTCTTGAAGCCGACCCCGAGGGACATCACCTGGAATCCGCCGCTGTCGGTGAAGGTGGGCCCGTCCCAGTTCATGAATTTCCCGAGCCCGCCCGCCTCGTCGACGATGTCCGACCCGGGCTGCAGGTACAGGTGGTACGCGTTGGCGAGCAGGGCCTGCACCCCGAGTTCCTTCATCGCCTCGGGCAGGACCGCCTTGACCGTCGCCTTGGTGCCCACACCGACGAACGCCGGGGTGTGGATGTCGCCGTGCGGGGTGTGGATCGTGCCGGTGCGTCCGAGTCCGTTGCCGAGCCGGGTGCCGACGGTGAAGAACGGGTCGGGCGGGGTGGGCACGGCGGAAGCGGTGGCACTGGGGTCGGTCACGTCGGTATCCAATCACGATGTCCGATCACGGCGCCGACGGCAGCCGCACGGCGAGCGCGAAGACGGCGACACCTGCCAGCGCGAGCACCGCGCCGACGGCGGCCGGCGCGGTGTAGCCGAAGCCGGCGGCGATCACCGCGCCCCCGATCCAGGCGCCGAACGCGTTGGCGAGGTTGAACGCCGCGTGGTTGAGGGAGGCGGCCAGGGTCTGTGCGTCCTCGGCGACGTCCATGAGCCGGATCTGCAGTCCCGGGCCGACCGCGGCACACCCCGCTCCCAGCAGGAACACCATCGCCAGGGCCGTGTACGGGTTGTGCGCCGCCGCGACGAACACGGCCAGCAGCACCGCCAGCGTCGTCATGGTCGTGAAGATGCCCGGTACCAGGGCCCGGTCGGCGACGCGGCCGCCGACCACGTTGCCGACGACCATGCCGATGCCGAAGAGCATCAGGGCGACCGGAACCAGCCCCTTCGAGACGCCGGCGACGTCGGTCAGGGTGGTGCTGATGTAGGTGTAGACGGCGAACACGCCGCCGAAGCCGATCATCGCGACCGCGAGCGTCATCCACACCTGCTTGCGCCGCAGGGCCCCGAGTTCGGTGCTCACGCTGGTGGTGCGGATCGCCAGGGCGGGCACCCAGGCGGCGATCGCGGCGACGGTGACCGTGCCGATCACCGCCACCAGTGCGAACGCGGAGCGCCAGCCCAGCGCCATGCCGAGCCACGACGCGACGGGCACCCCCACCACGTTCGCGACGGACAGGCCCATCATCACCAGCGCCACCGCCCGGGCGCGCTGCCCGCGACCGGCCAGATGCGCGGCCACCAGTGCGGCGACCCCGAAGTACGCGCCGTGCGGCAGACCGGCGACGAACCGGGAGGCGACGAGCAGTCCGTAGTTCGGCGCGAGCACCGTCGCCGCGTTGCCGACGGTGAACGCGATCATCAGCGCGATCAGCAACGTCTTGCGCGGGAGCCGGGCCGTCAGCGCCGCGATCAGCGGCGCACCGACCACGACCCCGGCGGCGTACGCCGACACCACGTGCCCGGCGGTGGGCTCGGAGACTCCGAGACCGGTCGCGATGTCTGGCAGCAGGCCCATCGCCACGAACTCGGTGGTGCCGATGCCGAACCCGCCGAGGGCGAGCGCCCACATCGCCCGGGCGCGCCCCAGCCGGGCCTCTGCTGCCGGCGCGGCCTCGGGGGCGTCCGCCGGTGCTGCGGAGTCGGGTGGGCATGCGGATGCCGTCGTCGTCATGAGCGGGAACCTTCGAATAGTGCGGGATGCGCTGGATCTTGTCGGCGTGCGAACCAGCCGAGTCTCCATTGTCTTGCACACGCCGATCCGACCTCGAATCGAAAGGACGTGAGTTCGGCCACCCGGCACGAGCCGCGCCCTGCGAAGGATCGGTCCACGACCCGCCGCGCCCGAGACGGCGTGAGCAGATCGCGCGCTGCGGGCCGGCTACCGCACCTGCCGCGACGATATCCAGTATCCTTCTGCGACAAAGGTTTCGGACACCGATACGATTCCGTATGCAGCGGCGGAATTCACCAGTCCGCGCCGGCCTGTTCGGATGCGCGCAGCCGGAGCACCCCGTCGTCGATCCGGTACCGATTCATCGTCGTCAGGGCGGGCGCGTACACGTGAATGCTGACGGCCGGAGAATTCGTGTCGTTCGTCACCTCGTGGACGTGGTCGGCGTCGAAGCCGCGGGCCATACCCGCACGAATCCTCTTGCGTGACAACAATACTTCGACGCCGTCGAGCTCGCCGACCGCCGGGGCGCAGACGGTGGTCTCCGTCAGCACACCCTGCGCCACAGCGAAGGCGCCCGCGCTGTCGCCGTGATCGTGGATTTCGGTTCTCTGCCCGGGCAGCCACGAAAGCAGCCACACCTCGCGGTCGTCGGCAACGGCCAGTCGCGTGTACCAGCGCTGCTGCTCGTCGAATCGAACGATCGGCATCCAGCGGCCGGGATCGTTCGCGATCCGCAGGGCGAGGGAGGTGAGGTCGGCGCGCGTCGGCAGGGCATACGTGGAGAGCATCGAGAAGTCCTGGAATGAGGAGGCACGGGCGTGCCCGGGCTGGGCTGGGGGGAGACGGATTCAGCGACGACAGCCGGGACACGACTCGGCGGCACGGGCCGACGCCGTGCACAGTCCGCGCTGCCGCGCGTTCACCGAGAATGTCACGACGACCATGCCACCCCGGCCGGGTCCGCGTGTCAAGGGTTCTGCGCAGGCACTTTCGCGAAGAAGCGGGCCGGATTGTCCGTCCGCAGGCGCATGCCGGCGGAACCGCCGAGCACCAGCGGCCGCGCGTAGGGACGATCGGAGCCGAGCAGCACCCGGTCCTCACCCAGGCAAGCGGTCACCGCCGCGACGACCTCCCGCCCGTACGACGACGTCTCCACGTAGACCCCCGGCCCGGGAATATCGCCGGGCCCGCCGCGCACCGCCATCCGATCGGCGTGCAGCGGGGCCAGGCCGGCGAGCATCGCGAACAACACCCGCAACGCCGGGAACCGGCGCGCCCCGAACTCGTGCCAGGCGAACCAGGCGGTGTGCATCTGGGTCACGTACGACACCATCGCCGGCCACCATGCCGGAGCGCCGGGCGCCGACGCCGGGCCGGGATGCACGAACAGCGGCTTGCGCGCCCGCTCGAGTTCCGACAGCAGCGGCGCACACCGGTCGAGGCCCGCCGGGTCGGCCAGGGCGGTCGCCGGCAACTGCAGGCCCACGCACCCGGCCGCGAGGACGTCGCGCAGCGTCTCCGGATCGGGCTCGGCGACGCCGGCGGCGGCCCACACGCCGAACCGGTCGGGCAGGCCCAGCGCCCCCTCGTGATAGGCGTCGAGCAGCGGCCGGGACTCCTCGGCGGGCAGTTCCTCGATCCCGAGGGGGCTCGACAGCGACACCAGCGCCAGATCGATTCCGTCCCGGACCGCCAGGGCCGTCCGCGCGGGGATCGAATGGTCGGCGGGGTCCACCCGGTACGGCGGTTCCCCGGGCAGGTGCAGCGTCCAGCCGTCGAGCCGGGGCGCGGCGCTGCGCGCCCGGAGGGCGTCGACGAAGGACGCCGGCCACACATGTTGATGCACGTCGACGCGGGGACGTCGCCTCATGCGTCCACGGTCGCCGCCGCGGCCCGCGGTGTCAACCGTCGTCCGCATCCCGGCGACGAACCGGGCCGCCGAGCGTCACGGAACCTCGGCGTGGCCGAGCCCGCCCTGCGCTCGCTCGACGCCGGTCACACCACGGCACTAGCCTGGGACCGAGCGTGTTCGCCGACCGTCGGAAGGAGCACCCCGTGCCTCCCCACTGCGATTCCATGGACGGTCCCGTCGTCAAGGCCGCCGAGGCGGCGCTGGGCGACGACAACGTCGAGCTGATCCTGCCGTTCGTTCCGGCCGACGCCGAGGACGAGGTGCGCACGGCGTTCGCCCGTGCGACGGCCGCGCGGGCGGAGGGCCCGATCGCCCATGAGGTGGCCGATCTCTACTTCTTCGACACGGTGGTCCGGCTGCACCGCGCGGGCGAGGGCGCCCCGTTCACCGGTGTGAAGCCGGCCGGCGGCGACGTCGGGCCCGTGATCCCGCTCGCCGAGGACGCGATCGAAACGGCCTCGATCGAGCAGCTCTACGCGTTCCTGTCCGCCGAGCTGCACCGGCAGCTGCAGTCCCGGCTGGATCGGATCGTCGCTCTGACCGACGCCGTGACGACCGCCGAACGGCGGGAGTACACCGAGGCGATGCTCGGCCTGCAGGTGTACAGCCATCACCTCTACAAGAGCATGCACCGGGACCCGCACGAGGGCGGGCACTCGCACGGCTGATCCGGGGCGCCGGCGGTCACATCGGCATCATGTGCTGCAGTCACATCGGCATCATGTGCTGCATCGGCATACCCGGCATCAGCATGTGATGCATCTGCATCATCAACATGTGCAGCATGTGCATCCAGCCCATGTCCATCGTTCCCACCTCCGCGTCCTGCGGTGTTCGTCGGAGGGCGACACCACCTCCACTATGCGCCCGCCCGAGCGTGCGTGTCACCACGCCGGCGCCGCACGCTCCGTCCGGTGGCCTTGACGAGTTCGTCCACCCACAGCACCGAGGATCCGACGCCGACGGCGAGCGCCCACTGCTGTGAGGTGAGCGCGGTGGTGTCGAAGAAGCCCTGCAGGAAGGTCGTCTGCACCACGCACACCTGCAGGACGACCACCACGACGAGCGCGATCCAGATGCTGTGGTTGGTGAGGGTCTGCAACGAGAACACCGAGCCGAGTTCGGAGCGGACGTTGAGCAGGTTGAACACCTGGAAGAAGACGAACGTGGTGAACGCGAGGGTGGTGGCGAACAGCGGGTCGCCGGCGCTTTCGGGGAACCACTGCGGCGCGTAGTGCAGCACTGCGACGGTTCCGGCGGTCATGACGATGCCCAGGCCGAGGATGCGGCGGAGCCGATCGCGGCTGAGCAGGCGCTCGCGGGCCGGCCGCGGCGGCCGGGACATGGTGCCCGGCTCGGTGGGGTCGACGCCGAGGGCGAGGGCCGGCGGGCCGTCCATGATGATGTTGACCCACAGGATCTGCAGCGCCGTGAACGGCGCACCGCCGGCGAGCCCGAGGGCCCCGGCGACGAGGAAGATCAGCACGAACCCCCACGCCGTGGTCAGCTGGAACTTCACGAACTTGACGATGTTGGCGTAGATGCCGCGGCCTTCCTCGACCGCGGCGACGATGGTCGCGAAGTTGTCGTCGGTGAGGATCATGTCGGCCGCGCTCTTGGACACGTCGGTGCCGGTGATGCCCATGGCGACACCGATGTCGGCCTGTTCGAGGGCGGGCGCGTCGTTGACGCCGTCGCCGGTCATGGCGACCACCTCGC
Source organism: Rhodococcus sp. 2H158 (assembly GCF_053764755.1). Lineage (NCBI taxonomy): Bacteria > Bacillati > Actinomycetota > Actinomycetes > Mycobacteriales > Nocardiaceae > Rhodococcus > Rhodococcus sp. 2H158. The sequence goes on from NZ_JBSNCE010000032.1 coordinate 23,462, forward strand.
CGTTCGCCTGCAGCGCCTTGACGACCCGGATCTTGTGCTCCGGCGCGACGCGGGCCAGCACACCGAAACCTGCCGCCCGGGAACGTAGTTCGTCGTCGCCCAGGGCGTCGAGGTCGGCGCCGGTGGCCGCGGCGCCGCCGATGCCCAGTTCCGCGGCGATCGCCGACGCGGTCACGAGGTGGTCGCCGGTGATCATGTGCACTTCGATGCCGGCGGCGTGGGCCACCTCGATGGCCCGCTTGGCCTCCGTCCGCGGCGGATCGACGATGCCGACCACGGCGTAGAGGGTCAGGTCGGACACCACGCGCTGCAGCGCCTCCCCGTCGCCCCGCGGCACCGCCTGCAGGTCCCGGCCGGCGATCATCAGGGTGCGCAGCCCCTCGGCGGCGAGCGACTGCACCGCCGAGCGGAGGCGCTCGCGGCGGCGGTCGTCGAGCGGGACGGGGCCGTCCCCGTCGAGCATCGCGGTGGCGCGGTCGAGCAGCGCACCGGGCGCGCCCTTGGCGAAGCACCGGTAGCCACCGTCGGGCAGGGCGTGGAAGGTCGCCATGTACTTGTAGGCGGAGTCGAACGGCACCTCCGCCAGCCGCGGCACCGCGAGACGCGCCCCCTCGACGTCGATGCCGCCCTTCTCGGCGAGCACCACCAGCGCGCCCTCGGTGGGATCGCCGACGAGCACCCCGTCGCGGACGACGGCGTCGTTGCACAGGGCCATCCCGAGCAGCGGCGCGGTCAGGTCCGGGGCCGGCAGCCCGTCGCCGACGAGGATCTTGCCTGCCGTTTCGTACCCGGTGCCGGTGACGCGGAAGCTGCGTCCGCGGGCCAGCAGCCGCTGCACCGTCATCTGGTTGAGGGTGAGGGTGCCGGTCTTGTCGGTGGCGATGTGGGTGGTGCTGCCGAGGGTCTCGACGGCGGCGAGTCGTTTGACGATGGCGCCGCGTGCGGCGAGCCGCGACGCCCCCATCGCGAGGGTGAAGGCGACGACCGCGGTCAGCCCCTCGGGGATGGTGGCGACGGCGAGAGAGACGGCGGTGATCAGCAGGTCGGACCACGACTGCCCGCGGAGCAGACCGAGGACGAACACGACGGCGACGACGGTGAGCGCGACGATGGTGAGGGTCTTGGCGAGCTGGTCGATGCGGCGCTGCAGCGGGGTCTTCTCCACCCCGGCGGCACCGAGCAGGGTGGCGATCGCGCCGATCTCGGTCTGCATCCCGGTGGCCGTGACCACCATCGTGCCCCGCCCGCGGGTGACCTCGGTGTTCATGAACAGCATGTCGGCACGGTCGCCCAGCGGGGCCTGCTCGTCGTCGACGGGTTCGACGGTCTTGTCGACGGGCTGGGACTCGCCGGTGAGCGCGGACTCGGCGACCTGCAGCCGCGCCGCCCCGACGACCCGGCCGTCGGCGGGCACGGAGTCGCCGGCCTCGAGCAGCACGACGTCGCCGGGCACGAGTTCGGTGCGCGGCAGGTGCTGTTCGCGGCCGTCGCGGCGGACGCGGGCGGTGGCGACGGACATCTGCCGCAGCGCCTGCAGGCTGTTCTCGGCCCGGCGCTCCTGCACGTAGTTCAGGACGGTGTTGAGGGTGATGACGGCGAGGATGACGACGGGGGTCTCCCATTCGCGCGAGACCACGGCGCTGACCACGGCGGCGACGACGAGGACGAGGGTCATCCGGTCGGCGAGCAGGGCGAGCACCTTGCGCCAGCCGGGGACGGCTGCCGTCTCGGCGAGGGCGTTGGGCCCGTGCTCACGCCGGCGCTCCTCGACGACGTCGGCGGGCAGCCCGGCCGCGGGGTCGACGTCGAGTGCCGCCGCGACGTCGTCGGCGTCGCGGGTGTGCCACGTGGTGGCCAGGGTCATCTCGCACGCTCCTCGGTGGGGTGAGGTCGAGCGGCTCCCACGCTATCGATGTGACGGACACCGCGCGATTCGATGGACGATCCGCCTGTGCCGGGCGCGGATTCGTGATGTGCTTGAGGCGGTGATATCGAGGCGGACGCCGCCGGATCGGAGGAACCATGAGTGAGCCGAACGTCGACAACCCCGTCGTCGTCCTGAACGACGACGAGAGCTGGGAGCTGCTCGGCACCGAGCGGATCGGCCGGCTCGTGGTGGTCTCGGGCGGGCGGCCGGACGTCTTCCCGATCAACTACGCCGTGCGGGACAGGAAGCTGTACTTCCGTACCGCCGAGGGCAGCAAGCTGGTCGAGCTGACGGTGCACGCGGAGGTCGCCTTCGAGGCCGACCACGTGGAGCAGGACCGGGCCTGGAGCGTGGTGCTGCACGGTCGGGCCCGAAATCTCGTGCACTACAACGAGATTCAGGAGGCCGAGGAGCTGGGACTGCAGGCCTGGGTGCCCACCCCGAAGTACAACTTCGTCGAGGTCACCGCGAGCGAGATCAGCGGCCGCCGGTTCGCCCTGGTCAAGGGCTGACGCGGGCCCGGCGTCAGCCCGCCACCATGCCGATGCCGAGCCCGACCATGAGTACGGCGATGCCGCCGTCGAGCACGCGCCACGACGCGGGCTTCGCGAACACTCCGCGCAGCAGGCGGGCCCCGTAGCCGAGCCCGAGGAACCACACGACGCTGGCCAGGACCGCGCCGGCGCCGAACCACCAGCGCCCCGGGTCACCGTGGTGGTTGGCGACGGAGCCGAGCATGAGCACGGTGTCGAGGTAGACGTGCGGGTTGAGCCAGGTCAACGCCAGGCAGGTGGCCAGGGCTGCGCCGACGGTGAGGGAGCCGCCCGCCGCGGCGGTCAGGGCCGACGGGCGCAGCGCCCGCCTCGCCGCGAGCAGGCCGTAGCCCACGAGGAACGCCGCCCCTGCCCAGCGGATCACCCCGAGCGCGCCGGGGACCCGGTCGAGCACGGTGGCGATGCCGGCGATGCCGGCGGCGATGAGGATCGCGTCGGAGAGCGCGCACACCGCGATCACCGGCAGCACGTGGCGTCGCGCGATCGCCAGGCGCAGCACGAAGGCGTTCTGCGCGCCGATCGCGACGATGAGCGACAGTCCGGTGAGGAATCCGACGGCGACGAGGTGCATGGCACCCACGCTAGGAACCGCCCCGGATGAAGAACAGTTGATTTTTCTTCAGTACCGTTAGAGTTGCTTCACATGGATCTGGACTTCGCGCAGCTGCGGACCTTCGCCGCGGTGCTGGACGAGGGCACCTTCGACGGCGCGGCCGCCGTCCTGCGCGTCACCCCCTCCGCGGTGAGCCAGCGGATCAAGGCCCTCGAGCAGCAGGTCGGCCGGGTCCTGGTGCGGCGCACCCGTCCGGTGTCCGCGACCGCCGCGGGCGAGGCGGTGATGCGGCTGGCACGGCAGGTGGCGCGGCTCGAGCAGGACACCGCCGAGGCGCTCGGGCTGACCGCCGGCCGGGACGAGTACGTGTCGGTGCCCCTCGTCGTCAACGCCGACTCGATGTCGACGTGGATGCTGCGCGCCCTGGCCCGCATGCCCGAGCGTCATCGCGCGCTGTTCGAGCTGCACCGCGAGGACGAGTACCACGCCCCCGCGCGCCTGCGGGACGGCACCGCGATGGCCGCCGTGACGTCGGTGCCCGAGCCGGTGCAGGGGTGCGTCTCCGAAAGGCTCGGCGCCATGCGGTATCACGCGATGGCGAGCGTCGACTTCGCGGATCGCTGGTTTCCCGGCGGGCCGGGCGCCGAGGCGCTGCGGCAGGCCCCGATGCTGAGCTTCGACCGCAAGGACGACCTGCAGGACCGGTTCCTGCGGCGCCGCACCCGGCGCCGGCTCGACCCGCCCCGGCACTACGTGCCCGGCGCCGCCGAGTTCGTCGAGGCCGCGCGGCTCGGCCTCGGCTGGGGCATGCTGCCGGAACCGATGCTCACCGACACCGAAGGACTCGTCTTCCTCGCCTCGGACGATCCGTTCGACGTGCCGCTGTACTGGCAGCGGTGGCGGCTCGAGTCGCCGGTGCTCGACGCGCTCACCGACGCCGTCCGGCGGACCGCCCGGGAGGTGCTGCGCTGACAGTGCGGACGGAAGCTGGAACCCGCCGGGCGTCAAGACCGGTACCTGCCCACCGACCGCGGGCGTTGTCTTTCAGTCACGGGCCAGGACTCGTGGCCCGATGTGGTGAGCCAACTCCAGCGCGAGCTCAACGGGAAGCCGGCGCTCGCCGGGGCGGTGGCCGAGCAGTTCGGTTGCGCGGCTGACACGCTGGAGGATGGTGTTGCGGTGGGTGTGCAGGCGTGCGGCGGCGCGAGGGGCGTTTTCGGCTTCCTCGAGGAACACCCGCAATGTCTGGCGGAGACGAGCCGCGCTGGGTGTGTCCGCAGCGAGCGGACCCAGCGTTGTGGCGACGAATTCGGCCGCCCGGTCCAGGTCCCGAGCGGCCAACGTGGTGACCTCGAGCTCGCGGTGGAGCGCGACGCGGTCGCCGCCGCGTTGCCCGCTGACCAGGCGCTGAATGGCCAGCGCGGCGTCGTGTGATCGGCGGAAGCCGGTGATGCCCGCTCGGGTGGGGCCGACGGCGACCCGAATGTTCGACTGCGCCTTGGTGATTTCTCCGCGCAGTGTGCCGAGCGCGGGTTCGGATTCGGTGCCCAACCACGCCCACAGCGTCGAGATGCCCGCAGGCAGCGTGAGGGGCGTGCGGGCGCCGGCGGCCTGGGCCAGCAGCGTCGCGGCGGATTCCAGTGCCCCCTGCGTGCCGCCCGCCGGTTCGGCCCACAGGACGAGTGCGGTGTGGCGGCGAGCGAGCTGGTATCCGAGGCGTTCGCCGGCTCGGCGGGGGTCGATCGGGGCGCCGTCGAGGATCAGGTGCACGGTCTCGGCGCGGCGGGCCAGCGCGCCGCCGAGCACCTCCTCGCGTTCCCGCTGGGCGTCGGCGATGACACGGCTCACGACATGGTCGACGTAATCGAACATCAGTTGCGAGGTGACCTCCAACAACTCCACGAACTGTGGCCCCGGCGGGACGATCCGTCCGGCATGAGCCAGAAACCGCTGCCAGGCGACGTTCTGGCCCCGGCGGTAGGCCTGGTAGATCACCTCGAGGTCGATGCCGCGGCGCACGACGGTGCGGACGACGTCGAGGGCTTCGGGCGGCACGTCGATCGGCGCGCCCCCGACGTCACGCCGAGCGAGGGTGGTCAGCAGGCGCGCGGCGTTGGCGCGGTTGCTCGCCGACATCTCCGCGACGATCGCCGCGTCTGCGCCCAGTATCGGGGCCACCGCCACCTCGGCGGCGTCCATCTCGGCGACGAGCTGATCGAGTTCGCGCAGCATCAATTCGGCGACGTCACCGACGAGGGAGACAACTTCGGGTGCCACTGGCTCACGGAGCACGTACCAAGTGTGCCACAGCACACATCAGGACGCGAATAGTGTGCCGGCATACATGTCCACGGGTGCCGTTGCGGTCCTACTGTGAACGCCATCACGCCCCAGCGCACCGCTCGAGGAGACCGACCATGAGCATCCCGACGACCACCGAGCCGACCGGTCGCCATACGGCAAGCACGCATTTCGACGTCTTGATCGTCGGCGCCGGCATTTCCGGCATCGGCGCGGCGTATCACCTCCAGACACGCCGTCCCGGTACGACGTTCGCGGTCCTGGAGGGCCGGGATTCGATCGGCGGCACGTGGAGCCTGTTCCGCTACCCGGGCATTCGCTCGGACTCGGACATGCCGAGTTTCGGCTACGGGTTCAAGCCGTGGACGCATCGGAAGTCGATCGCCGACGGGCACATCATCATGGATTACCTGAGGCAGACCGTCACCGAGAACCGTCTCGACCAGCACATTCGTTTCGGCTACCGGGTTATCGGCGCAGAGTTCTCCTCGGCGGACGGATACTGGACCGTCACCGCGCAGTCGTCCGGCAGCGCCGAGCACGTGCACTTCACCGCGCGATTCCTGTTCCTGGGCACCGGCTACTACGACTACGAGGAAGGCTTCACGCCCGACATCGAGGGTGTGGAGGAGTTCGCGGGCCGGCTGATCCACCCGCAGCACTGGCCCGAGGACCTCGACTACGCCGGCAAGCGCGTGGTGGTCATCGGCTCCGGCGCGACCGCCGTGACGCTGATCCCGTCGATGGCCGGCAAGGCCGGTCATGTCACGATGCTGCAGCGCTCGCCGAGCTACGTCTTCTCGATACCGGCCGAGGACGCAATCGCGAACACCCTGAACAAAGTGGTCGGTCCCATCCGCGCGCACCGGATCGTCCGGCGCAAGAACATCATGCTCAACCGCGGGATCTACAAGGCCTGCCAGCGCGCGCCCAAGCTCATGCGTAAGCTGTTGATCGCCAATGTGCGCCGGCAGCTGCCCAAGAGCTTCGACGTAGACACCCACTTCGCCCCGCGTTACAACCCGTGGGACCAGCGCCTGTGCATGGTCCCCGACGGGGATCTGTTCGAGGCGATATCCGCCGGGCAGGCCTCGGTGGTGACCGACCGGATCGAGCGGTTCACCGAGGAGGGGATTCTGCTGGAATCGGGTCAGGAGTTGGCCGCCGACATCATCGTCACGGCGACCGGACTCAACATGACACCGTTCGGCAAGATCGCGCTGAGCGTGGACGGGCGGCGCGTGAACCTGCCCGACACCACGGTCTACAAGGCGATGATGTTGTCCGGTGTGCCGAATCTCGTGTTCGCGCTGGGCTACACGAACATCTCCTGGACCCTCAAGGTGGACTTGGTGTGCGAGCACTTCTGCCGACTGCTCGACTACATGGACAGCCACGGCTACGGCACCGTCGAACCAGTGCTCGACGATCCGCACATGGACCGTGTCCCCGTGGTCGACATGAGCTCGGGATATGTCCAGCGGGCCATTGCGAAGTTCCCGCGCGGCGGCACCGGCGGCCCGTGGACGGTACAGATGGCCTACGAGAAGGACGTCGAGCGGCTGCGTCGCGGGCCGGTCGAGGATCCGGCGCTCGAGTTCGCGCCCAGCCGCACGGCTGCCGTCGCGTCGTAGGAACGGAGCGACCGAGATGAAGAAGGACCTGACCTTCCCCAGCCACGGCGTCGCCTGCGCGGCCTGGCATATTCCGGCTACCTCCGACGTGCTGGCCGGCACGGCCGGCCGGCCGTGTGTGGTGATGGCACACGGCTTCGGCGGCACCCGAGACACCGGCCTGATCGGCTATGCCGACGGGTTCGCCGACAGCGGCATCGACGTATTGGTCTTCGACTACCGCGGCTTCGGCGACTCGGAAGGAACACCGCGCCAGGATGTTTCCTTCCGGCGTCAGCGCCAGGACTATCACGCGGCGATCGCCGCCGCCCGCCACCTGCCCGGCGTGGACGCCGATCGAATCGCGTTGTGGGGAACGTCGTACTCCGGTGGTCATGTCGTCGCAGTCGCCGCGCAGGACAGGCGCGTCGCGGCAATCGTATCGATGACCCCCGCGACCGACGGGCTGGCAGCCGCGGTGCAGATCGCCCGCTACGCCGGAGCCGGTCAATTGGTGCGCACCACCGGCCACGGGTTGCGCGACCTCGCTCGCCGGATCGCCGGACGCCGGCCGCACCACATCCCGGTGGTGGCGCGGCCGGGAAAGGTGGCGATCATCAGCACCTCCGGCGCCGAGGAGGCCTACACCTCGATCGCCGGCCCGACGTGGCGCAACGAAATCTGCGCGCGCACAGCACTGGAGGTGGCCGTGAACCGGCCCATCACCGCTGCCGGCCGCCTTGGCTGCCCAATCCTCGTGCAGGTGGGCACACACGACCGTGTCGCACCGCCCGTCGCCGCGCGCAGGACCGCGAAGAGGGCCGGAACTTCTGCACTGTTGTGCGAGTACCCCGTCGATCACTTCGACGTCTACGACGGTCCGTGGCAACAACGGATGCTGCGTGACCAACTCAGCTTCCTGATCCGCGCCCTCGATCCGGCGCGGCCCTGCCGATCGTCGCCGTTCCACCGAGCTGCTCGCGCTCGACGCCCATGACATTCCGATCGTGCGCGACTCGCTCGGCCCCGGCCTCCACTTCGAGTCCCTACGTCACCATCTGCCCGGGCATCGTGCACACCGACATCATTGCCGATACGAAGTTCTCGGGCAGGGGCGCGACTGCCGGCATGGCGGCACCGAGCTGATTTCAGCGAACCGTCACGCTGGGCCACAAACTTCGTTGCGGCCGATCGGGATCTGCTCGCCGCGTGCGCGGCCGCACGGCCGGACCGCGCACGCGCCGGCGGACCGACGCCGGCGGCGGGGTCGCCCCGATCCCGGCCTCGACGAGCAAGACCCACCGGCACCGGCTCAACCGCGGCGGAGAGTCGAGATCTACCACGTCCTGTGAGTGCACACGTTCACACGTTCACACGTTCACACGTTCACACGTTCGAGCATCGGGCCCTGACCGCAGCCGCTCGACATCCCTCGAAGCATCCACCGGTCCGGCCCGAGCGGCCGGTCGGTTAGCGTGACGGGTCCGGCCCCGGCGAGAGGACGAACGATGACCACAGCAGCACCTGCACCGGCACGACAGCTGAGCCGGGCCCTGGCCGGCGTGCTGGCCGTCCTCGTCACCACCGGGTGGGCGGCGAACCACTTCGCCGCGATGATCCCCGTCCTGCGCGAGCACGAAGGCCTCTCGCGCGCGCTGCTCGACGGGGTGTTCGGCATCTATGCGCTCGGGCTGCTGCCCGGTCTCGTCGGCGGCGGCGCACTCTCGGACCGGACCGGCCGTGCGGCGGTCGTCCTCCCCGGTGCGACGATCGCCCTCGTCGGCACCGTGCTGCTGCTCGTCCGGCACGACGCCGCCGGACTCGTCGCGGGCCGCCTCGTCGTCGGCATCGGCGCGGGGTTGGCCATCGGTGCGGGCACGGCCTGGGCCACCGACCTGCGCGGGAAGGTCGGCACGGTGCTCGCCGGCGTCGCGCTCAGCTCCGGATTCGCCCTGGGGCCTTTCGTGTCCGGTCTGCTCGCCGAGTTCGGCCCGCGGCCACTGTCCCTGCCGTTCGTGCTCTCGGCCGCGTTGTCGGCCGCGGCCGTCACCGCCGCGACGGTGTGGAGCCGGCCGGCCCACTACGCGGCGGCGGACCTGCAGCCGGTCGTGCCGGGACACGGACGGTCGGTGGCCGGTGCACTGTCCTGGTCGCTGCCGCTGGCACCCTGGGTGTTCGCCTGCGTCACAGTCGCTTTCGTGACGTTTCCGGCCCGGGTCGCCAGCGAGTACGCGGGACCGGCGCTGACCGGGGCCGCGGCGCTGCTCGCCCTGGGATCCGGGATCGTCGTGCAGGCCGTGGCCCGTCGGCGGGAGTGGGGCCCGCAGGCCGGGACGGCCGGCGCCGTCCTCGCCGGACTCGGGTTCCTCCTCGTCGGCGCCGGCGGGGCGCACCCGCCGCTGTGGCTGCTGCCCGTCGCGGCACCCGTGCTCGGGGTAGCCTACGGACTGTGCCTGCGCGAGGGCCTGCTCGACCTCGAGTCGCTCGCGCCGAAGACCTCGCGCGGGACGCTGACCGGCGTCTTCTACGTCGGCACCTACCTGGGCTTCGCGCTGCCGCTGCTGCTCGTGCTGTTCGAGCCCACCACCGGTGCGAGCCTGCCGCTGTTCGTGCTCGCCGTCCCGGCGTTCGTGGTCGCGCTGGTACGGGCCCGCCGGCTGGCCGTCGCCGAGCACCCCCGTGCCGTCGACGCGCCGCGCAGCCCCGGCGAATCGCCGCGAGCGGAAGGACACCGGCTATGACCGCGCGCCCCGACCTGACCCTCGAACAGCAGGCCGCCCTGCTGTCCGGCCGCGACTTCTGGAGCACCGAGGCCATCGAGGAGGCCGGGATTCCGAGCGTCGTCCTGACCGACGGCCCGCACGGCGTGCGTTATCAGTCCGGCGACAGCGACCACCTAGGCCTGCACGCCAGCCTGCCCGCGACGTGCTTCCCGCTCGCCGTCGCCGTCGGCTCGAGCTGGGACCGGAGCGTCGCCGAGGAGGTGGGCCGCGCCGTGGGACGGGAGGCGCGCGCCCTCGGCGTGCACGTGGTCCTCGGGCCGGGCGTCAACATCAAGCGCTCACCGCTGTGCGGACGCAACTTCGAGTACTACTCGGAGGACCCGCTGCTCTCCGGCGTCCTCGGCGCGGCGCACGTGCGGGGACTCCAGTCCGTGGGGGCCGGGGCGTGCGTCAAGCACTTCGCCGCCAACAACCAGGAGACGGACCGGATGCAGGTCAGCGCGGACGTCGACGACCGGACCCTGCGCGAGATCTACCTGCCCGCCTTCGAACCAGTCGTCGCCGAGGCCCGGCCCGCGGCGGTCATGTGCTCCTACAACAAGGTCAACGGCGTGTACGCGGCCGAGAACCGATGGCTGCTCACCGAGGTGCTCCGCGAGCAGTGGGGCTTCGCCGGGGTCGTCGTCTCCGACTGGGGCGCCGTCGCCGACCGGGTAGCCGGGGTCACGGCCGGGCTCGACCTCGAGATGCCGGGCAGCGGCGGCAGCACCGACCGGCAGGTGGTAGACGCCGTGCGCGACGGCCGCCTCGACCCGCGTCTCGTCGAGGCGAGCGCCCACCGGGTCCTGGCCCTGTCGGACCTCGTGCGGCCCGCCGCCGGCGACCTCGACCTCGACGGCCAGCACGCGCTCGCGCGCCGGCTCGCCGCCGACTGCGCGGTGTTGCTGAAGAACGACGACGCCGTCCTCCCGCTGCGCCGCGGGCAGCACGTCGCGGTGCTGGGGTCGTTCGCCACCACCCCCCGATTCCAGGGCGGCGGAAGCTCGCACATCGCGCCGACCCGGGTGGATCCGGCGCTCGACGCCGTCCGCGCGCTCGCCGCGGCCCACGGCCTGACGGTGTCCGCGGCCGACGGCTTCCCGCTCGGAGCGGACGGCAATGCCCGGGCCCTGCTCGACGAGGCGGTGCGCGTGGCGGCCGCCGCCGACGTGGCCGTCGTGTTCGCCGGCCTCACCGAACGTGAGGAATCCGAGGGCTTCGACCGCGACACGCTCGACCTGCCGCCGGTGCAGGTCGCCCTCGTGCGGGCCGTCGCGCAGGCGGCACCGCGCACGGTCGTCGTCCTCGCCCACGGCGGCGTGGTCTCGCTCGAGAGCTGGCACGACGAGGTCGATGCGATCCTCGACGGCTGGCTGCTCGGGCAAGCCGGCGGGTCGGCGATCGCGGATCTGCTGCTCGGTGTCGCCATCCCGTCCGGGCACCTCGCCGAGACCGTCCCGCTGCGACTCGAGGACAACCCTTCGTACCTCAACTTCCCCGGCGAGCAGGGGCACGTCCGCTACGGCGAGGGCGTCATGGTGGGCTACCGCGGCTACGAAACCCTGCGCCGCGCCGTCCGCTACCCGTTCGGACACGGCCTGAGCTACACGACGTTCGTCACCGAGTCCCTCGATGTCGCGCTGGGGGGCGACGGCACCGTCGCGGTGCGCGTGCGCGTGCGCAACGCCGGCGACCGTGCCGGCAAGCACGTGGTGCAGGTGTACGTCGCCACCGACGCCGGTCCGGTGCGACGCCCGGTGCGCGAGCTGCGGGCGTTCGAGAAGATCGGGCTGGCGCCCGGCGAGGTGCGCGACGTCGAGTTGGCATTGGAACGACGGGCTTTCGCGTACTGGGACGTCGAGCTCGACGACTGGGTCGTGGCGCCCGGTGAATACGCGATCCAGGTGTGCGCCGACGCCGCCACGGTGCTCGAGGCGCGCACCGTCACACTCGCGGGCGATGTGGTCTCGCGCCCTCTCTCGATGGAATCGACGGTGGGTGAATGGTTCTCGCATCCGACGGTGGGACCGGCGTTCCTCGAGGTCCTCACCGGGGCGACGGGTTTCGCTGCCACCCCGGATCCGCAGGAACACGCCGGGCTGCTGCGCATGGTCGAATCGATGCGCATGGCCCAGTTCCTGACGTTCCTGCCGATCCCGGTCCCTCAGGAGAAACTCGACGAACTCCTCGCGCTCGGTGGCACGGTCGCGAACTCGGCCACCGACGCGGCCGCGGGCAACCGGGACCACCCGGCTCCGACGCCGCCCGGGCAGCCGGGCGGACCGTGAGGCGTCACCGCCCGCCGATCGTCGTTCTCTCTCCGAATTCCGAGGGGTGCGCGCCGATTCCTCGAATCGCCGATTTCCCACGACCCCGATTTCCGGGGAATCGAATGTGAGAAACCGCGTGACCGGAATCGAAGGGACGATCGAAGTTGTTCCGCCGATTCGCGAAATTCTGCATTTACCTTCCGAAATCGAATTCGGCGAGGAAATCGCGTACCCCCACTCGGTCGAAAATCCTTTCCGCGCCCGTGCACCCGAACACCGACGCAGAGCAGACTGGAAGACGGTTGTACGCCCGGAATCACGGAGTCGAATTGGCGTAACTTCCGGAATCACACACTCCGGGTCCGAAAATTCCCATACGTTTCTCAACGTTGTGCCCTGAGTGTCAAAAGAGGCAGGGCGGGCTGCGCACCGATCACGACAGAACGGTCCGGACTCTTCCCACCTTGCCGATATGGCATCCCGAATATTGCGACACGAGCAGGCGGGAGCCTATGCTGTGCAAGCACGCCGGCTCACACAGCCGCGGGAATTACACCGGCCGTCGCAGGGAACGGGCCACCCCGCTTCCGGTGCGACGGCCCGGACCGGGGCGCACGCGGAAAGAAGGTTGCGCATCGGCATCTTCTCTTGCACCGATATCAGCCCGCCCGCCTGAATTGCCACCGATTGTCGGTGGCAATTCGGTGAAGGGCTGTGCCCGTTCCTGAAACCTCCCACGAGCGCCGGCCGAGACTGTGCGCCCGTTCGTTCGTCGCGCACAGCGTCCCGCATCGGATGCGCCACCGTCTTTTCCAGGACACAAGGGACCGATATGGCCGCCCCATCCCTACGCCACCACGCACATCCATTCCCCGATGGTCGGATCCCCCCCGAAGCGTTCCCCTTGTCACCGGCTCAGTACGGGATCTGGTTGGCGCAGCAGCTCGCCCCCCAGGTCCCCTTCGTCATCGCCCAGTACGTGGAATTTCCCGGGCCGTTGGATCTCGATCTGTTGCGAGCCGTGTCCGAATCCGCCGGTCGCGAGTTCGAGACCGTCTTCCTGCGCCTGATCGAGATCGACGGGCGCCCGTTCCAGATCGTCGATCGGGAACTCGACTTCCGGACGGAGGTTCTGGACTTCCGCGACCGGCGTGAGCCGAGGGCCGCCGCCGAGGAGTGGCTCCGGCGAGACGTCGAACACCCGGTCGACCTGCTCGCCGACCGGATGTGCAAGATCGCGGTCCTGTGCGTCGACGACTCCGACTTCCTGGTCTACGTCAAAGCCCATCACATCGTGCTGGACGGCTTCGGGGCAATGATCCTGATGAATCGGGGCGCGGAGTTGTACGCCGCCGCACTCGAGGGCCGCGCGGCGGACGCCGGACCGTCGACAGACCTGCGCACCCTGTACGAACGGGACCGGAAGTATCGAGCATCGCGCAGGTTCGCCGCCGATCGTGACTACTGGTCGCAGCGGATGCTGGCCGCGCCCAACGGAACCGGAGACACCGCAGTGCCTCCGGCCGTCACGTCCCTCGTCGAGACTGCGGAGTTGTCCCCAGCCGCCTCCGATCACCTGCAGGGGTCCGCCAAGACGATGAACGCAACGCCGACGGCGGTCGTTCTCGCGGCTTTCGCATGCTTCTTCTCGCGGCTGTCCGGCAGCGGCGACGTACTCGTCAACATCCCCGTCTCCGCTCGCACAACCGCACAGCTACGACATTCGGCCGGCATGTTGGTCAACGTCGTCCCGCTGCGGATCGCGGTTCACGCCGAGGACACGCTCGGTGAGCTGGTCGGGCGGATGCAGCTCGAACTGCTGGGAGCGTTACGCCATCAGGGCTGCGGGATCGAGGACATCCGACGCTCCACGGGGAACGCGGTGTCCCGCTTCTCGGTGCCACTCGTCAATGTGATGCTCTTCGAGCAGGAGCTGGGACTGGGCGCGGTCACCGGTACCGTCCATGTCCTGTCCCGGGGACCGGTCGGCGATCGAATGATCAGTGTCTGTCCCGGCGGTTCACCGGCGACGACCACGATCGAATTCCGCGCCAATCCGAATCGGTATCGAGAAGACGAGATACGCCGGCAGTGCACCCAGATCGCGGAACTTCTCGAAGAATTCGTCACTGCGGATCCGGGAACCCCCCTCGGCTCCATTCATCGCACGAGCGCACGTGAGGCGGAACGCCGCTTCCGGGACGCATCGCTCGTGGACTACTGGACATCGACGCTGGCGGGGCTGCCCACGCCGCCGGAGCTGCCGATCGGCCCCTCGCCGATCCGCAGTACGAAAGGTCCTGCGACAGTTCAGTTCCCGCTCGACGACGACTCGTGCCGCGCCGTGGTCGCGCTGGCCGCCGAGCAGCACGTCGATTCGTTCGTCGTTCTGCATGCCGCGGTGTCGGTACTGTTGGCACGCCTCGGCGGTGTCGACGACGTCGCGATCGGCACTCCGGTTCCGCGCACCGGAGTATCCGACGCCAAGGTGGACGATGCCGTCGGCACCCTCGTCCTGCGTGCTCGTGCCGGTTCCGCGACGAGATTCGACGACCTGGTTGCGCAGCTCGGCCGAACCGACCGGGATGCCTTCGAACATGCCGACGTGTCCCCGCGACGCCTGGCCGAGGCACTGGGTCCGAGTCAGGACGGGACTCGGTCACCGTTGTATCGGGTGACGCTCGAACATCACGTCGAGGCACAGTCTTCCGCCGGCGAGCCGGATACGGGCACGGCAACGACCTACGACAGCATGTGCTTCGGCATGGCGGACCTGCAGATCTCCGTGACCGAGCGGCGGGACCGCATCACCACCGGCATGAGCATGAGCATGCGGTATGAGACCGAGGCGATCGACGAGGGGACCGTCTGCGGATTCGCGAACCGGTTCACGCGGATTCTGACGGCGATCTCGGCGGATGCATCCGTGCGGATCGGCGACATCGATCTGCTCGGCCCGGAAGAACGGGAGACTCTGGTTCCGGCGCGCGGTCCGGACGGAGTCCCGGTGCGACGTCTGCCGGACATCCTCGCGGCTGCGGCGTCCGCGGACCCGGAGGCCGTTGCGGTGTCGTGTGGGGAGGTCCGGATCTCCTACCGAACACTCGACGAGCAGACGAACCGACTGGCGCGGCGCCTGATCGACCTCGGTGCGGGTCCGGAACGCTTCGTCGCGATCGGGATCGAGCGGTCGGCCGACTCGGTGGTGGCGGTATGGGCGGTAACCAAGACGGGCGCGGCGTTCGTGCCGGTGGATCCGACCTACCCGGCCGAGCGGATCGAGTTCATGCTGGACGACTGCGGCGCGGTCCTGGGACTGACGACGGTCTCCCAGCGTGCTCGGATGCCGGAACGCGTGCGGTGGGTGGTACTCGACGATCGCCGGATGGCCGACCCGCCGGCCGGGCGCGAGACGACGGTGGCCGATGCGGACCGCGTGGTGCCGCTGAGGGCGGATCATCCGGCGTACCTGATCTACACCTCGGGGTCGACGGGGACGCCGAAAGGTGTCGTGATCACGCATCGCGGACTGGCTAACCTCGTGGCCTTTGCGGCGGTATCGGCCGAGCCGGGGGCGCGCGTATGGCACGGCGCGTCGCCCAGTTTCGATCTGGCAGTGCTCGAGATGCTCCTCGCGTTCGGTGTCGGGGCTCAGCTGGTCGTAGCACCCGCCGGGGTGTACGGCGGCACCGAACTCGCACGACTGCTCGCCGCCGAGCACGTCACGCACTGGTGTACCACTCCGGCGGTCCTGTCCACCCTCGACCCGAGGAGTCTGGACGACCTGGTCTTCGTGATCGTCGGCGGCGAATCGTGTCCCCCGGGCCTCGTGGAGCGGTGGGCACCGGGCCGGCGCATGGTCAACGGGTACGGTCCCAGCGAGGCGACGGTGCAGGCGACAACCGACGATCTTCTGCCCGGCGACGGCGTCGGACTCGGGAATCCGGGGCCGGGATTCGAAGCGATCGTGCTCGACGCACGCCTGCATCCCGTACCCGTCGGCGTCGTCGGGGAACTCTACCTGTCGGGACCGGCTCTGGCGCGGGGGTACCACCGCCGGTTCGGGACCACCGCGACGCGGTTCGTGGCGGATCCGTTCGGGGCACCGGGGCGGCGGATGTACCGCACCGGGGACCTGATGCGCTGGTCGACCGGGACGAGCGCACCGGTCGGCGGAACCTCGCTGCTGCGGCTCGAGTACGTCGGACGCGCGGATCTTCAGGTGAAGCTGCGAGGCCGGCGAATCGAGCTCGGCGAGGTGGAGGCGGCGTTGCTGCGCCACGACCGGGTGGGTCAGGCAGTGGCGGTGCTCCGGGTCGACGGTGGAATCGAGCATCTCGTGGGCTACGTGGTGTCCCGCCCGGGCGAGGTCGTCGACGGGGCAGAGGTACAGAAGTCGGTGGCGACCGCGCTGCCCGACTTCCTGGTGCCCGCGGTAGTGGTGGCGCTGGCCGCGATGCCCGTCACCGCCAACGGCAAGATCGACCGGAATGCACTGCCGGTCCCGACGTTCGGAGGATCGGCGTACCGGCCGCCGCGCACGGCGCTGGAACGGACCCTGGTTGGGGCATTCGCCCAGGTACTCGGCGTCGCTCCCGACCGGGTAGGCCTCGACGACGGCTTCTTCGACCTCGGCGGGGACTCGCTGCTGGCCACGGGACTCATCGCCCGGATCCGCGCGACCCTACGGGCCGAGGTACCGATCAGGACCGTCTTCGAGGCCCCGACCGTCGCCGGACTGGTACTGCGGCTCGCGGAGTGCGGTGTTGCGCGGCCGCCGCTCGTCCCGCAGCGGCGCCCGAATCGGATTCCGTTGTCCTACGCCCAGAGCCGACTGTGGTTCATCCACCGTTACGAGGGGCCGTCGACGACGTACAACCTTCCGATGGCGGCGCGTCTCCGCGGGGAAGTGGACGTCGCGGCCATGGTGGCGGCCTTCACCGATGTGGTCACCCGCCACGAGAGCCTGCGCACGGTGTTCGGGGAGGAAGAGGGCGTTCCCTTCCAACGGATCCTGCCGGTCGACGAGGTCACGCTGTCGCTCCCCGTGACAACGGTTTCCGGCGAACTCATGGCCGACGCGGTCGGGGCGGAGGTCGCGTACCGCTTCGATCTCTCCACCGAAATCCCGATACGCGCGGCGCTGCTTCGGCAATCTCCCGACGAGCACGTTCTGGTGCTCGTGCTCCACCACATCGCCGGCGACGGCGCCTCCATGGTCCCCCTGGTGCGCGACGTCATGACCGCATACGCGGCCCGGGCCGCAGGATCGGCGCCGAACTGGGATCCGCTGCCGGTGCAGTATGCGGACTACGCGCTGTGGCAGCGGGAGATGCTCGGTACGGAGACCGATCCGGACAGTATGCTCTATCGCCAGTTCGAGTACTGGCGAGCAGAATTGGCGGATGCGCCGGAGCAGCTCCGCTTGCCGACAGACCGAATCCGGCCTCCGGTGCAGTCGTTCGAGGGCGGAACGGTCGAGTTCACCGTCGATGCGTCGCTGCGGGAAGCAGTCGACGAGCTGGCCCGCTCACGCGGAGCGACCACATCGATGGTGATGCAGTCGGCACTGGCCGTGCTACTGCACAAGCTCGGCGCCGGAACCGACATCCTCATCGGCGGTCCGGTAGCGGGCCGTACCGATGAGCTGCTGGCCGACCTGGTGGGATTCTTCGTCAACTCCTGGGTGCTGCGCGTCGATCTGTCCGGACTCGACGATTTCACAGCGGTTCTCGACCAGGTGCGGGCAAAGGCGCTGGCCGCGTACGAGAATCAGGACGCGCCGTTCGAACGCCTCGTCGAACTGCTCAATCCGGTCCGGTCCACCGCGCATCACGCATTGTTCCAGGTCGCGATGGCGTTGCAGAACAACCCGCTTCCTGTCCTCGACTATCCCGGGCTCCAGGTCGCGATGGAGCCGGTGACGGCCGGCGTGGCCCGATTCGACCTGTTCTTCAGCCTGTCCGACGTTCCGGCGACACCGCATTCGCCCGGAGGGATGCGGGGAACGATCGAGTACGCGAGCGATCTGTTCGATCGCAGCACCGTGCAGCAGATCGCGGCGCGCTTCGTCCGGGTTCTCACGTCGATGGTGACGTGTCCGCAACGCCGCTTCGGCCTGGTGGACCTGCTCGAACCGCACGAGCGCGTGCAGGTGTTGCGGGAGTGGAACGGCACGACGGTGACCGTTCCGGACACAACGGTACCGATGCTGTTCGCCCGGCAGGTGTCCGCCGACCCGGATGCGGTGGCGCTCACCTCCGGTACCGAACAGTGGACGTATCGCGAGTTGGCGGCTCGCGCGACCCGATTGGCCCACCGGTTGATCGACCTCGGCGTGGGCCCGGAGTCGGTCGTGGCGGTCGCCCTGGATCGTTCGGCGGCATCGATCGTGGCCCTGCTGGCGGTGTCGACGGCCGGCGGCGCGTATCTGCCGATCGACCCGGGCTATCCCGGTGAACGCACCAGGTTCATCCTCGAGGACGCCGCCCCTCTCCTGGTGCTGAGCGACGCTGTCGTCGCCGGTCGATTGCGGTCCCCGGCATGCCCCGTGCTGTTCCTCGACGCCGGCGGAGCATCGCTCGGCGACCCGACGCCGCGAGTCGGTCCCGTCACCGATTCCGATCGGCGAATGCCGCTGCGTCCCGAGCATCCGGCATATCTCATCTACACCTCGGGCTCGACCGGCGTGCCGAAGGGCGTGACGATCACCCACCGCAATCTCGTCCACCTGGTCTCGCACGGCTGGCCCGCGAACCGGCCGCGGGAGCGGATGTCGATGACGTCCTCGCCGGGTTTCGATGCGTCCGTGTACGAAATCTGGCCGGCCCTGCTCACCGGCGCCGAGCTCGTGCTCGCCCCGCCCGGGCCGGCAGATCCGATGGGTATCGCGCAGACGGTGCTCGACCACGGTGTCACAGCCGTGTTCGTCTCGACTCCGATGTTCCATCTGCTCGCCGATCCCGGCATCGCCACGGACGGGGTATGGGATCACGTGGACCAGGTGGTCACGGCTGGTGCGGCGCTGTTCCCGGCGGCGGTCGACCGCTTCCGCACCGCGCATCCCGGCCCCCTCGTGGTCAACGCATACGGACCGACGGAGACCACCGTCTGCGCCACCCTGTATCCGGTGCCGATCACCCACGAACCGGGCAGCAGCTCGGTGCCGATCGGAACACCCATCGAGGGCGTGCAGGTGTTCGTGCTCGATGCCGGCCTGCAACCGGTACCGGTCGGGGTGCCCGGGGAGCTGTACCTGGCCGGCGCGGGCGTCGGACGCGGCTACCACGGCCGGCCGGCGATGACGGCGAGCCGGTTCGTCGCATGCCCGTTCGGGGCGCCCGGGCAGCGGATGTACCGGTCGGGGGATCTCGTGGCATGGCGGTCCCGCGAACGCACGGAATCCGGGCGGGTGAGAGCCGCAGACCTCGAATTCGTCGGCCGCGTCGACGACCAGCTCGAGATCCGTGGATTCCGGGTCGAGCCCGGTGAGGTCGAGGCGGTCCTGACTTCCCATCCCGCAGTCGCACAGGCGGCGGTGGTCCCGCGCGAGGTACCGGGTGACATCGCGAGCACGCAGCTGGTCGGATATGTCGTGCTCGACCGGGACCTGACCCTGCGGGCGGAGGCAGCCCGGGAGTCGGAAGCGGTCGAGCGCTGGCAGGCTCTGTACGACGACGTGTACTCGGACGCGGCGGCTGCCGTCCCCGCCTCACCGGCGCTGTCGCTCGACGAGGACTTCGGCGGCTGGAACGCCAGCGCCACCGGTCGACCGCTGCCCCTCGACGAGATGCGGCAGTGGCGGGACGCGGCCGTGCAGTCGATCCGGACGCTGCGACCGCACCGGCTGCTCGAACTCGGCGCGGGCTCGGGATTGCTGCTCGCCGAACTCGCCCCCGAATGCGGCGAGTACTGGGCGACGGACTTCGCCGCATCGGCGATCGCGTCGCTGCGTGTCAAGGTGGCCGGACAACCGTGGGCGCAGCGGGTGCGGCTGCGGACGCAGCCCGCTCACGTGACCGACGGTCTGCCCGAAGGCCACTTCGACACCGTGGTGCTCAACTCGGTGGTCCAGTACTTCCCCGACGCCGCGTATCTGCTCGAGGTACTCGGAAAGGCACTGCGACTGCTCACGCCCGGCGGGGCGCTGTACCTCGGCGACGTTCGGAACCTGGCATCGTTGCCACAGTTCGCGGCCGGAGTGGAACTCGCGCGTGCCGGCGTGACAGACACCGCATCGGTCGTTCGCGAACGGGTCCGCCGGGCGATGCTCACCGAGCGGGAACTGCTGCTCGCTCCCGAATTCTTCACCTCACTGCCGCAGCACCTGACCGGCATCGCGGGGACAGAGATCCAGCTCGGCCGGATGCACGCGGTCAACGAACTCAGCTGCCACCGCTATCAGGTGATCCTGCGGACCGATCCGGCGCCGGTCCGCTCCCTCGGAGACGCCCCGAGGCAACCGTGGCACCGGTGGGGAACGATGGCGGCCCTGTGCGACCACCTCCGCGCACATCGGCCGGACATGTTGCGTGTCAACGGGATACCGCACGCCGGGCTGGTGCGTGCCGTCGCGCTGGCCGACCGGCTCGACGAGGCACCCGATGGCATGCCGGTGCAGAACCTGCTCGACGGAGCCCCGACGCAAGACGGCTGGATGCCGCACGACTTGGATTCCGTCGGAAAGGAACTCGGATACTCGGTCGCGGTGACCTGGTCCCCCACGCCGGGCGGGATGGACGCCGTCTTCATCGCCGGGGAGACGAACGACACCGATCCCGCCGCCGTGACGGATGTGTATCTCCCGGCGGGACCGATCGGTCCACTCGCCCGATACGTCAACGACCCCGCCGCGAGTACCCGCCTCGACGAGATCCGCCACTTCGTCTCCGAGCGACTTCCGGACTTCATGGTTCCGTCCGCACTCGTGCACATGGCCGCTCTCCCCTTGACCGCGCACGGAAAGCTCGACCATCGGGCCCTGCCGGCACCGGAGTTCGCGATCCCGGGCGCTGACGTCCAGGCGCCGTCGACACCCACCGAGGAGACACTGGCCGCCGTCTTCGCCGAAGTGCTGGGACTCGGGCGGGTCGGAGCGCACGATTCCTTCTTCGCGCTCGGCGGGGACTCGATCATGTCGATCCAGCTCGTCGCACGGGCGAAGGCGGCGGGTGTGCTCATCTCGCCACGAGACGTGTTCGAACACAAGACGGTTTCGGCGTTGGCCGCCGTGGCCACCTCCCTCGCACAGGGTCACGAGGCGCTTCCGGAACTGCCCGGAGGAGGAATCGGCGACATCACCCCGCTCCCGATCCTCCGATGGCTGTTCGAACGCGGCGGTGGCTTCGACCGATTCTCGCAATCGGTGTTGCTCACCCTCCCCGCCGAGGCGGACGAGGCGAATCTGACGGCCGCACTGCAGGCGGTGGTGGATCGGCACGACATGCTGCGCGCACGACTGCACCTCCCCTCGGAGTCCGCATCCGGGTGGTGCCTCGAAACACGGCCGGCCGGAACGGTACACGCGGACACCCTGCTCCTTCGGATACCGGTCGACTCGGTCACCGGCCCGGACTTCACCTCCACCGTCGTGGCGGCACTCGATGCCGCGACCGGGCGACTCGACCCCACGTCCGGGATCGTGCTGCAAGCGGTGTGGTTCGATGCGGGACCGATCGGCAGGTTGCTGCTGGTGGCCCATCACCTGGTGATCGACGGCGTGTCGTGGCGCATCCTGGTGCCGGACCTCGCCACCACGTGGGAGAGGACCGTCGCAGGACTCAAGCCCGAACTCGAAGCCGAGCACACCTCGATGCGCCGATGGGCCCACGGGCTGCGCGAGGAATCCCGCAGCGAAACCCGGCGCGCAGAACTGGATCTGTGGCAGGACATGCTCACGGTCGAGGAGCCTCCCCTGGGCTCGCGGTTCCTCGACACTGCGAAGGATGTCGGTGCCACCCTCGACACGATCACCGTCGACGTGCCGACCGTCACCACCGAGATCCTCCTCACCGCACTGCCGGCCGCCGTCCACGGCGGCGTGAACGACGGTCTCCTCACAGCCCTCGGCGCAGCGGTGATCACGTGGCGCCGCGCTCGTGGACAGGACTCCGATCGGGTCCTGGTCGGACTCGAAGGCCACGGCCGGGAGGAACAGGTGGTACCCGGCGCCGACCTGTCCCGGACGGTCGGGTGGTTCACCACCATGTTCCCGATGCGGCTCGATCTGTCCGGAATCGATTCGTCCGAGGTGTTCGCGACGGGCACGGGAAGGGGTATCGATGCGGTCAAAGCGGTCAAGGAACAACTCCTCGCCCTTCCCGACCACGGCATCGGGTACGGCATGCTGCGCTGGATCGACGACGAGTACCGCACGACGCTCGAGTCCCGTCCCGAACCGCAGATCGTCTTCAACTATCTCGGCCGGGTCGCGACCACCACGTCGGGAAGCGCCCGAGAGGCCGGATGGATACCGATCGCCGACATCGAGCTCGGGCCCGGCACAGATCCGGCTCAGCCGGCGGCCGCCGCAGTGGCGGTCAACGCCGTCGTCGTCGACACGGACACCGGGCCGATGCTGCGCACATCGTTCACGTTCCCGACCGGCGTGCTGGCCACGGACGAGGTCACCGATCTGGCACAACGGTGGCGGCAGGCCCTGATCGCGCTGGCCCTCGACACCACGGTGCCCGGCGCCGGCGGACACACACCGTCGGATCTGTCGTTGGTGCCGCTGTCCCAGCGTGCGATCGACGATCTCGAGCATCGCTATCCGGGGCTCGAGGACGTCTGGCCGTTGACTCCCTTGCAGAGCGGCCTGCTGTTCCACGCCATGCAGGCGGACTCCGTCGACGCCTACACGGTGCAGCTCACCCTGCATCTGCAGGGGCGGATCGACCCGCCGCGCCTGCGGCATGCGGCTGCGGCCGTCGTGGTCCGACACCCGAACTTGCGGGTCGCCTTCGCGCTCGACGAGGGCAACCCGGTCCAGGTCGTCCAGCGCGGGATCGAACTCCCGCTCCGCGAGATCGATCTGACGGCCGTGGACGTCGCCGTCCGCGACACCGAGCTGGACCGGATCCTGACCGAGGACCGGCTCGCGCGCTTCGACACCGCCGTCGCGCCACTGCTGCGGCTGACCCTGATCCGGATGGGACCCGACGACTTCCGGCTGCTGTTCACCAATCACCACCTCCTGCTCGACGGGTGGTCTGCGCCGCTGCTACTGAAGGAACTGCTCGTCCTCTACGCCGGTGCGGGTGACACATCGGTCCTGCCCCCACCCCACGCCTACCGGGACTATCTGACCTGGCTCGCCCGCCAGGATTCCGACGCCGCATGCTCGGCATGGTCCCGCTATCTGAGGGGAGTCGACGGCCCGACTCTGCTCGTCCCGGGCCGGCGAGGCGAGCCGGTGGGGGCCGTCTCCGAGGAAACGTCTCGGACGCTCGGCGAGGATCGGACACGACAGCTCGAGGCATTCGCACGCACGCATTCCCTGACGCTCAACACCCTCGTGCAGGTCGCGTGGGGGATTGTGCTGGCCACGCTCACCTCGCTTCGCGACGTCGTGTTCGGCAGCACCGTCTCCGGCCGACAGGCGACGGTGCCCGGCATCGAGGAGATGGTCGGGCTGTTCATCAATACCGTGCCGGTACGCATCAGCGTCGATCCGAACAGGACCCTCACGGAGTTGCTCGAACGGGTTCGCGCCGAACAGACCGAGTTGCTCGACAGTCACCACGTCGGGCTGGTGGACATCCAACGGGCAGCCGGGCCGGCCGCCGTCTTCGACACGCTGACGGTGTTCGAGTCGTATCCCGTCGACCGGGCCGCGTTGAGTCGGGCCACCGATGTCGCCGGCATGCGCGTGACTCATGTGACCGCCCGCGACTCCGGTCACTACCCCGTTGCACTGATCGCACACACCGACCCCCTGCTGCACCTGCGCATCAGCTACCGACCCGACCTGTACGACCGCGGAAGTGCCGAGCAGATCCTGAGGCGGGTCGTCCGAGTGCTCGACGCCGTCGTCGACGAACCCGAGACGACACTCGGTCGGTTGAACCTTCTCGACGAAACCGAACGCCGGCGCCTGGCTCCGGTCGGGAGTTCCCCGGCGGTCTCGATATCCGAGGCGACGTGGACCGAGATGTTCGCAGGACAGGTGACCCGCCATCGGGACGCGATCGCAGTCGTCGGGAACGGAGAACAACTGACCTATGCAGACTTCGGAGCCCGGATCAGCCGGCTGGCGCGATGGTTGATCTCCCGGGGCGTCCGTCCCGAGGCGCCCGTGATCGTGGTGATGCGTCGATCCGTCGACCAACTGGTGGCGACGCTCGCGATCATCGAAGCCGGGGGCGTGTACGTGCCGATCGACCCTGATCACCCAGCTGAACGTATCGCACGCATCCTCGAGATCGCACAGCCGATGTGCGTGCTGACCGCGGAAGGGATCGAGCTGCCGGGAACAGTGCCTGTGATACGCACGGACGCCCTCGATCTGTCCGGATTTCCTGCGTCCCCCGTCACCGATGCCGACCGGCTCGCGCCGGTACGGCCGGACAACACCGCGTACGTGATCTTCACGTCGGGCTCGACGGGCGCACCCAAGGGAGTGACGGTGACCCACCGGGGACTGACAACTCCGGCGCAGTGGTGTGCGGGTGTCGCCGACTCCGAATCCCGGGTTCTGCATGCAATCTCACCCAGTTTCGACGCGTCGCTGCTGGAGTACCTCACGGCCTTCGCGGCCGGCGGACAGCTGGTGGTGGCGCCACCCACGGTGTACGGAGGCGCCGAGATGAAGGCACTTCTGCGTACCGCGCGGATCACCCATCTGTACATCACCCCCACCGTGCTGGCCACCATCGATCCGTCGGAGCTGGACGAACTCGCATTCGTGTGCGTCGGCGGTGAGACGTGTCCACCGTGGCTCGTCGAGCGATGGGCGACCGGCAGACGCATGGTCAACGGGTACGGACCCACCGAGACGACGGTGATGTCGAATGTCCGCGACCCCTTGGCGGCGGACGAACCGATCACGATCGGCGTACCGATGCCCGGATTCGCCGAGGTGGTAGCGGATCGGCGGATACAGCCGGTGCCGGTCGGGGTGAGCGGGGAACTGTACGTGGCGGGTCCGGGACTGGCCCGCGGGTACCACCGGCAACCGGGAACGACGGCGACCCGATTCGTGGCCGACCCGTTCGGAGCGCCGGGACGACGGATGTACCGCACCGGTGACCTGGTGCGGTGGACAGACACGACCGGGCGACTCGAATTGGAATACGTGGGGCGTTCCGACTTCCAGGTGAAGGTGCGGGGATTGCGCATCGAACTGGAAGAGGTGGAGGCGGCGCTGGTGCGGCACCCCGCGGTCGCCCAGGCCGTGGCCGTGGTCCGCGACGGTGGGCGGGGCGAGCAATTGGCCGCCTACATCGTGCCCGCACACGCACCGGCCGACCCGGCGGAGATCCTCCGTTCCCTGGCGGCCGTGCTGCCGTCGTACATGGTGCCGGTGGCATTGACAGTGCTCCCGGCGATGCCGGTGACACCCACCGGGAAAGTGGATCGGGCGGCGCTACCGGCCCCGGAGTTCAGCCGGTCGGAGTATCGGTCCCCGCGCACCGACACCGAGCGCATCGTTGCGGAGGCCTTCGCGTCGGGGCTCGACCTGGAACGCGTCGGGATCGACGACAACTTCTTCGACCTCGGAGGAAACTCTCTCAGCGCCGTTCGTGTGGCAGCCATCCTGAAGTCGAAACTCTCCGGGGACGTCCCGCTACCGCTGATCTTCCTCGCACCCACACCAGCAGGCCTGGCACATCGCCTGGATACCCATCCCGGTGGGGACACGCCGTCGACGATCGAGGCGCTCGACGTGCTGATCCCGCTCCGGGCGGGGGGCAGCCGTACTCCGCTGTTCTGCGTGCACCCCGCGATCGGTATCTCCTGGGTGTATGCCGGACTGTTGCGGTACCTTCCCGACCGCGCCGTGTACGGCCTTCAGCTCCCCCTTCTCTCCGGCGGGCCGGCCTATGCGTCCCACCACGCCCTCGCCCGTCGCTACGTCGAGGAGCTGCGGGCGGTGCGACCGCACGGCCCCTACCACCTGCTCGGCTGGTCGCAGGGCGGCCTGATCGCGCACCACATGGCGGTCCAACTGCGAAGCGCGGGAGAGACGGTCGATCTCGTGATGCTCGACTACTACCCGATCGAGCGCGCTCGAAAAGAGCTGACTCTCGCGGAGGTTCTCGCCAGTTTGGGTATCGACGCCGACAGCGCCGAGCCCACAGACATTTCGTTCGACACCGCACTCACTCAGGTGAATCGCATGCTCGGGCACGAAACAGGTCTCACACCAAGCGATCTCGAGCACATACTGGGGGCATACGCCGAGGTGCACCGCACCGGACCGGAACTCGGGCTGGAGGTATTCGACGGCGACATGCTGTTCTTCGCTGCCGCGAACTCGTTGGACGACTCGGGCGAGACATCACCGGAGCTGTGGCGGAAGACCGTGACGGGCTCGATCGTCGAGCACGTCGTCGCGGGTGATCACCTGCATATGATGAATCCCGAAGCGACCTCGGTCATCGGCCCGATTCTGGCGGACCATCTCGGTCGAATCGATGAGCGCCGCCGATCTCCCCGGTGACGGGTCGATACTGTGTCGCAGCGCGGACGGTGTCGCAGCGCGGACGGCCCGAACTCGCCCGGTCACTCCACGAGGGCGCGGAACTGCGCGTCGTACAACCGGAAGTAGGCGCCGCCGGCCTCGAGGAGCTCGTCGTGCGTGCCCTGTTCCACGATGCGCCCGTGCTCCATCACCACGATCCGGTCCGCGTCGCGGATGGTCGACAGCCGGTGCGCGATCACGAAACTGGTGCGGTCCCGGCGCAGCACCGCCGTCGCGTGCTGCACGAGCAGTTCGGTGCGGGTGTCGACCGAGCTGGTGGCCTCGTCGAGGATCAGGATGGACGGCTGCGCGAGGAAGGCGCGGGCCGTGGTGATCAGCTGCCGCTCCCCCGCGCTGATGTTGCCGGCGTCCTCGTCGATCACGGTGTCGTAGCCGTCGGGCAGGGACCGCACGAACCGGTCGACGTAGCTGATGCGGGCGGCCTCGAGGATCTGGTCCTCGGTGGCGTCCGGCCTGCCGTAGGCGATGTTGTCGCGGATGGTGCCGCCGAAGAGCCAGGTGTCCTGCAGCACCATCCCGATACGCGAGCGCAGCTCGTCGCGGCTCATGGTCGTGATGTCCACGCCGTCGACGAGGATTCGTCCCGAATCCAGTTCGTAGAAGCGCAGGATCAGGTTCACCAGGGTGGTCTTGCCCGCGCCGGTGGGCCCGACGATCGCGACCATCTGCCCCGGCTCGACGCGCAGGTCGAGATGCTCGATCAGCGGTCGCTCCGGCAGGTACGAGAACGAGACGTCCTCGAACTCGACCAGGCCGTGCCGCCCCCACGGGGTGACGGGGGCAGGCGAGTCGGGTTCCTGTTCGGGTTCGTCGAGGATCTCGAACACCCGCTCGGCGGACGCCGCCGCGGACTGCAGCAGGTTGACCATCGCGCCGATCTGGCCGAGCGGCTGACCGAGCTGCCGCGAGTACTGGATCAGGGCCTGCACCTCGCCGAGGCTGACGGTGCCCGACGCGACCCGCAGCCCGCCGAGCACGGCGATCGCGACGTAGCTGAGGTTGCTCATGAACATCACCAGCGGCATCACCAGACCGGAGACGAACTGGGCGCGGAACCCGGCCCGGAACAGTTCGTCGTTGGTCTCGGTGAAGCGACGCTCGACCTCGGCGGTGCGGCCGAACGCGGTGACGAGTTCGTGGCCGGTGAAGGCCTCCTCGATCTGGCCGTTGAGGTCGCCGGTGGCCTTCCACTGGGTCACGAAGTGCCGTTTGGACCGCTTCGCCACGACCGCGGTCACCACCACCGACGCCGGCACCATGAGGATCGCGACGAGCGCGAGCAGCGGCGAGATCCACACCATCATCACGACGAGCCCGAGCAGGGTGAGCACCGACAGCACCAGCTGGCTGATCGACTGCTGCAAGCCCTGCGAGATGTTGTCGATGTCGTTGGTGACGCGGCTGAGCAGATCGCCGCGGGAATGGGAGTCGAAATAGCGCAGCGGCAGCGCGTGCACCTTGCGTTCCACCCGGGATCGCAGGTCGCGGATGACGCGCTGCACGATCTCGTTGAGCCCGTACGCCGCCAGCCAGATCAGGCCCGACGACAGCAGGTACAGCGCGAGCACGAACACGAGGGTGCGGCCGAGGGCGGCGAAGTCGATGCCCGCGCCCGGCACGAGCGACATGGCCGACACCATCTCCGCGAACTGGTCGCGTCCCTGCGCCCGCAGTGCCTCGACCGCCTGTTCCTTCGACAACCCGGCGGGCAGCTGACGGCCGATCACCCCGCTGAAGATCAGGTCGGTGGCGTGGCCGAGAATGCGGGGCGCCACCGAGGACGCCACCACCCCGAGCACGGCCAGGACGAGCACCACGGCCGCGGCCCACCGGTGCGGCCGCAACAGGCCGACGAGCCGTTTGGTGGCCGGCCACTTCTGCCGTGCCCGGTTCTCCGGCGCGCCCGGGTCCACACCCCCGATCCGCGGCCCCGCCTCCTTGCGCTCGGTCATGCGGTCACCATGCGCTGCGACTCGACGATCTCGGCGTAGGTCGGGCAGCTCGCGAGCAGCTCCAGGTGCGTGCCCGAGCCGACGACGGCCCCGCCGTCGAGGACGACGATGCGGTCGGCGTCGAGCACCGTGGACACCCGTTGCGCGACGACCACGACGCACGCATCGCGGGTCTCCGGGAACAGTGCCTCCCGCAGCCGCGCGTCGGTGGCCTGGTCCAGGGCCGAGAACGCATCGTCGAACAGGTAGATCGACGGCCGGCGGACCAGTGCCCGGGCGATGGCCAGGCGCTGGCGCTGCCCGCCCGAGACCGTGGTGCCGCCCTGGGCGACGAGGGTGTTCAGCCCCTCCGGCATCGCCCGGACGAAGTCCGCGGCCTGCGCGACCTCGAGGGCGTGCCAGAGCTCGTCGTCGGTCGCGTCGGCGCGGCCGTACCGCAGATTGTCGGCGACGGTGCCGGAGAACAGGTAGGCCCGCTGCGGCACGAGACCGATCGCGGCGCGCAGCACCTGCGGGTCCAGGTCACGCACATCGGTGCCGCCCACCAGGACCGAGCCGGCGGTGACGTCGATCAGCCGCGGGATCAGCCGCAGCAGGGTCGTCTTGCCGGAGCCGGTACCGCCGATCACGGCGGTCGTGCTGCCGGGCTCGGCCCGGAACGTCACGTCGCGCAAGACGGGCGCGTCGGCGCCGGGATACGCGAAGGCCGCACCCCGCAGCTCGAGGGTCACGGGGGTGGCGAGAGTGCGGACGGGCCGAGCCGGCGCCGGCAGCGACGATTCGGTGTCGAGTACGTCGAGGATCCGCTCGGCACACACCGCCGCGCGCGGCGCCATCATCGCCACGAACGATGTCATCATCACCGCCATCAGGATCTGCATGATGTAGCTCAGCAGCGCGGTGAGGGATCCGACCTGCATGTCACCGGTGTCGATACGGTGGCCGCCGAACCACAGCACGGCCACGCTCGTGGCGTTGGCGATGAGCATCACGAGCGGGAACAGCAGGGCGTTGATGCGGCCGACGTGCAGGGCCGTGTCGGTCAGTTCCGCGTTGGCGACCTCGAACCGGTCCTGTTCGGTGCGCTCGCGCACGAACGCCCGCACCACGCGGATACCGGTGATCTGTTCGCGCAGTACCCGATTGACGGCGTCGATGCGTACCTGCATCACCCGGAAGGCGGGCACCATCATCGCGATCAGGACGAACATGGTGACCGCGAGGACGGGCACGGCTGCGACGAGCACCAGCGACGTGCCGGCGTCCTCGCGCAGCGCCATGACGATGCCACCGATGCCCATGATCGGGGCCATCACCACGATGGTGCAGCTCATCAGCACGAGCATCTGCACCTGCTGCACGTCGTTGGTGTTGCGGGTGATGAGCGACGGCGCGCCGAACCGGCCGAACTCGCGGGCGGAGAACCCGCCGACGCGCCGGAGCACGGCGAGCCGCACGTCGCGGCCGACGGCCATGGCGGTGCGCGCCGCGAAGTACACCGAACCGATCGAGCAGCCGATCTGCACCGAGCTGATCGCCAGCATCACCGCGCCGGTAGTGAGGATGTACCCGATGTCGCCGCGGGCGACGCCGTAGTCGATCAGGTCGGCGTTGAGCGCCGGCAGGATCAGCATGGTGCCGGTGGCCACCATCTGCAGCAGCACCACCGCGATCAGCGCCCCCCGGTGAGGGCGCAGGAACCGCGGGAGCAACCGGACCAGCATGATCACCACGCTACCGGTGCAGGGGCCCGGTTCCCGGCACCTTTTCCGTCCGTGAGGGAACGGAAAAGGCGCCCGGGGCCGGTCATGTGTGCGCCGGCTCGCGGCTGGGCTCGGGGACGGTCAGCTCACGGCGGAGCTTCTCGCCCTCGACGTCCACGTTCGGCAGGATGCGGTCCAGCCACGTCGGCAGCCACCAGGCCTTGTCGCCGAGCAGCGCCATCACCGCGGGGATGATCACCATGCGCACGACGAACGCGTCGAAGAACACGGCGGCGGCAAGCGCGAAGCCGATCGACTTGATGAACGAGTTCGGCTCGGCGATGAAGGCGGCGAACACCGAGATCATGATGACCGCCGCCGCGGTGACCACCCGGGCACCGTGGGCGAATCCGATCCGCACGGCCTCCTTCGCGGACGCGCCGTGGACGAATTCTTCCCGCATTCGGGTCACCAGGAAGACCTGGTAGTCCATCGCCAGGCCGAACACCACGCCGATGAGGAAGATCGGCATGAAGCTGACGATCGGCTGCGGGTTGGAGACCAGCCCGCCCCAGCCCTCCTGGAAGACCGCGACGGTCGCGCCGAACGTCGCCAGGACGCTGAGCAGGAATCCGAGGGTCGCGGTCAGCGGCACCAGGATCGACCGGAACACGAGCATCAGCAGGATGAACGCGAGTCCGACGACCACCGCGAGGTACGGGACGAGCGCGCTCTGCAGGGTCTCGGACACGTCGCCTTCGAGGGCGGTCTGTCCGGTGATGCCGTAGGAGACGCCGATCTCGTCGTGCAGCTGGGCCTCCTGGTCGCGGATGCTCGACACGAGGTCCATCGTCGCCGGCTCGCTGGGGCCCGACCGGGGGGTGACCATGATCTGCGCGGTGTCACCGGCCTGGTTGACGGCCACGATCTGGGCGTTGACCACCTCGTCCTGCTCGTACAGGCGCTGCACGACCTCCCCGAACGCCTGTTGCGGCGCGACGGTGGCCTCGCGGGCGTCGGCGACGACGAGCAGCGGACCGTTGCGGCCGGGACCGAACGCCTCGTTCACGAGGTCGTAGGCCTGACGGGCGCTGGTCTTCGGGTCGCCGGTGGCCTCGGTGGGCAGGGCGAGCTGCAGGTTCGCGCCGGGCAGCGCGAGGATGCCGAGCAGCAGCACGCCGGCGACGAGCGGGATCAGCGGCTTGCCGGTGGCCCAGCGGATGTAGCGCTGGGCGGCGCTCGGCTTGTCGGTGTCGGCCTCCGGGTCGTGGTTCTTCAGGCCCGGGATGCGGCCGGCGAACGCCTTGCGGCCGAACAGGCCGAGGATCGCCGGCAGCAGGGTGATCGCGATGAGCACGGCGATGAACACCGTGAATGCGGCCGCGTAGCCCATCGCGGACAGGAACGGGATCCCCACCACGCTGAGGGCCATCAGGGCGATGATCACGGTCAGGCCGGCGAACACGACGGCAGAGCCGGCGGTGCCCACGGCACGTCCGGCCGCCTCGGCACGGTCGGCGGTGACGGTGATCTCGTGCCGGAACCGGGAGACGATGAACAGCGAGTAGTCGATCGCGACGGCGAGACCGATCATGATCGCCAGCGTCGGGGTCATCGAGCTCAGGTCGGCGAAACCGGTGGCGATGGTGATGCCGAGGCTGCCGATGGCGATGCCGATGATGGCGGTGATCAGGGGCAGGCCCGCGGCGACGAGCGAGCCGAAGGTGATGGCGAGGACGACGGCGGCGATGCCGATGCCGATGAGTTCGGTGACGCCGCCGGGCATCTCGGCCTCCGCGGCGGCGGTGCCGCTGACCTGGACGTTCAGGCCCGCGTCCCGGCCGATCTCCGCGGCCGCGGCGATCTGCTCGCGCATCGTGTCGTCGACGTCGCCGAAGCCGCCCTCGAACGGGACGGTGACGAATCCGACGGTGCGGTCCGGGCTCAGCGGCGACAGCGCGGCCGCGTCGGCGAGCGCGGTCTCCTCCGGCTTGCCCTGTTGCTCCGCGGCGGCCTTCATCTGTTCGACGAGACCGGCGTTCGCGGTGACGGGGTCCACGAGGACGGCGGCCTGCTGCTCGGGGGTGGCGACTGCCGGGTCGATCTTGGCGGCGGCGGTCACCTTGTCGATCCCGCGGATCGCCGCGAGCACCTCGTTCATCGCCGCGAGGTTCTGCGGTTCGTCGAGGGTCCCGCCGTCGGGGGCGGCGAACACGTAGCGCGCGCTGAGCGCGTTCATCGGGTCCGCGGCGTTCGGGAACCGTTCGGCGAGCAGGTCCTGCGTCTGCTGCGCGGGAGTGCCGGGGATGGAGAACGAGTCCGTCGTCGGCCCGGACAGGGTGGCCGCACCCACGCCGAAGAGGACGAGGATCGCCAGCCAGAGGGAGAGGACCGTGCCTTTTCGCCGATAGGCGAACTTGCCGATCCGATAGAGATAGGTCGCCACGGGGAACCTCGTCTTCCGGATGTGTCGTGCAGGTGTCTTAGGAAAGGCCTTGCCGCAGCTGCCCGAAGGCGGCACGGACGAGTTCCTCGGGGGAAGCCGCCCCCGAAGTGCCGGCGAGCCACAGTTCGACTGCCGACTTCATGGCCGAGACCGCGGCGTAGCGGACCAGGCTCGGATACAGGTCGACCCGGGGATCGGTGCCGGTGCGCTCGGCGATGGCCTCGACGAGCAGTTGCGAGGCGCGCACTTCCATCTCGACGCGGCGCGCCAGCAGTGCCGGGCTCTGATCGACGAGTTCCATGGTCGAACACAGCTCGACGAAGTCGCCGTCCGGCTCCGCAACGATCTGCCGGGCGACGACTTCCATGGAGTCCCATACGGGTTCCCCGGCGGGCCGTGAGTGCAGGCGCCCGACCCAGGAGTGCACCATCCCCTCGAGATGCGCGAGGACGGCCTCCTCCTTGCTCGCGAAGTAGTTGTGGAAGGTGCGGGTGGACACGCCCGCCTTCGCGGCGATGGCGTCGGCGGTGACGCCGTGGATGCCCTTGGCGCGGGCGAGGTCGGCCGCGGCGGCAACGAGCGCTGCGCGCGTGGCGGCCTTCTTGCGGTCACGCAGTCCGGGCGGATTGGTCACGTCTTCCACGGTACGCATCTTGCAGATCCCTGCAAATTTGCAGAGAACTGCAAAAATATGTGTTTGCCCACACCGCCCCGAGCGTTGTGGCAGCGCTCACGTGCGCCGGCGCTCCCAGGCGCCCGGATCGGCGGTCAGGTCGGCCACGAACTGCGGAAGATCGTCCGCGACGACGTCGGCGAGGGTGACCTCCTCGAGGACGGCCCGCAGATTCACCCGCACCGCGATCCATACGTCCCGCAGGCGTTCGGCCGGGCCGGTGTAGACCACGTCCTCGGGCCGCTCGCCGCGCACCGACGCGAGCGGGCCCTCCACGGTGCGAATGATGTCCGCGATGGAGATCTCGTCGGCCGGGCGGGCCAGCCAGTACCCCCCTTCGGGGCCGCGGCGGCTGTGCACCAGTCCGCCGCGGCGCAGATCACCGAGCACCGCCTCGAGGAACTTGTGCGGAATGCGCTGCGCCCGGGCCAGGCCCTCCGCCTTGGCGGGCGCCTCGCCGGCCGCCGCGAGTTCGAGCAGGGTGCGCACGGCATAGTCCACCCGGGCGGTGATATGCACGTCGCACTCCTCGGTTCGCGGCTGGCCGCCGGGCGCCGGCGGACACACGATTCCTACCAAACCTGAGGGAAAGCGCGCGACGCGGCAGCGGTCGTGCGGCGACGGTGCAACTGCGGTCACGCGGCGACGGTGCAACTGCGGTCACGCGGCGACGGTGCGACGACGTGCCGACGCCGCACACAACGTGAGCCCGGCGACGACCCATGCGCTCAGCACCAGCACCGCCGTCCCGCCGCCGTGCCCGTCGAAGAAGGCCACCGAGCGGACCAGCGTGCCGGCGGCGCCGGGTGGCAGCAGCTGGCCGAAGGTGCCCCACCCCTGCGGCAGCCACGCTGCGGTGGTCGCGAAGCCCGACAGCGGGTTGCCGACGAACATCATCAGGACCGCCCCGGCACCGAAACCGGGCAGCCCGAAGAGCGACTCGAGGCCGAGCAGTGGCAGCGAGACGGCGGCCAGGCCCAGCGTGAGTGCTCCGGCGGTGGCCCAGTAGTTCCCGGTCAGGCTGCCGAACCCGAACTGCAGGACGGCGGTGAGGGTCAGCCCCGCGAGCACCGCGAAGCCGACCGCGCCGAGCACGCGCAGGCCGACCCGCCGGGGGAACAGCCGGACGAGGGCGATCGCGGGCACCAGACCACCCAGGACCAGGGGCAGGGCCAGCGAGTTCAGGCCGGCCCCCGCCGGGTCGTCGGCCGGCAGCGGCACGACGTCGCGCACGGGGACGGGCCGGCCGACGGCCTCCGACAGGCCGGTGGCCGTGGCGGTCAGCGCCTGAGCGACAGGGGCGCCGCCGGCCCCGGCGACATACATCGCGGGTCCGTCCGGCCCGACGGCGAGACCACCGACGACCTCGCGGTGCTCGATGGCGCTGCGCAGCGCCTCCGCGTCGGCGTACCGCTGCGGCGCGAACGCACCGGGCCGGGCACCGGAGAGGCCGGCCTCGATCTGGGCGACGGCCTGGTCCGGCCCGGCGATACCGATCTTCAGCGCGTGCGGGCCGCTGTTCACGGCGGGCGCCGCGAATGCGAACAGCATCAGGGCGATCACGGCGGTGAGCGCGAGCACGACGCCGGCGACGCGTACCGCGTCCGGCGGGGCGTGCCGCGCCGTGGAGGTGTCCGGGGAGGAGGTCGGGGCAACCATGACGACTCCTTGAAGTGGAGGATTGTTCTCCGTTTATGTGGAGTATATTCCTCCGGTAGGAGCGGGGTGTCAACCCGCCGAACACAGGAGATCCCATGCGCGCCGATGCCGCCCGCCGCCGCGAGGCCCTGATCCTCGCGGCCCGCGACGTGCTCGCCGAACGCGGGCACGACGCGCCCCTCGATGCCATCGCCGAGCGCGCCGGCGTCGGCATCGCCACCCTCTACCGCAACTTCCCCACCCGCGACGATCTCGCGCACGCCGTGGCCCGTCGCACCCTCGACGAGGCGGGTGCGGCGGCGGATCGCGCCCTCGCCGTGATGGCGTCGGACCCCGAACGTGCCTGGGCCGAATTCGTCGACACCGCCGTCCGGCTGCGGCTCGGCGCCCTGATCCCGGCTCTCATCGTCGAGAGCTACCGGGAACTGCCCGACGACGTCCTCGAGATCCGGGAGGGCACCAAGGCGCGCGTCACCGAGCTCGTCCACGCCGCACAGCAGGCCGGCCTCGTCCGCGACGACGTCCAGCCGATCGAGGTGATCATGGCGGTGGCCCGGCTGACCCGCCCCCACGTGCGGTTCGTCGACGACGTCGTGCCCGCCCTCGTGCCCCGGATGATCGCGATCTACCTCGCCGGCCTGCGTCCGGACGGGCGGCCGCTCCCGCAGTGACCGCCCGGCGGCCCCTCGCCCGCCGTAGTGACCGTCACCACATTCCGGTAGATTGGACGTCTGTTCACATCACTCCCGGAGGACCGAATGTGGGAGACCCTGACGGCGTCCTGGGCGTCGCTGCTCGAGCCTCTGCACGACCCCGTCGCGCTGGCCATCCCGGCGTTCCTGCTCTTCCTCGCCCTCGAATGGGCCGCCGCCCGCACGCTCGAGCACGTCGAACCCGGCGACGACGGGCACACCCGTCCGCCGCGCGGCGGCTACGAGGCCCTCGACGCGCGCACGAGCATCTCCATGGGATTGGTCTCCATCGGCACCAGCGCCGCCTGGAAGGTGCTGGCCCTCGTCGGCTACTCGGCGATCTGGGTGTACCTCGCACCGTGGCACCTACCGGCGGACGCGTGGTACACGTGGGCGATCCTGATCCTCGGCATCGACCTGCTCTACTACTGGTACCACCGGACAGCGCACCGGGTGCGCCTCGTGTGGGCCACCCACCAGGCGCACCACTCGAGCGAGTACTTCAACTTCGCCACCGCCCTGCGCCAGAAATGGAACAACAGCGGCGAGATCCTCATGTGGCTGCCGCTGCCCTTCCTCGGCATCCCGCCGTGGATGGTGTTCGTCGGATTCTCCGTCTCGCTCGTATACCAGTTCTTCGTGCACACCGAGCGGGTGGGCACGCTGCCCCGGCCCGTCGAGTTCGTCTTCAACACCCCGTCGCACCACCGCGTGCACCACGGCTGCGATCCGGAGTACCTCGACCGCAACTACGGCGGCATCCTGATCCTCTGGGACCGCCTGTTCGGCACCTTCCGCCGCGAAACCCACCGCCCCACGTACGGACTCACCAAGCCCGTCGGCACCTACAACATCTGGCGGCTGCAAACCCACGAGTACCAGGCCATCGCCCGCGACTGGCGGGCCGCCCCGCGGTGGCGCGACAAACTCGGCTACGCGTTCGGCCCGCCCGGCTGGGCGCCGCAGCGACCGACCACCGTCGCGAGTGCGCAGTTGTCGTCACGACACGCCGGGTGAAGCGACCGGAACTGCGCATTCGACGAACGAGAACGGCCCCGATCCGGTCAACCGGATCGGGGCCGTTCTTGGCGGTGGCGGAGGGATTTGAACCCTCGGACGGGGGTTACCCGTCACACGCTTTCGAGGCGTGCTCCTTAGGCCGCTCGGACACGCCACCGCACACGACTTTACCGGATTCGGGCCGGTAGCCGAAATCCGCAGGTCACCGACGTTCGGCGAGACGCTGGGCCCGGAAGAAATCCTCGAGCACCGCCGCGCATTCGTCCTCGAGCACGCCGCCGCGCACCTGTGGGCGGTGGGTGAGCCGACGATCACGCACCACGTCCCACAGCGACCCGACCGCACCCGTCTTCGGCTCCCACGCCCCGAACACCACGCGGTGCACCCTGGCCAGCACCAGCGCGCCCGCACACATCGTGCACGGCTCCAGCGTCACGGCCAGCGTCGTGCCTTCGAGCCGCCAGCCGTCGCCATGCACCTTCGCGGCCGCGCGCAGCGCCAGCACCTCCGCATGAGCCGTCGGATCGCCCGTGGCCTCCCGCGAATTCGCCGCACGGGCCAGCTCGGTCCCATCCGCGTCGAACAGCACCGCACCGACCGGCACGTCGCCGGCCGGCGCCGCGGCGGCCGCCTCCAGCGCGGCCCGGATCATCGCCTCGTCGTCGCGCAGGCCCATCTAGGGGCGCAGCTTGTCCAGCGTCGTGGCGAGAACCTCGTCGAATCCCAGCCGCTGGGCGATCTCCTCGATCTGCTCGTCCGGATACAGATCGGACTCGGCGGCGATCACCGCCAGCACGGGCTCCGGCAATCCCAGATCCGCG
This sequence comes from Rhodococcus sp. 2H158, assembly GCF_053764755.1. Lineage (NCBI taxonomy): Bacteria > Bacillati > Actinomycetota > Actinomycetes > Mycobacteriales > Nocardiaceae > Rhodococcus > Rhodococcus sp. 2H158. The sequence goes on from NZ_JBSNCE010000032.1 coordinate 61,112, forward strand.
AGAATCCCCAGATCGCCCTCCTCCCACGGCTCGATGTCGTCGAGCTCGTCGGGGTCGATGTCCGGGATCTCGATGTTCAACGCGTCGAGCACGTCGGCGGCGATGTCGTAGTCGATCGCCATGGTCGCGTCGGACAGCAGCAGACGCGTGCCCGACGGGGCGGGGCGGACGATGACGAAGAACTCGTCGTCCACGTTGAGCAACCCGAAGATCGCGCCGGTGCTGCGCAGCTCGCGCAGCTCCCGGTCGGCCACCTCGAGGCTCGTCAACACCGCCGCCGACAGTGCCTTGCACTTCCAGCGACCGTCCTCCCGCGTCACGGCGACCCCGAACCCGTCGAGGTCCTCAGTCGAACTCACGGAAGGGCTCTTGTTCCCCGCACGCTGCGCAGCCATGGGCGCAACGGTAGTCGGCGCAGTCCCGTGAATGAAGTCCAGCAGGCGATGTGCCAACCTGTTCGGGTGCCCACCTCCGCGTCCACCCCGCCCGTGTGTGTGCTCGGCCTCGGCCTGATCGGCGGATCGTTGCTGCGTGCGGCCGTCGCCGCGGGCCGCGAGGCCTGGGGATACAACCGGTCGGCGGAGCCCGTCGAGGCCGCCCGGGCCGACGGATTCGACGCCTCGACCGACCTGCCGGCCACGCTGCGGCGCGCCGCGGAATCCGACGCCCTCGTCGTCGTCGCCGTGCCCGTGCCCGCCGTGGACGCGGTGCTCGCCGCCGTCGCCGAGCACGCCCCGCACGCCGCACTGACCGACGTGGTCAGCGTCAAGTCGCAGGTCGCCGCCGCTGTCGCCGCCCACGGGCTGTCCGCCCGCTTCGTCGGCGGCCATCCCATGGCCGGCACCGCCGAGTCCGGCTGGTCGGCGGGATTCGCGGAACTGTTCCGCGACGCGGTGTGGGTGGTCACCGTCGACGACGGCACCGATCCCGTGGTGTGGACGCAGGTCGCCGATCTCGCCCTCGACTGCGGTTCCGTCGTCGTGCCCGCCGAATCGGGCGAGCACGACGCCGCGGTCGCCCGCGTCTCGCACCTGCCGCACCTGCTCGCCGAGGCACTCGCGCTGTCCGGGGCCGCCGGAGGCGACCTGGCGCTGGGCCTGGCCGCCGGCTCGTTCCGCGACGGCACCCGCGTCGCCGGGACCGCACCCGCGCTGGTCGACGCGATGTGCGCGGGTAACGCCACGGCGCTGCTCACGACCCTCGACGAGACCCTCGAGGTGCTGCGCGTCGCCCGCGAGCGACTCGCCGACGGCAGCACCGCCGAGCTGACCGCCGCCGGTCACGCCGCCCGGCGACGATTCGAGCAACGCGTACGCCGGCCCGTCACCGGCATCGTCCCCGGCGACGCCGACTGGATCGCCCGGCTGCGCGAGTCCGGCCGCCGCGGCGAGGTGTGGACGCGGTGACACTGCGCGACACCACGGCGGCACTCGCGAAGGGCGAACTGACCGCCACCGGCCACGTCCGGCAGGTGCTGGCCGACCTCGACGCCCTCGACGGCACACCATGGTCGAACCTCGTGGCCGCCCGCAACGACGCCGCCGCCCTCGAGTCCGCCGCCCGCGCCGACGCCGAGCTCGCGGCCGGCAACTGGATCGGCCCGCTGCACGGTGTCGCCGTCGCCGTCAAGGACAACATCGACGTCGCCGGGATGCCGACGCGCTGCGGCAGCAACGTCCTCGCCGACGCACCGCCGGCCGCGCAGGACGCCAGGATCGTCGAGCGGCTCCGCGAGGCCGGCGCCGTCGTCGTCGCCAAGACGCATCTGCACGAGTTCGCGTACGGGCCGAGCGGCCTGGTCAACGCGTCCGGACCGGCCCGGCACCCGCACGATCCCACCCGGATCACCGGCGGCTCGTCCTCGGGGTCGGCCGCGCTCGTCGCCAAGGGCATCGTGCCGCTGGCGCTGGGCACCGACACCGGATGCAGTGTGCGGACCCCGGCGGCACTGTGCGGCGTCGTCGGCCTCAAGCCCACCCGCGGAGCGTTGCCGGTCGACGGGGTGTTCCCCCTGTCCACCACCTTCGACCACGTGGGCCTGCTCGCCCGCGACGTCCTCGACGCCGGACTGGCGTGGGGTGCGCTGCCCGGGATCGCACACCTGCGCACGCCCGTCTCCGGTCTGCGGGTCGGACGGCTACGCGGCGGCCTCTGGGACGTGCCCGACGCCGCATTCGAGTCCGCGCTCGACGACGCCTGCCGCACGCTCGCCCACCTCGGTGCCGAGGTACGGGACGTGACGCTGCCGGAAACCGACGACCTGCTGGCCGTGTATCCCGTCGTCACCGGCTCGGAGGCGTACGAAACCCATCAGCGCTGGTTCGAGAACGACCCGGACCTCTACCAGCCGGCCACCGCGGCGCTGCTCGCGGCTCAGCGGGACCGTCCGGCGACGGACTACGTGCGGGCCGTGCGGACGGCCGCCCGGCTGCGCCGCGACGTCCTGCGCCGGCTACGCCGCGACGACGGGCTCGACGCCCTGATCACCGTCACCACCCCGCTGCGATCGGCCGCACTCGACAGCGACCCCGCCGCGCTTCGGGGGCCGCTGCTGCAGATGTGCATCCCGTTCAGCGTGCTCGGCGTGCCTGCGGTGTCGGTTCCCGCTCCGGGCGGCGGGGATTTTCCCATCGGCGTGCAGGTGATCGGATTGACCACCGGGACCGCCGGGCACGGCAGTCACCCCGGAGAGTCCACGGCCCTCGCACTGGCGATGGCAGTGGAGGGCACTGCCCTCTCCTGAAACTGCGAGGGCACTGCCCTCTCCCGAAACTGCTCGGCCTAGATCCGCCCCGCCAGTCCGGGGTAGTTCACGACGAAACCGTCGCCGTCCACCGTCACCGAGGAGCTGGACACCGGGGACAAGACGTGGATGCCGTCGGCCGCGCTGCTGTAGACGACGGTGGCCTCCTCGATGCCGAGATCGAGCAGGTTCACGTAGACGACCGGCACCTCGAGTTCGTCCGCGCCGGACTGCAGCCCGTAGCGGCGGATCGGCAGCGCATTGAAGAACGGACTGAGGATGACGTCGACGTCGAGTGCCCCGCCGAACGCCGAACGCTGGTGCTGGGTGCCGTTGTCGACCATCCAGATGCCCTCCTCGGACCGGCTGATCGACATGTGCCTCTCACCGGCGGCCACGGTCGTGCGCACCGACAACCGGCGCGTCACACCGTTCTCGTCGGTAACGAGGTCGTACGACGCGCTGAACGCGGGGTGCTCCGCGCACTGCGCGCCGACGATGCGGCCCGCCGCCTTGATGCGACTGCCGCTCAGTTGGACACGCACCGACTCCATCCGAGGAACGTCGTAGGCCCGCCACGTCAGAATCGCGGGCCAGTTCGATGCTGGGCTCGCCGCAGACCGCGCGGCATCGGGGACTGGGATGCTCACGTGTCTACGTTAAGCGACGAGCCACCCCCAGGGAGCAGGGGTGCCGTGAATCGTGCCCTTCGTGTAGCCGACGACTACGGCGAACGTGGCGATCGTCACACCACGGGCGCGTGTCCGCGGCACCAAGACGGGGTTGCCGGGCGGTGACCACCGGCGTTGTGCAGCGCGTTTGAGCACGCAACCCGCTACCCGCGAGAGACTGGCCTACAGTCGCCTCATGCGTACCGTGTGGACAGTTCCTCAGAACATCGCCCAGATCCTCCTGGAGTCCCCCGAGATCCAGATGTTCCTGACCAGCAACGAGCTGCCCGACACCGCCGCGGACCCTCGTCAGCGCCTCGCCGAGTTCACTCGCGCGCTCGCCGCCCTGGCCCGCCACACCGGACGCGCCTTCGGCTCCGTCGACGCTGCCAACCGCGAACTGTTCGGCGGCTCCGCCGGCACCGTACCGGTCGCCTTGCGGCTCGCCGTCCTGCGCGAGATCGTCACCGACGTCGACGACCGCACCCCCACCCCGGACCCGCTGCCGGCGACGGTCGTCGAACAGCTCGGTGCCTACGTGTACGCCCTCGTCGATCCGCGCGACCACACCGTCCTGCACGTCGGACAGGGCCGCGGAAACCGCCTGTTCGCCCTGACCTGGACAGCACTCGGCGAAAACCACAAGCTGACCGCCGGCGGCGAGGCCCCGCCCGCACACACCCCCGAAGCCGACGCGGCTGTGCACCGGATCCGTGCCGTCTACGACTCCGGCTACTCCGTGGGCCACTATGTCGTGGCCGACCGGGTGGCCCCGGCGGTCGACGCCGACCACGCCGCCGGCTTCACCGCGCAGTCCCTGGTCTCGGTGCTGGGGCTGCTCGAACCGCACGACGGCGAACTCGTGCTGACCAACCTCGTCGGCGCAACCGAGGAATCCGACCGGGTGGCCCATCCCATCGAGGAACTGATACGTCAGTACTCCGCGGAGGCCGCACCCGAGCTGCCCACCCCGTGCGTCGTGCTCCGGATCACGGATGCGAAAACGGCTTCCCCCGAACAGGTCCGAGGACTCGCCGACCGTCCGTGGCCGGCCGGAGCCGCGGCACGCCGGGTCGACGGACTGCCCATCCTGGTGGTGGCGGACAACATCGTGCGCGGCGCCTACCGGGCCACCGGCTGGGAAGCGGCATCCCGCACCGAGGACAACGGCGGCACCATCCTCTACCGCTTCCTCGGCGACGCCGATCCCGAACTCGAGAAGCTCTTCGTCGACACCCGTCTGACGCCGGATCGGTTGGGACTCAAGCGCTGGCCGTCACACGGCTGGGCGCCGCGGCTCACGCGGGCCCTGCCCCACCGGCCGAGGCCCTGACACTGCGGAGCGGTTGACACTGCAGGGCGGTCCGGGCCGCGCCACCACGGCCCGGGCTTCCCTACTGTCGGCTGAGCCGGCTCACCTGCCGCTCGGGGTGAGAATGGGCTCGTGCAGGTCGTAGTAGTGCACGTCGCCGAGTAGGCGCATCTCCTCCTCCAGAAGCGGCCGCAGATCGTCGGGAATCTCCATCCGTTCGTGGGCACGTGCCTCGTCCTCGGACGAGAAGTACACCGTCTCGACGTACCCGTCGTCACCGTAGGTGGCGAGCGTGCCGCCGATGATCTCGGGCCGCAGCTCATGCACCCGGTCCTGACCCTCGGCGAGCAGACTCTTCATCCGCCCGAGATCGGGGCAGTGCCCCTCCATGACCTGTACGAATCCTGCAGTGTCCGAGCCACCTTCCATCCACACCTCGACGTCACGGCAGTCGTGGACGGTGATCTCCCCGTCGAAGCACTGCTCGGCCTCGGCCCACCACGCGCCCTGCTCCGGACGTTCGCTGTTACGGCGGGCCGCCTCCTCCGACTCGAACCGCGCCACCGACACGAAGGTTCCGTCGTCGCTGAATCCCGACGTGCTCCCCAGATAGCCCACTGCGCCCGGGCGCAGCTCGTCCGTCCACCGCTGCAGGCAGGCCTTCAGCGCCTGCTCGTCGCGAACCGTCCCCTGCCAGACCTGAATGAACATCACTATCGCCTCCACGTGCGGGACAAGCCCACAACCAACGGCTTCCGTGGCCGACCCGTCGCCGTCCACCGTCGGCGTCACCCGACGGCCGGCAATCGCGACCACCGTAGATCCAATGATTCGCCTGTGCCGGAGCACGGACAAGAGGGAGCCGGGCCGGAACATGCGGAAATGCCGGAAGCCCCCCAACGAGGTTGGGGGGCTTCCGGTAACGGGTGTTCGGCGGTGTCCTACTCTCCCACACCCTGTCGGGTGCAGTACCATCGGCGCTGGAGGGCTTAGCTTCCGGGTTCGGA
>NZ_JBSNCE010000033.1:0-64254 GCF_053764755.1 Rhodococcus sp. 2H158
CTGGACGGCGCCGAGATCCGGAAGGAACTCGACGCCTGCCCGGCCGACCCGCTCGCCTTCGTCGACCGCGTGCGGCCGCTGCGCCACGACCATCCCGCCTACGTCATCTACACCTCGGGCTCCACGGCGCAGGGCGCCGGCGCGGATGGTGGCGGGCAGATGGATCGGGCCGGTGTCGCCGCGACGCTCGCCGACGGTCCGGCCGACCGTGGTGCGGGCGCGGGAGCGGCGGCCCGCGGCGCCGCGGCCGGTGCGGTCGGCCGTGAACAGGCGGGTCCGGTAGGGCTCGGCGGGGGCCGCAACGGACGTCGCCGCACCGGAGCCCTGCCCCCGGTCGTCCCGGCCCGGCGTTGCCTCGCCGGCGCCGGGGCCGTCCGGACCGGAATCGTCGGGGCCGTCCGGACCGGAATCGTCGGGGCCGTCCGGATCGGGCTCGGGCGGCTGCTCGCCGAGCAGCTCGTCGAGCAGCGACTCGTCCATGCCGGGCTCGTCGAACGGGTTGCGGCGACGGCGGTGCGGCAACGCCAGCCGCGCCGCCACCGCGATGTCCTCCCGCGTCACCTCGTCGCGGCCCACCCACGCCGCGTGCGCGACGGCGGTCTTCGCGGTGACCAGGTCGGCGCGCATCCCGTCGACGTCGAACGCCGCGCACACCTCCGCGATCGCGACGAGCGCGTCGTCGCCGAGCCGCACCTGCGGCAGCCGGTCGCGGGCCTGCGCCAACCGCCGCGTCAGCGCCGCCTCGGCGTCGGCCCACCGCGCGACGAACGCGTCCGGGTCGGCGTCGAACGCCAGGCGCCGCCGCACGATCTCCGCCCGTACCTGCGGATCGCGGGGCGCGGCCACCTCGACGGTGAGGCCGAAGCGGTCGAGCAGCTGCGGCCGCAGCTCACCCTCCTCCGGGTTCATCGTGCCGACCAGCACGAACCGGGCGGCGTGCGAGACCGACACCCCGTCGCGCTCGACGGAGCAGCGGCCCATCGCGGCGGCGTCGAGCAACAGGTCCACGAGGTGGTCGTGCAGCAGATTGACCTCGTCGACATAGAGCACGCCGCGGTGCGCCCGGGCGAGCAGGCCGGGCTCGTACTCGGCGGTGCCCGCCGACAGGGCCTTCTGCAGGTGCAGGGAGCCGGTGACGCGGTCCTCGGTGGCACCGACCGGCAGTTCCACCAGCCGCGCCGGACGGGTCTGCGTCGCCGCACCGCCCGGGTGCGGACCGTCGGGGCACGCCGGGTCGGGGGCGGCGGGATCGCACGCGAAGCGGCAGCCGGTGACCTCGGTGACCTGCGGCAACAGCGCGGCCTGGGCGCGCACGGTGGTCGACTTGGCGGTGCCCTTCTCGCCGCGCACGAGCACCCCGCCGATCGACGGCGAGACCGCGCACAGGGACAGGGCCAGCGCCAGGTCGTCGGAGCCGACGACGGCACTGAACGGATACACGTGCACTCGAACCTCCACAGGCTCCCGCTGGGATGTCTTCTCGGCAGCTGAAATCGAGGCCGGTATTCGGACTTCCCGATCGACGCCGTGCGATCGCCTTCCCGGACCGGCCGGTCCAGTGGCTGCGCGTGATGCGCGTGATCGACGGCTCCCGGGTCACCGCAGCGGGCCTGTGCCGGATTCGCACCGGCTTCCCGATTATCCCCGTGAGGGGCACCTCGATTGTCTTGCCGCCGCCGAGTCTAACCGCACCGGCTAGGGTTCGACGCCATGGGTTCACAGATCACCGTCGTCGGCATGGGCGCCGACGGCTGGGACGGCCTGCCGCCGCCCGCCCGCGACGCGGTGCTCGGCGCGCAGGTCCTGCTCGGCGGGCGGCGCCACCTGGCGCTGCTGCCCGAGACCGGCGCCGTCCGGGAGCCGTGGCCGTCCCCGCTGCGCGACGGGCTCGCCGCGCTGCTCGAGCGCCATCGCGACCGGCGGATCGTCGCGGTCGCCTCGGGCGACCCCCTCGTCTCCGGCATCGGCTCCACGCTCATCGCCCACCTCGGCGCCGCCGCGGTGACGGTGCTGCCCGCGGTGTCGTCGGTGGCCCTGGCCCGCGCGCGGATGGGGTGGAGCGCCGAGTCGGTGGACGTGGTGACGCTGGTGGGCCGCGACGTGCACGCCGTCCGCCGCGCCTTCGGGCGGGGCCGGCGGCTGATCGTGCTCTCCTCCGACGGCGGCACGCCCGCGCAGGTCGCGGACCTGCTGCGCCGCGACGGCTTCGGGGCGAGCGTGCTGACGGTGCTGTCCGACCTCGGTGCCCACGCCGAGGCCCGCCGCAGCGCCACCGCCGGCGAGTGGTCCGGCGACGCACCCGCACTCAACGTGGTCTGCGTCGAATGCCTAGGTGCGGAGGGATATTCCACCGCGCCGGGCCTGCCCGACGACGCGTTCGAGCACGACGGGCAGATCTCCAAGCGCCCGATCCGGCTCGCCGCGGTGTGCGCGCTCGCGCCCCGGCCGGGGCAGTTGCTGTGGGACGTCGGCGCCGGCGCCGGTTCGGTGGGGATCGAGTGGGCCCGCACCGATCCGCGCTGCCGCGCCGTCGCGATCGAGCGCGACGAGGGGCGTGCGGAGCGGATCGCCCGCAACGCCGCGCGGCTCGGCGTCCCGTCGGTCGCGGTGGTGCGCGGCCCCGCCCCGGCGGCGCTCGACGGTCTCGACACCCCCGACGCCGTCTTCGTCGGCGGCGGCGGATCGATTCCCGGTGTGCTCGAAAAGTGCTGGGAGAAAATGCGTCCGGGAGGGCGGCTGGTCGCGCACGCGGTGACGCTCGAGACCGAGGCGACGCTGGTGCAGTGGTGGAAGACCCACGGCGGGGAGCTGACCCGGCTGACCGTGGAGCAGGCCGCACCCCTCGGCGGGTTCAGTGGCTGGCAGGCGCTGCGCCCGGTGGTGCAGTGGCAGGTGACGAAAGGCGAGAAATGACAGTGCACTTCGTGGGATCCGGGCCGGGTGCGGCCGACCTGCTGACGCTGCGGGCGGCGCGGCTGCTGAGCGAGGCACCGGTGGTGCTCTACGCCGGCACCTACCTCGACGCCGAGGTGCTCGCGCACTGCCGGCCCGACACGGAACTCGTCGACACCCAGCACCTGGATCTCGACGAGATCACCGCGAACCTGGTGGACGCGCACCGGCGCGGCCTCGACGTCGTCCGGTTGTGTTCCGGTGACCCGTCGCTGTATTCGGCCCTGACCGAGCAGACGCGCCGGCTCGACGCGGCCGGGGTGCCCTGGGACGTGACCCCCGGCGTGCCGGCCTACGCGGCCGCCGCCGCGACCCTCGGCACGGAGCTGACCGTGCCCGAACTGGCGCAGACCGTGGTCCTCACCCGTACCCAGGCGCGATCCACGGCGATGCCCGACACCGAGTCCCTGGCGCGCGTCGCGGGACTGCGCGCCAGCCTGGTGCTACACCTGGCGATCACCCGCATCCGCGCCCTGGCCGGGGAACTGAGCGGCGAGTACGGCGCCGACTGCCCGGCTGCGGTGGTGGCGTTCGCGTCCCGCCCGAACGAGCTGGTGCTGCGCGGCACCCTCGCCGACATCGCCGACCGGGCCGAGGCGGCGGGACTGAAGCACACCGCGGTGATCGTCGTCGGCCGGGCCCTGGGCGTGCGGACACAGCCGGACGTCGCGTGCTCGCATCTCTACGACCCGGCGCGGGATCGCACGGAATTCACGCGCTGACCCGGAATCCGCGCCCGCCGCGGCGTGCGCGGATTCCGGTGTACCGCACGGATTTCAGGAGTCGGAGCGTACCGACCGCGCCGTCCAGACCGCGCCGGCGTCGGTGACCGTGGTCCCGGACGATCCCACGATGAGCAGGCACTTCATGTCGATCGTGGCCGGGTCGAGCTTCTCGAGCGTGGTCACCTCGAGCGACTCGCCGGGGCGGCCGACGTCGCGGCCGACCACGACGACGGTGTCGGCCGGCCGGTGCCGCAGCAGCACGGCCTGGGCCTGCGCGACCTGCGTGGTCCGCGACCGCGACGCCGGGTTGTACAGACCCAGCACCAGGTCCGCCTGCGCGACGGCCGCGAGCCGCTGCTCGATCACCTCCCACGGCTTGAGCCGGTCGGACAGGCTCATCACGGCGAAGTCCCCGCCGATCGGGGCGCCCGCCCGTGCGGCCACCGCCTGGATCGCCGACACCCCGGGCAGCACGCGCACCGGCAGCTCGGCGAACCGCGGATCCTGCGCGGCCTCGAACACGGCCGACGCCATCCCGAACACCCCGGCGTCGCCGCCCGAGACGACGGCCACCCGTTCCCCGGACAGCGCCAGCTCGAGCGCGAACCGGGCCCGGTCCACCTCGACGGTGTTCCCGCTCGCGTGCCGCCGCTGGCCCGGGCGGACCGGCACGCGGTCGACGTAGGGCCCGTAGCCGACGATGTGGTCGGCGGACGCCAGCGCGGCGGCGGCCTCGGGGGTGAGCCACTTCTCGTCCGCGGGGCCGAGACCGACGACGAGGAGCCCCCGGGCAGCGACCGCCTCGGGAGCGTCGGCGACGACGGGCCGGGACCGGTCGGTGATGTCCCGGTTGCGCGGCGCCCGGTCGCCGGGGGTGAGGATCACCGAGAAGTACGGCACCGCGTCGGCGTCGACCTCGGCGACGGGGACGATGCGCTGCCCGCCCATCGACGCGCGCTCGACGTACACCGCGTCGTCGAGCCGGCCCGCCTGCGCGAGCGCGCTGCGGACCGCGGGGAAGGTACGGCCCAGCTTCATGATCGCGGCGCCGTCCGTGTCGGCGAGACGGCGCGCCAGTTCCGGCTCGGGCAGCGTGCCGGGCAGCACCGTGAGCACGTCGGTGCGCCGCACCAGCGGTTCCGCCGCGGCCGCGGCGGCCGCGGACACCGACGTCACGCCCGGAACCACCTCGGTCGCATAGCGATCCGCGAGCCGGTCGTGCAGGTACATGTAGGAGCCGTAGAACAGCGGATCGCCCTCGCACAGCACGACGACGGTGCGGCCGGCGTCGAGGTGCGCGGCCAGGCGCGCCGCACACTCGTCGTAGAAGTCGGCGATGGCGCCGTCGTAGCCGCCGGGATGGTCGGTGGTGCCGGTGGTGACCGGGTAGATCAACGCCTCCTCGATCACCCCCTCCCGGATCAGCTCGGCCGCAATGCCCCTCGCGATGGAGCGGCCGTGGGTGCCCGAGTGGTAGGCGATCACGTCGGCGTGCTCGATCAGCCGAGCCGCCTTGCGGGTGATCAGCTCGGGATCGCCGGGGCCGAGCCCCACGCCGTAGAACCGTCCGGTGTCGTTCACTCCGCCTCCTGGGCCAGGGCATTGATCGCGGACGACGCCATCGCCGAACCACCGCGGCGTCCCCGCACCACCAGGTAGGGGAGCTGCAGCGGATGCGCGGCGAGCGCCTCCTTGGACTCGGCGGCGCCGATGAACCCGACCGGCACCCCGACGATCGCGGCGGGCCGGGGGCCGCCGGCGTCGATCAGCTCGAGCAGGTGGAACAGCGCGGTGGGGGCGTTGCCGATCGCGACGACCGCGCCGTCGAGCCGGTCCTCCCACAGCGAGACCGCCGCGGCCGAGCGGGTGGTGCCCCACGCCGCCGCGAGGTCCGGCACCCGCGGGTCGCGCAGGAGGCACAGCACCTCGTTGTCCGCGGGTAGCCGCGTGCGCGTCACCCCGGACGCGACCATGTGGGCGTCGGTGAGGATCGGCGCGCCCGCCCGCAGCGCCCCGCGCGCCGCCGACACCAGGTCCGGATGGATCGCGAGGTCGCGGGTCAGGTCGGTCTGGCCGCACGCGTGCACCATCCGCACCGCCACCTTCTCGGCGTCGGCGGGGATCGCGGACAGGTCCGTCTCGGCACGGATCGTCGCGAACGACCGGACGTAGATGTCGGCGCCGTCGGTGACGTAGTCGTAGCGCCGGGGTGGGGGAGTGGGCGTCATGAGTCGGTCCTCGCGAACAGGAGGGTGTGTGGGAAATTCGGGGCGCCACAGGATCGTTCGCATCCCACGACGTGGAGGTGCCCGGCCGGGAGCGCGCCGGCGACGGCACGCCGGGCCGCGGAACGGGTGTCGCCCTCGGCGAGGCTACACCCCGGCGCGCCGGCGCACGCGGTGGTGCGGGTCCACGGCGACGCACCGTCGAGCACGAACCCGGCGTCGCGCAGCGGCTGCGGATCTGGTTCGCCGGCGAGGACGAGGCCGCGCCACGGCGTGACGATCACCTCCGACTCGGGCAGCGCCGCCACCATCGCCGGCGAGAGGATGCCCAGCGGGACCAGCGCCGAGACCGCTCCCGGCAGGGGGCCGTACGGCATCGTGTACCGGGCGGCCGGCGGCAGCGGCGCGCCGCCCCCGAGCTCGGCCCCCGCCTCGGGCAGCTGGTGCACGTGCCAGCGGGTGCCGCGCACCGCCGCGAACCGCCGCGCCAGGTCGATCAGCGCGTCGACGACCCGGTCGGCCGGGACCACCGGCCCGCAGAGCCGGCCGATCGCGATCTCGAACAGCCCCGAGTCGACGGCCACCGCGGCGAGGTCGCAGCGCAGGGCCGCGACGTCGCCGCGGCCGTCGTCGAGCCCGAACAGGAACCGGCCCGGCAGCTGCGCGAGCGCGGGTTCGGCGCACAGGGCGGCGTCGAGCGCGCCGATCAGCGGACGGATGTCGGCGCGTCCCCCGACGATCCCGGACAGCGGCGAGGCGACGACGTTGCGGACCCGTTCGTGCGACGGTGCCGGCAGGAACCCGGCCGCCGCCACCGCGTCGACGAGGCCGGCGGGCACACCGCCGCGCTCGTCCACCGTGACACCCCTGACCTGCAGGTTTCCGCGAGACGTGAGGTGGACGTCGCCGTCCGCGTAGGCGATCGACGCCTCCGACAGCGCCCGCAGTCCACCGTCCGGGAGCCTGCCGCCGGGCGCGCGCAGCCGCACCAGCGCGCCGTCGGCGGCGAGGTGGGGGCGCAGCAGACCGGGGCACCGGTCCGGGGCGAGCGCAGGGGGAAGGTCGACCATGGGGGCACATGGTTGCACACGTCGAGGAACCGGTGCGTTACGCTCCACCTGCCGTGGTGCTCGGGAAGCCGGTGTGAGACCGGCGCGGCCCTCGCCACTGTGAGCGGGTAGGTGCTCGCCCTCGTCCGGACCGGTCCGCCGGTCCGGAGACCACTGGACGGAAGTCCGGGAAGGTCGGCGTGGCAGCGATGATCCGTCAGCCAGGAGACCGGCCACGGCGCGGGAAGTCCACGAGGGTTTGGAGACTGAACATGGCTGATTTCGTGCTGCGCAGGGGCGATCGGGAACTGCGCAGGGCCCGGTCGTGACGCGGCTCGCGCTGCTGTCCACGTCGGACACCGACCTGCTGTCGGCGCTGAGCTCGGATGCCGAGTACGCGCTGGGCAACCCGTCGCGCCTCGACGTCGGGACCGAGCTTCCCCGCCTCCTCGACGGCGCCGACCTGGTGATCGTCCGCATCCTGGGCTCCGTCCGGTCCTGGCAGAACGGTATCGACGCGGTCCTGGCGCACGGCGCACCCGTCGTCGTGCTCGGCGGCGAGCAGTTGCCCGACGCCGAGCTGATGAGCCACTCGACCGTCCCCGTCGGCATCGCCACCGAGGCGCACGCCTACCTCGCGCAGGGCGGGCCCGCGAACCTCGCCCAGCTGCATGCCTTCCTGTCGGACACCGTCCTGCTCACCGGCGAGGGCTTCGAGCCGCCGGCCGCGCTGCCCGAGTGGGGCAGGCACGCGCCCGCCGCGACCGATCCCGGCCTGCCGAGGGTGGGCATCCTCTACTACCGCGCCCACGAGACCAGCGGAAACACCCGTTTCGTCCGCGATCTCGCGCAGGCGGTCGACGCCACCGGCCGTGCCGTGGCCGTGCCGATCTTCTGCTCCACGCTGCGCGGTGCCCCCGCGGACCTGCTGGCCGAGCTCGGCACCCTCGACGCCTTGATCGTCACGGTCCTCGCCGCCGGCGGCACCCGCCCCGCCACCGTCTCCGCCGGCGGCGACGACGATGCCTGGGACGTCGAAGCGCTCGCCGCACTGGATGTCCCGATCCTGCAGGCGCTGTGCCTGACCTGGGGACGCGACGCGTGGGCCGACTCCGACGAGGGTGTCTCCCCGCTCGATTCCGCGACGCAGATCGCCGTCCCCGAGTTCGACGGCCGCATCATCACCGTGCCGTTCTCGTTCAAGGAATTCGGCGCCGACGGCCTGCCCCGCTACGTCACCGACCCCGAACGCTGCCGCCGCGTCGCCGGCATCGCCGTCGCGCACGCCCGCCTGCGGCGCATCCCGCCCGCACAGCGGCGCCTGGCGATCATGCTCTCGGCGTATCCGACGAAGCACTCCCGGGTCGGCAACGCCGTCGGCCTGGACACCCCGGTCTCCGCGATCCGGCTGCTGCGCGCGCTGCGGGAGCGCGGCTACGACCTCGGCGACGGCTTCCCGGGCCTCGACACCGAGGACGACGCCGAGGCGGGCAACGCGCTGATCCATGCCCTGATCGCCGCGGGCGGGCAGGACGAGGAATGGCTCAGCGCCGAGCAGATGGCGGGCAACCCGGTACGGGTGAGCGCGGCGCAGTACCGCAAGTGGACGGCGGACCTGCCCGCGGAACTGACCGACGCGATGACCGAGGCGTGGGGCGCGGCCCCCGGCGAGCTGTTCGTGGACCGGCAGTCCGCTCCCGAGGGCGAGATCGTCCTGGCCACCCTGCAGGCCGGCAACGTGGTGCTGATGATCCAGCCGCCCCGGGGGTTCGGGGAGAACCCCGTGGCGATCTACCACGATCCGGACATGGCGCCGTCGCACCACTACCTCGCCGCGTACCGGTGGGTGGAGAACGGCTTCGGCGCCGACGCCGTCGTCCACCTCGGCAAGCACGGTTCGATGGAGTGGCTGCCCGGCAAGAACGCCGGCCTGTCCGCGGCCTGCGCGACCGACGCCGCCATCGGTAACCTCCCGCTGATCTACCCGTTCCTGGTCAACGACCCGGGGGAGGGGGCTCAGGCGAAGCGCCGCGCCCACGCCACCATCGTCGACCACCTCATTCCGCCGATGGCGCGCGCCGAGTCGTACGGCGACATCGCCCGTCTCGAGCAGTTGCTCGACGAGTACTCGAACATCGCGGCGATGGACCCGGCCAAGCTGCCGGCGATCCGCGCCCAGATCTGGACGCTGATCCAGGCCGCCAAGCTCGACCACGATCTCGGGCTCGAGGACCGCCCGCACGACGCCGAGTTCGACGACTTCCTGCTGCACGTCGACGGCTGGCTGTGCGAGGTGAAGGACGCGCAGATCCGCGACGGCCTGCACGTGCTCGGCACGGCACCCGTCGGCGAGGCCCGCGTGAACCTGGTGCTGTCGATTCTGCGGGCCGCCCAGGTGTGGGGCGGGCGGGCCCACGCCGTGCCCGGTCTGCGCACCGCCCTCGGCCTGAAGCCGGACGCGCCGCTCACCGAGACCGACGCGGTCGAGGCGCAGGCCCAGGCACTGGTGCAGGGCATGGAGGACGCCGGCTGGCAGGCCGGCAGCGCCGCCACGGTCGTGCAGTCCGTTCTGGGCGGGACGGACCCGGAGGTCGAGCGGGTGCTCGCCTTCGCCGCCGAGCAGGTCGTGCCGCGCCTGGCACGCACCACCGACGAGCTCGGCGCGGTGCTGCACGCCCTCGACGGCGGCTACGTGCCCGCCGGCCCGTCCGGATCGCCGCTGCGCGGGCTGGTCAACGTGCTGCCCACCGGCCGCAACTTCTACACCGTCGACCCGAAGGCGGTGCCGAGCCGGCTCGCCTACGACACGGGCGTGGCGCTCGCGAACAACCTGCTCGACCGGTACCGCGCCGACACCGGCGGCTATCCGCCCTCGGTGGGCCTGTCGGTGTGGGGTACCTCCGCGATGCGCACCTCCGGCGACGACATCGCCGAGGTCCTCGCCCTGATCGGCATGCGCCCGGAATGGGACGCCGAGTCCCGGCGGGTGCGCGAGCTGACCGTGATCCCGCTCGACGAGCTCGGCCGGCCGCGCATCGACGTCACCGTCCGCATCTCCGGGTTCTTCCGCGACGCCTTCCCGCACGTCGTCGCGATGCTCGACGACGCGATCCGCACCGTCGCGGCCCTCGACGAACCCGACGAGCTGAACTACGTGCGCGCGCACGCCCGCCGCGACGAGGCCGAGCACGGCGACCCCGAGCGCGCGGTGCGCCGCATCTTCGGTTCCAGGCCCGGCTCCTACGGCGCCGGCATCCTGCCGCTCATCGATTCCGGAAACTGGCGCAGCGACGCCGATCTCGCCGAGGTGTACACCGCGTGGGGCGGCTTCGCGTACGGGCGGCACCTGCACGGCGTCCCGGCCGCGGACGACATGCGCGCCAACTACCGGCGGATCGCGGTGGCGGCGAAGAACACCGACACCCGCGAGCACGACATCGCCGACTCGGACGACTACTTCCAGTACCACGGCGGCATGGTCGCCACCGTCCGGGCGCTCACCGGTGCGGACCCGAAGGCCTACATCGGCGACTCGACCACCCCCGACCAGGTCCGCACCCGCTCGCTGGCGGAGGAGACCGCCCGCGTGTTCCGGGCCCGGGTCGTCAACCCGCGCTGGCTCGCGGCGATGCGCCGGCACGGCTACAAGGGCGCGTTCGAGCTCGCCGCCACCGTCGACTACCTGTTCGGCTACGACGCCACCGCCGGGGTCGTCGCCGACTGGATGTACGAAACCCTCGCCCGCACCTACGCCCTCGACTCCGAGAACCAGCGGTTCCTGCGCGAGGCCAACCCGTGGGCGCTGCGCGGCATCGTCGAACGGCTCACCGAGGCCGCCGACCGCGGCCTGTGGGCCGAACCGGATCCGGCGACGCTCGCGGAACTGCAGCAGGCCTACCTGGACGTGGAGGGCGACCTCGAGGACCGCGCGTGAGGAGGCGGCTGCGGCTGATCGGGATCGGGCCGGGCGGGCCCGACGACCTCACCGTGGCCGCGGTCCGGGCGCTGAACGACGTCGACGTCTTCCTCGTCGCCGACAAGCAGCGGGGCGTCGACGACCTCGTCGCGGTGCGGGAGGAGATCTGCCGTCGCCACATCGCCGGCGACTACCGGACGATCACGGTGCCGGACCCGCCGCGGGACCGCGCCCCGTCCGCCTACGGCACCGAGGTGCGGGACTGGCACGCCGCCCGCGCCGCCGCGTACGAGACGGTGCTGCGTGAGCAGGTCGCCGAGCACGAGACCGCCGGATTTCTCGTGTGGGGCGATCCGAGCCTGTACGACAGCACGATTCGCGTCGTCGAGCGCATCCGTGACCGGGGCGTGCTCGACGTCGACTACGACGTGATCCCCGGGGTGAGCAGCGTGTCGCTGCTCGCGGCGCGGCACCGGCTGGTGCTCAACCGGATCGGCGGCCCGATCGTCGTCACCACGGGCCGCCGGCTCGCGCAGGAGGTGGCGGCCGGCGGTGACAACCTCGTCGTCATGCTCGACGGCGCGCTGGAATGCGCCCGGCTCGAGGGTGATTGGCGCATCTGGTGGGGTGCCGACCTCGGCACGTCCGACGAGGAACTCGTCGCCGGCCCGCTGCGGGAGGTGCTGCCGGACATCGAGCGGGCCCGCGCCCGCGCGAAGGCCGCGCGCGGCTGGGTGATGGACACCTACCTGCTACGTCGCGCGGACGGCGACGTCTCCTGACCGCACGCCGAGGAATGCGCCGGCCCGGTGCGGCCGATTCACCGGGGAAATGTACGCCGCGTCCCCCCGGCATGCAGTGGATCCGTGCACACGGGACATCCGCGCGCCGAGGACCGGCGCGCGGATGCCCCGTCAGAGCACGGGCGTGGTCACCGGATGCGGGTGCCGGTCCGTGGGGGAGCGGCTGAGCACGACGGGCAGCCACTGCGAGGTCAGCGCCACCATGCCGAGCCAGGACAGCACCATCCCGGCGCCCGGGGCGTGCGGGGTCTCGACCGGCATGCCGTTCTGCGACCAGTAGCCGAGCAGTCCGAACAGGGATGCCAGTCCGGAGCCGAGCATCGACGCCGACGCGAGCCGCCAGCGGTGCGTGCACAGCGCCGCGGCGGACGACACCACGCCGAACACCAGGGCGAGGCTCACGAAGATCCGCATCGGCACCGTCGTCGTGGCGTCGTGCCCGAACCACGTGCCGAGCACCGTCCACGACCATTCCGTATCCGACTGCGGCAGAAGCAGACCCAGCACCACCGCGACGATGCAGGCGACGAGGACACGGTGCCGCCGGCCGGCGTCGAACTCGCCGGCGACCCTTCGTTCGATGCGGGCGAACTCCTTACGGTACGCGGACAGATCGTCGCTCACCGGCACTCCTCGTCGATCGGCACACGAGGGACCATTATGCGCGCCCCCGCATGCGCCACCCGACGGCGGTGTCGACGACGAGGAACGCCAGCAGGCTCAGCCCGAGCACCGGGGCGAACCAGCCCACGACCGCGGCCGCGACGCCGATCGCGACCGCCGGACCTGCGCCGATGCGGCGCAGCGCGCCGCGCGCCGGGGCCCGGCCGACGGCCCACGCCGACCCTCGCGTGGGCCGCCGCCGCCACCACATCACGTAGCCGCGCAGCACAACCGTGATCAACGCCACCGCCAGCAGCGCCAGGGCGACCTGCGTGACAAGCCCGAACATGATGCCCATGTGGAGGGTGATCGACCACCACGTCAGCTGCGCGGCGAGCGGCCAGTCCGCGAACCGCGACACGTCGACGACCTCGCCGGTCGCGCCGTCGACGGCGACCGAGTCGATGCCGTACACCCAGGGCTGGCGGGTTTCGGCGACGGTGAACGCGGTGCCGGTCTGCGCCGGGATCGAGGCCTCGACGACCCCGGTCAGTCCCGCGGCGGCGGCCGTGTCCAGCACCGAGTCGATCCGGGCGATGTTCGCGTCGAGCAGTCCCGGGTCGGCGGCGTGCCCGGCGTGGCCGCCGTGCCCCTCGTGGCCCGTCGCGGCCGCGGCGCCACCCCCGGTCAGGGTCGCGTCGACGGTCGGCGTCTTCCAGTGCAGCGCGGCCCGCAGCTCGGCGATGTTGTCGCCGGCGAACCGGGACCAGGTCAGGCCGGTCGCGGACAGGAACACCAGGCCCACCGCGATCCACACGCCCACCACGCCGTGCCAGCCGAGGGTGCGGGACCGGCCGGTGGCGGTGCGGTCGACGGTGAGCAGGCGTGCCTGGGCGTGGCGGGCACGCACCGTGCGGTAGCGGCGCACCCACAGGTACACGCCGCCGAGCGCGATCACCCACATCCAGGACGCGGCCAACTCGCTGTAGAGGCGGCCGGGCTCGCCGAGATGCAGGTGCCGGTGCAGCTGCGAGATCCAGGTCCGGACCGGCAGTGCGCTGCTGCTGCCGTAGACGGCCAGCTCACCGAGCGGCCGCGCGGTGACCGGGTCGACGAAGACGGCGAGCCGCTGCGACTCGCCGAGGCTCGGGTCGGCGAACAGGACCCGGGTGGTCTCGCCGGGTGCTGCGGCCGGCCGCACCGCGGTGACGGTGAGATCGGGGCGTTGCCCGGTGGCCACCCGGATCTGCTCCGCCACCGGCACGGCCGGACCGGTGGCGTCGGTGTGCAACTGGTCGCGGTAGACGAGCTGCTCGATCGTCGGGGACAGGGCGTAGAGGCCGCCGCTGACCGCGGCGATCAGGATGAACGGGGCGACGAGGATGCCGGCGTAGAAGTGCAGCCGCAGCATCAGCGGGCGCAGCGCGGGCGTCGCGGAACGGTCCGGGCCGGAACGGGGTGGGACGGGACGATCCGTCCCGAGGTCGGTCGTGGACATGCGAATGCTCGTTTCGATCGTCGGTGGCGACGGCAGCGCGGGTATCGAGGGCGGAGCACCGCGCCGGGCGTCGGCACACGTGGGAAAGCCGCCGCGGCGTACGGGCCACGGCGGAACGGGATCGGGTCAGGCGGTGCGGGGCGGACCCCGGGTGCCGGCCTGCGCGGAAACGAGCACCCGCAGCACGAGACGTGCCCGGTGCGACGGCGTGGCCACCCACAGCGGCGCATGCGCCGGCGGCAGGATGAGCACCGCGGCGACGATGCGCCGCAACACGCCGAGCGCCGCGGCACAGCCCTGCTCGGCCGCCCGGATCAGGGCGGCGGAGACGACGAGGGCCGCGGCGTGGGCGCCGAGCATCGCGGGCGAGAGCCCGGGGCCGTGGGCGTGCTCGGCGGTGAGGGTGAGGACGGTGTGACCGACGATCTGTCCCGCCCCCAGGGTGAGCACCAGGGCGGGCAGCAGCCGGGACGACCGGATGGCGGACACCGCGGCGCCGAACGCGGCGCAGGCGGCGATCAGCAGCACCACCGACGACTGGGCCGGAATTTCGCCGCCCGCCAGCCCGTGGGCCGCGACGGAAACCGCGGCGGAGGTAGAACCCACGAACGCGCCACGCATCGGCGCGGACGTCTGCGGGCGTGGATTCACGGTTGGGCACACTACCCGGCGTGACGACGGGCCGGGCGGGCCGGTGAGCGTCAGTGACCGCGCGGCTCGCGCAGGCTCGTTCCCTCGACGTCGCGGACCCGCTTGCGCTCCAGCAGGACCAGCACGGCACCCACCGCGAAGGACACGATGCACGCCGGGCCGGCGATCCACGCCCAGCCCTCGAATCCGTACCCGGCGGCCACCAGCGTCAGCCCGAGCAGGAGCAGCCCGAGGCCCAGGAAGAAGTAGCCGGGCCAGCCCTTGGAGTCGGTCAGGGCCTCGCCGGCGTGGCTGCGCATCGTGCGGGCGTCGTCGGCCGGGAAGTCGCTGTCGGTCGTCAGATCCCTGTTGTACGTCTGCCTGCCGTGCACCGGATCGGCACCCGCCCGGGTCTCGTCGCTTCTCCGAAACTCGTTCTCGTGTTCCGTCACAGCCGCATCCTTTCCAGAAGTCGGGCCGGGAGAGCGCTGCGGCGCTCGGATTCGCCGACCGTGCCCCCCGTGTACCCGCTCCCGGGTCCGGGTATGCACCGGCCGGACCCGACGGTCCCCGTCCGGGGCCGCCGGCACTCGCCCGCAGACCTCGAGGGAGGAACCATGACCGACCAGCACCGGCCCCGCAATCCGGTCGAGCAGTACCCGGCACCGGATCGCGAGCGGCAACCCGAGCTCGAGTATCCGGGCCTCACGTCCGACATGGTGTCGGCACCCGACCACGGCGAGCAGACCTATCGCGGCAGCGGCAGGCTCGAGGGCCGGCGGGCGCTGATCACCGGTGCCGACTCCGGGATCGGCCGGGCCGTCGCGATCGCCTTCGCCCGCGAGGGCGCCGACGTCGTCCTCAGCTATCTCGAGTCCGAGGAGGACGACGCCCGCGAGACCGTGCGGTGGATCGAGGACGCGGGCCGGCGCGCCGTCGCGGTGCCGGGCGACATCCGCGCCGAGGAACACTGCCGGCACCTGGTCGACACGGCGGTGCGCGAACTCGGCGGCCTGGACATCCTGGTGAACAACGCGGCATTCCAGATGGTGCAGATGAACGGGATCGCCGACATCACGACCGAGCAGTTCGATCGCGTGCTGAAGACGAACCTGTACGCGTTGTTCTGGTTGTGCAAGTTCGGGGTCGAGGTGATGGAGCCGGGCTCGACGATCATCAACACGTCGTCGATCCAGGGGACGAGCCCGTCGCCGGAACTGCTCGACTATGCCACGACCAAGGCCGGCATCGTCGACTTCACCAAGGGGCTGGCGGCGGACGTCGCGCAGCGGGGAATCCGGGTCAATGCCGTTGCCCCGGGACCGATCTGGACGCCGCTGATCCCGGCCACCATGCCGCGGGAGAAGTTCGAGGCCTTCGGTGACGACGTCCCGCTCGGCCGCCCCGGGCAACCGGCCGAACTGGCGCCGGCCTACGTCTTCCTCGCCTCGCAGGAGTCGAGCTACATCACCGGCGAGGTCATCGCGGTCACCGGCGGCAAGCCCTTCTCCTGACACACCCGTGGTGGCCGAATATCACACGCCGGTGGTGACCGAATGTCACACGCGTTCAATCCAATCGAAGCGGTGTGACATTCGGCCACCACCCCAGGCGGGGGACGCGCGGGGGTCAGGCCTGGGCCCGCTCCCACACGCGGTGGGCGCCGAGCAGGTCGACGATCCCGGTGACCACCGCTTCCGGATCGTCGGCGGTGACCACACCCGGGGCCTCGGGGTGGACGGCCGCGTGCTCGAGCGCCTCGGTGCCGGCGCCCCACGTGCCGATCGCCTTGCAGTGCCGGAACGTCTCGTCGACCAGGACGCGCACGCGCGGATCGGCCGGGGCGCTCGCGAGCAGCAGCGCGTCGTACTCGACGGACCGGGCCGTGGCGAAGGTCCGCGAGATCGGCACCTCCTTGCGGCCGCCGTCGAGCTTGCCGCCGTGCGGGCCGATCACCAGCGGCACGGCCTTCGCGGCGGCCACCGCGGCGACGGCCTTGGCGACCTCGGCGACGTCGGCGCTGTCGTCCGCGACGATGCCGATCATCCGGCCCTCGATCGGCCAGGTCGCACCGACCTGGGACAGCGCCTCGCTGCGCAGCGGCTCACCGGCGAGGGCCACCGTCGGCTCCGGTGCCGGCAGCCCCAGGCCGGCCGCGACGGTGGCGCACAGTCCGGCATCGATGTTCGCGAGCACGCGCAGGGCCCGCTCCTTGATCGCCTGCTCGAAGCACTTGCCGAGCTCGAACGTGTAGGCGTCGGCCACGTGCTGCTTCTCGACCTCGGACAGGCTGGTGTAGAACAGTCGCGCCTGCGAGAAATGGTCGTCGTACGAACTCGGCTGTGCGCGTTCCTTGACCCCGGCGGCGAGGGGTGCCGGCACGTCGATGAACGCGGCCTCCCCGGCGCCGGCCAGGAACGGGCAGCCCGCCCCGAGCGAGTTGGGCCGGTACGGGGCCGCCCCGGGGTGGATACCGGTCTGGTGCATGCCGTCGCGCAGCATGTCGTTGACGGGCGCATGCGGCCGGTTGATGGGCAGCTGACCGAAGTTGGGCCCGCCGAGCCGGCTGATCTGGGTGTCGAGGTAGGAGAACAGCCGGCCCTGCAGCAGCGGGTCGTCGGTGACGTCGATACCCGGCACGAGGTGCCCGGGGTGGAAGGCCACCTGTTCGGTCTCGGCGAAGAAGTTGGTCGGGTTGGCGTTGAGCTGCATCGTCCCGATCACCTGCACCGGCGCGAGCTCCTCGGGGACGATCTTGGTGGGATCGAGCAGGTCGATGCCCTCGAACGTCTGCTCCGGGGTGTCGGGGAAGACCTGCACGCCCAGATCCCACTCCGGGTAGGCCCCGGCCTCGATCGCGTCGGCGAGGTCGCGGCGGTGGAAGTCCGGGTCGATGCCGCCGAGCAGCTGCGCCTCCTCCCACACCAGCGAGTGCACCCCCAGGCGCGGCTTCCAGTGGAACTTCACCAGCGACGTCTCACCGTCGGCGTCGACCATCCGGAAGGTGTGGACGCCGAAGCCCTCCATCATCCGGTAGGAGCGGGGGATGCCGCGGTCGGACATGTTCCACAGGGTGTGGGCGGTGGCCTCGGTGTGGAGCGAGACGAAGTCCCAGAACGTGTCGTGTGCGCTCTGCGCCTGCGGGATCTCCCGGTCCGGGTGCGGCTTGGCCGCGTGGACGACGTCGGGGAACTTGATCGCGTCCTGGATGAAGAACACCGGGATGTTGTTCCCCACCAGGTCGAACGTGCCCTCCTCGGTGTAGAACTTCGTCGCGAAGCCGCGCGTGTCGCGGACGGTGTCGGCGGAGCCGCGCGAGCCGAGCACGGTCGAGAAGCGGACGAACACGGGCGTCTCGGCGCCCTTCTGCAGGAACCCGGCACGGGTGATCTTCGAGGCGGCGCCGTTGGCCTGGAAGACCCCGTGGGCCGCGGCGCCGCGGGCGTGCACCGCCCGCTCGGGGATGCGCTCGTGGTCGAAGTGGGTGATCTTCTCGCGGAAGTGGTGGTCCTGCAGCAGGGTGGGGCCGCGACGACCGGCCTTGAGGGAGTGGTCGGTGTCCGTCAGCCGCGCGCCCTGCGCGGTGGTGAGGTATCGGCCCTGAGGCCCGCGCGCGCCGTCGGGCAGGTCTGCGGGTGTGCCGGTGGCAGTGACCGGGATGGGTTCACGCTGGTCGGGCTTGGCCGGTGGCGGGTCCGTGGGGGTGGTGGGTTCCTCGACCGGGACCTCGAAACCGGCGGGCGAGCCGGGAACCGGCGGATTCTTCTCGAACACTGCGATGCTCCGTTCGGTCGAGACGGGTGACGTTCACGTCTCGGCCGAGTTGCCGCGCACGCCCGTTTCCAAACATCGGCCGGGGCGCGTCAGATCTCGGCGTGCGTCGGGATGGCGACCCACCCCGTCCGTGACAACGTCTGCGGCCGGCCACGCGCTGTGGCCGGCCGCAGACGGGCGGGTACCCGTTCGGCGGGGATCCACACCCCGCCCGACGGGGCGACGAGAACGGATGCCCGGCGGGCGGACGTATTCGGGGCCGGAGGTTTCGACCGCGCGTCAGTGGGCACAACGGTTCAGGGCCGTCTCGTAGTCCGGATGCGGGCCGGCCAAGGTGCCCCGGGTTGAACTCGACAGCCCGGGGCGCCGAACTCCCTCGGCGTGCCGGGCCGACCGGCGAGCCACTCGCGGCGGGTCGAACGGCAACTCCGGGCGGTCAGCGGGTGAAGCGCTCGACCGCGGCACCGGGCCGCCACAGGTCCACGTACAGGTGCTCCCCGTCCACCGACGTGAGCACCGCCTCGGCCAGGCCGAGTTCGAACACGTGCATCGGTCCCGGCGGCACCTCCTCCGGGTAGGCGGCGAGCACGGCTGCCTTCTCCTCGTCGTGCAACTCCCGGGCCCGGCCGGCGACCTTCGCGTCGCCCCCTGCCATCGAGTGGTGCCCGGGATTCGAATGCAGGGCGTAGCGCGGATCGCGCTGCAGATCGCGCGCTTTCCTCGCGCCCGGCATCGAGCCGAGCACCAGCCGGCCGCCGACGATCTCGACCTCCGTCCCGCTGACGCGGGGCGACCCGTCCCGTCGCACCGTCGCCAGGACGTGATGCTTGTGTGCCTGCAGTCGTGCGGCGATCGCCTTCGCCAGATCCGGTGCCTGCTCGGAGAACTCGTCCCAGGTAGTCATGGATCCAGCATGCACTCGTATCACTGACATCCGATGTCAGTGATTTCCGCGTAGGCTGCGGGCATGCGATCGGCACGTCTGCTCGCGATGATGCTTCGGCTCCAGGGCAGTGCGGGCCTGACCGCGCGGCAACTCGCGGACGACCTCGGCGTGTCGGTGCGCACCGTGTACCGCGACGTCGGTGCCCTGTCCGCCGCGGGGGTCCCGGTGTGGACCGAGAGCGGGCCGGGTGGGGGCATCCGCCTGCTCGACGGGTGGCAGTCCCGGCTGAGCGGGCTCACCAGCGACGAGAGCGCCGCGCTGATGCTGCTGGGGGTGCCCACCCTCGCCGCCGACCTCGGGGTGGAGCTCGAGGCGGCACGCGGCAAGCTGCTCGGGTCCATGCCGGTCACCCTGCGCAGCGCCGCCCAGGCCTGGCGCGACCGGGTACACGTCGACGTCCCCGGCTGGTTCGCCGCACCGGGCGACAACACGCACCTGCCGGCGGTCGCGGCCGCCGTGTTCGACGAGCGTCGCCTGCACATCCGCTACCGGCGCGGCGCCCGGACCGTGGCCCGCACCCTCGACCCGCTCGGGCTCGTCGCCAAGGCCGGGGTCTGGTACCTCGTCGCCGCCCACACCGGTCACGTCCGCACCTACCGCGTCGGGCGCATCGCGTCCGCCACCGTGCTCGACGCTCCCGCGCACCGCCCCGGCGGATTCGACCTGCCCGCCTACTGGGCGGCGTCCGCGGCGGAGTTCGACCGGGCCCTGCGCACGTTCGCGTGCACGGTCCGCCTCAGCCCGGCCGCGTGGCGGCGCCTGCCGCGCGTGGTGGGCGCCGACGCCGCCGACGTCGAGCCGGGCCCGCCGGACGCGGACGGGCGGGTTCGGGTGGACCTGCTGCTCGAGGCCGAGGAGGTGGCGCTCGACCAGCTCCTCGCCCTCGGCGGCGGGGTCGAGGTCGTGGCCCCGCGGTCGTTGCGGGCCGCCCTCCGCGTCGCCGGCGAGACGCTGGCCCGGTGCAATTCGTGACGTCGGATCGACGACGACAAGCGTTCTGCGCGTACGGCTCTCGTGGTGCAGCGGCGTGAGCGGAAGGCTCAGCGCACCAGCTTCCACTTGTGCTCGTGCCGGTAGAACGTGGACCGCTTCACCGCCCGGGGGTTGGCCACCCCGTCGCGGGTGAGCAGGGCGCCGGGCGAGCCGAGCTGGACGGCGCGTCCGGTCACCCAGCGGTAGCCGCCGAACCAGCGCGGCCGGTCGATCGCGGCCCGCAGTCCCGGCATGTCGGGGATCGGCTCGATCCGCACGCCCGGGGCGACCCCGCTGAACAGGCGGGTGTCGTCCACGTACGCCTCGCCGACGAGTTCGCCGACCTCGCCCTCGACGAGGGCGCGCCCGACGAGGGCGATGCCGGCGTCGTCGCGGATGAGCGGCACCGGCCGGGCGACGCCCTGCAGGGCGACGGTCGCGGCCTTGGACCCGAACCGCAGTCCGTAGGCCTCGGCGGCCGGGGTGCGCCGCTCGGGCACGTAGGCCAGTTCGATGCCGAGCCGCTCCGTGCGCATCATCCGGGTCAGCGCCGCGGCGAAGGCGGCATCCCCGCCCACCACCACGAGCCGGGGATCCTCGACCGACTCGAGATGCGCGAACACATCCTCGAAGTCGTCCTTGCCGGGAAGCACGGGGGCGGTCAACGTGGTCAGGGACGTCAATGTCAACGGCAGCGGGGCGTCACCGCACTTGAGCACAACGGGGGTCAAGAGCACTCCTCTCGCGGCCGACGATGCTCCGTTCACTCTAGTCACGACGGGCCCCGCCGCCGGGCGCCCGAACGTGGCACGGTGAGTCGGGCGGATTCTCGGTCCCCGTCACAGACGGGACGGCGGCCGGCGGACGCCGGAGGCAGCGCCGCGGGCGTGGTCCGCTAGACTGTCCCCCCGGCTTCTGTTCTGTGACGGCAGAACCCTGCAGGCGGAGGGCGCCCGCACGTCGACACCCTAGGAGACAGCGAAATGCCGGCAATCGTCCTGATCGGCGCCCAGTGGGGCGACGAGGGCAAGGGCAAGGCCACCGATCTGCTCGGTGGCCGGGTGCAGTGGGTGGTGCGCTACCAGGGGGGCAACAACGCCGGCCATACCGTCGTCCTCCCCAACGGGGAGAATTTCGCGCTGCACCTGATCCCTTCCGGCATCCTCACTCCCGGCGTCACCAACGTGATCGGCAACGGCGTGGTCGTGGACCCGGGCGTGCTGCTCGACGAGCTGGCCGGTCTCGAGAACCGCGGGGTCGACACCACGAACCTGCTGCTCAGCGCCGACGCGCACCTGATCATGCCGTACCACGTGGCCATCGACAAGGTCACCGAACGCTTCCTCGGCGCCAAGAAGATCGGCACCACCGGCCGCGGCATCGGCCCGTGCTACCAGGACAAGATCGCCCGCGTGGGCGTCCGCGTCGCCGACGTCCTCGACGAGAAGATCCTCACGCACAAGGTCGAGGCCGCCCTGGAGTTCAAGAACCAGGTGCTGTCGAAGATCTACAACCGCAAGGCCCTCGACCCGCAGCAGGTCGTCGACGAGGTGCTCGGCCAGGCGGAGGGCTTCAAGCATCGCATCGCCGACACCCGGCTGCGCCTGAACCAGGCCCTCGAGGCCGGCGAGACGGTGCTGCTCGAGGGCTCGCAGGGCACGCTGCTCGACGTGGACCACGGCACCTACCCGTACGTGACGTCGTCGAACCCCACGGCCGGCGGCGCGTCGGTCGGGTCGGGCATCGGCCCCAACCGGATCGGCACGGTGCTCGGCATTCTCAAGGCCTACACCACCCGCGTCGGTTCGGGCCCGTTCCCGACCGAACTGTTCGACGAGCACGGCGCCTACCTGGCCAAGACCGGCGGCGAGGTCGGCGTCACCACCGGCCGGGCCCGGCGCTGCGGTTGGTTCGACGCCGTGATCGCCCGCTATGCGACCCGCGTCAACGGCATCACCGACTACTTCCTCACCAAGCTCGACGTGCTGTCGAGCCTCGAGACCGTGCCGATCTGCGTCGGCTACGAGGTGGACGGGGTCCGCGTCGACGAAATGCCGATGACGCAGACCGACATCCACCACGCCACGCCGATCTACGAGGAGATGCCCGGCTGGTGGGAGGACATCTCCGACGCCCGCACCTTCGAGGACCTGCCGAAGAACGCACAGAACTACGTGCTGCGGCTCGAGGAGCTTTCGGGCGCGCGCATGTCGTGCATCGGCGTCGGCCCGGGCCGCGACCAGACGATCGTGCGGCGCGACATCCTGGGCTGAAACCCGCTGCGGCTGCCCGTCAGAACAGGGTCGGATCGTCGAAGCCGGGGGCGTGCTCGAGCGCGAGCAGCTCCCGCTTCGTGACGGTGCTTCCGGGTGCGGAGAAGCCGCCGATGCCGCCGCCCGCGGCGAGGATCCGGTGGCACGGCACGACCAGCGGAACGGGGTTGCGTCCCAAGGCCTGTCCGACGGCCTGCGCACCGGACGGCCGGCCGATCCGGGTGGCCACCTCGCCGTAGGTCGCCACCGTCCCGGGGCCGACCGTGCGTGCGAACTCGTAGACCGCGGTGTCGAATTCGGACACGTTCTGATAGTCGACCGGAACCCAGCGCAGGTCGTCCGGGGCGCCGGCGAGATGCGCGGCGACGGCCTCGATCACGGGCTGCACCGCGGCCGGGGCCGGGCGCTCGACCGCGCCCGGGAACCGGTCGAGCAGTTCGTCGCGCGTCGGCTCGGGTGCGGTCTCGGGCAGTTGCAGGCCGACGATGCCGGCTGCGGACCACACGAGCCCGCACGTGCCGACGGCGGTGTCGAAGAGGGTGTAGCCGAGGGTGGTCACGTCGTCAGTATGGACTGGCCCGGGGACAGGCGACCACTTCACCGACTGGACTGCGATACTGGACTGGTGATAACGCGTGCGATCGGAGCCGGCTCCCTGGCCCGCGACCTCGGCAACTGGCAGGACACCGCCGATCGGCGGCCCGCGTACCGGGCCCTCGCGGACGGAATCCGCCTGCTGGTGCACGACGGTCGCGTCCCGCTGGGGGTCGCGCTGCCCAGCGAACGCGAGCTCGCCGCCGCGCTGGCCCTGAGCCGCACCACCATCACCTCCGCGTACACGGCGCTGCGCGAGGCCGGCTACCTGCGCAGCCGGCAGGGCGCGCGCAGCACCGTCGCGCTGCCGTCGGGCCGGACCGCCGCCCCGGCGCGGACGGGCGGCCCCGGACCTGCCCGGGCGCCCGAGACCGTGGACCTGAGCTACGCGTCCATGCCCGCGCCCGCCGCCGAGATCGAGTCCGCCTACGCGGCCGCGTTGCGCTCGGTGCCGGCCTACCTCGACTCGCACGGCATGGAGCCGATCGGCGTGGCCCCGCTGCGCGAGGTCATCGCGCGGCGCTACCGGGACCGTGGCCTGCCCACGGACGCGGACCAGATCATGGTCACCTCCGGCGCGCAGCACGCGCTGCGCCTGCTGCTCGGCGTGCTCACCGACGCCGGCGACCGCGTGATCGTCGACCATCCCACGTATCCCAATGCGCTCGAGGCGATCCGGCGGCACGGGGCGCGGCCGGTCGTGGTGCCGGTGCGGCCCGAGGGCGGCGCCGACGCCGGCTGGGACCTCGAGGGCCTGCGCAGCGCCGCGCGGCAGACGGCGGCGCGAATGGCGTTCCTGATCCCGGACTTCCACAGCCCCACCGGGCTGTGCATGGGCGCGCAGGGCCGGGCCGAACTCGTCCGGATCGCCCAGGAGACCCGCATGACGCTCGTCGTGGACGAGACGATGGTGGACCTGTGGCTGGACACCCCACCGCCCCCCGCCGTCGCCTCGTACGGCGCGGACCGGTCCGTCGTGACGGTGGGATCCACCGGAAAGTCCCTGTGGGGCGGGCTCCGGGTGGGCTGGATCCGTGCCGACCGGTCCCTGATCACGCGGCTCGTGGGGGCACGCTCCGCCGTCGACCTCGGCACGCCGGTGATGGAGCAGCTCGCCGCGGCGCACCTGCTCGGCGACGTCGAGGACCTGCTCGAGCGGCGGCGCGGACAGCTGCGCCGCCGGCGGGCGACGATGCTCGACGCGCTCGGCGAACACCTGCCCGACTGGCAGTACACGGTCGGACCGGGCGGGATGTCGCTGTGGGTGCGGATGCCTACGCCGGTGTCGACGGCCCTCGCGGCGACCGCCCCGAATCACGGCGTGGTCCTCGCCGCCGGACCGCGGTTCGGTGTGGAGGGCGCGTTCGAGCGATTCCTCCGGCTGCCGTACGCGCGGGAGGTCGACGAGGTGCGCCGGGCGGTGGCGTCCGTGGCGTCGGCGTACGACGCGCTCGCCCGCGGCCGGGACCTCGCCGAACCACACCTCGTGGTCTGATTCGGGGGTGGCCGGACGGGGCCCGGGAACCGGTCCGCGGCGTTATGCTCGGGGGGTACGCACGGGCGGTCACGCCGTTGTGGCCGTCCGCGAGCCGCCACTTCGGACGGATGCGAGAGCGACTGTGGCCGAAAAGGATCCGTACGCGACGCAGCGCGACATCGGGTTCGACCTCGCTGCCGAACTCGCCGCCGCCGGATTCGACGACGCGCGGGAGATCGGGCGCGGCGGATTCGGTGTCGTCTACCGCTGCTACGAGACCGCGCTCGACCGCCCGGTCGCGGTGAAGGTCCTCACCTCCCACATGGACACCGACAACCTCGAGCGTTTCCTGCGCGAGCAGCGGGCCATGGGACGGCTGTCCGGGCATCCGAACATCGTCAACGTCCTGCAGGTCGGCACCACCGAATCCGGGCGCCCGTACCTCGTGATGCAGTACCACCCGCGCGACTCGCTCGACGCGCAGCTGCGCCGCTCCGGGCCCCTCCCGTGGGCCGAGGTGGTGCGGATCGGCATCAAGCTGGCCGGCGCCCTCGAGACCGGCCACCGCGTCGGCATCCTGCACCGCGACGTCAAGCCGGCCAACATCCTGCTCACCGAGTTCGGCGAGCCGCAGCTGACGGACTTCGGGATCGCCCGCATCAGCGGGGGCTTCGAGACGGTGACGGGTGAGGTGACCGGGTCGCCGGCGTTCACGGCCCCGGAGGTGCTCAGCGGCCGCGTGCCCACCCCCGCATCGGACGTCTACAGCCTCGGCGCCACGCTGTTCTGCGCGCTGACCGGGCACGCGGCATTCGAACGGCGCAGCGGCGAGCGGGTCGTGACGCAGTTCGTGCGGGTGACCACCCAGCCCGTTCCGGACCTGCGCGAGCAGGGCGTCCCGGACGGATTGTCCTCGGCGATCGAGCGTTCCATGTCGGTGGACCCGCAGGCCCGGCCCGCGACCGCCGCCGAGCTCGGGGAGCTGCTGCGCGAGGTGCAGGCCGACGAGGGTCTGCCGGTGGACGAGCTGCCGGTAGCCGGGGAACTCGAGCCGGGCTCGGAGCCTGGTCACCCTCCGTCGCCGTCCGTGGCGGAGCGCCGGAGCACCTACCGGTCCGGCGTGCGCGCCACCACCCCGCCGGTGCCGGCGACCCGGTTCCGGCCGCCGTCGACCCCACGCCGGCTCGTGCCGCGACGGCGCCTGCTCGCCGTCCTCGACACGGAGCAGCGCCGGAAACTGACCGTCATCCACTCGCCGCCGGGATTCGGCAAGACCATGCTGGCCCTGCAGTGGCGCTACATGCTCACCGAGAGGAACGTGCCCGTCGCCTGGCTCAACGTTGACCACGACGACAACAACGTGGTGTGGTTCCTTGCCCACCTCGTCGAGTCGATCCGACAGGTGCGGCCCTCGCTGGCCCGCGAGCTCGGCCAGGTGCTCGACGAACACGGCGACGAGGCCGAACGTTACGTGCTCACCTCGCTCATCGACGAGATCCACAGCGCCGGTGAACGACTCGTCGTCATCATCGACGACTGGCATCGGGTCGACGACCCCGCGACGATCGCCGCGATGGCCTTCCTGCTCGACAACGGCTGCCACCACATGCAGCTCGTGGTGGTCGGCCGGACCCGCGCGGGACTGCCGACGAGCCGGATGCGGGTGCGCGACGAGCTCGTCGAAATAGACTACGAGGCATTGCGATTCGACGAGTCCGAGGCGCGGACCTTCCTCGTCGACCTCGCCGGCCTGGACCTCGACGACGACGAGGTCGCCGACCTGACCGCCGCCACCGACGGGTGGGCGGCCGCGTTGCAGCTCGCGGCGGTGTCGCTGCGCGGACGCGACGACCCCGGGGAACTGATCTCCCACCTGTCCGGCCGGCACCGGGCGATCGGCGACTTCCTCGCCGAGAACGTGCTCGAGTCGCTGCCCCCGGACGACGTCGAGTTCCTGCTCACCACCGCGGTGACCGAACGCATCTGCGGCAGCCTCGCCACCGCGCTCACCGGGCACGAACGTGGTCAGGCCCTGCTCGAGGACCTCGAGGACCGGGACCTGTTCCTGCACCGGATCGACGAGGACGGCCGCTGGTTCGGATATCAGCCGTTGTTCGCCGAGTTCCTCCGGCAGCGGCTCGAACGTGAGCACCCCGAGCGCGTCCCGGCCCTGCACCGGACCGCGTCCGAGTGGTACGAGGGCCATGCGATGGTCGGCGAGGCGGTCGACCACGCCCTCGCCGCGGGCGACGAGGACCGCGCCGTCGACCTCGTCGAGAAGAACGGGCGCCGGATGATCGAGCACGGGCACGCCACCACGCTGCTCGGGCTCGTCGCCAAGCTGCCGCGCCGCGCCGTGGCGGGCCGGATCCGCCTGCAGCTGTCGATCGCCTGGGGGAACATCCTGCTGCACCGCTCGGCGCCGGCGCTGCACGCGCTGGACGTGGTCGAGGCGGCGGTCGCGGCCGACGGTGTGAACGCCGAGGAGGCGGCCGACATCGCCGTCGAGGTGGAGGTCGTGCGCAGCATCGTCGCCCTGCGCTGCGACCGCCTGGAGCGCGCCGACGATCTCGTCGAGCACTGCCTGGCCCGCGCCGCCACGCTGCCGCCGCTGGTGATCTCGTCCGGGCTCAACGTCGCCACGTTCGCCGCGGTCTACCGGGCCGACTACGACGAGGTGGTTCGGCTGCAGCAGGTGGCGCAGCCGTACCACGAACTCAACGAGGGCCCCTACAACACCATGCACGCCCGCGCCCTGCTGGGGCTGGCCGCGATCGAACAGCTCGACGTCGCCGGGGCCGAGGAGCATTTCCGCGCGGGACTGCGCGCGGCGCGGCGCGGCAGCGGCCGGCACTCGTCGGCCGCGGTGCTGGCCGGGTCGATCCTCGGTGAGCTGCTCTACGAGCGGGGCGAGCTCGACGAGGCCGAGCGGCTGCTCGACGACGGCTTCGCCCTCGGCTCGGAGGGCGGGGTCGTGGATTTCAAGATCTCGCGGTACGTCGTCGGTGCCCGGCTCAAGGCCGTGCGCGGCGACCGCGAGGCGGTGGTGTCGCGACTGGCGGACGGCGCCCGCGCGGCCGCCGCCATGAACCTGGAGCGGCTCGCGGCGGCCGTCGAGAACGAACGCGTCCGGCTCGGTCTCGGGCCGCTGCCGGCGGCGCCGCGGCAGCAGCCGGTCGCCTACGGGACGCGGCCGCGCCCCGACCACGGCACGGCGGCGTGGACCGCGCAGCTCGAGGAGGCCACGGCCATCCGGGGGCTGCTCGCCGACCCCACGCCGGAGAACACCGAGCTGGCGTGCCGGTGGGCCGGCGAGTGGGTGCAACTGCTGCGCGGCAGCCGCCGGGAGCGCAGGCTGCTGCGCGCGGAGCGGCTCGAGGTGGCCTGCCTGGCCGCGGCCGGGCACGACGAGGAAGCGGCGACCCTGCTGGCCTCCGTCGCCGCGCGGTGCGAACAGGCGGGTCTGCTCCGGTTCCTGCCCGACGGCGGCCCGCTCGTGCTCGACGTCGCGCGCCGGCTCGCGGACGAGCTCACCGCGGGCAGGGGCCGCGCCGGTCGCCCGGACGTGTCCCCGGCGTTCCTGCAGGAAGCGGTCGACACGGGCGCCGTGCACCTCCTGTAGGCGCCTCCGGCGCCGGTGTGTCCTTTGGGTCGCCAGGGCAACCCAAAGGACACACCGGCAGCTCCGCTGCCTAGCGCCAGACGGAGTCGACGTCGGTGGCCTCGCCGGCCGGCGGGGCCGGCGGGCCCGCCGGGGTACGGGAGAACCGGGGCGCGGGGGCGTGCTGGGTGACGCCGTCGAGCTCGATCAGTGAGCCGCGGGCCGCGATGTGCGGGTTGGCCGGGGCCTCGCCGAACGTGAGCACGGGGGAGACGCACGCGTCGGTGCCGTCGAAGATCGCGGCCCACTCGTCGCGGGTCTTGGACAGGAACTTCTCGGTGAACAGCTTCTTCATCTGCGGCCACGCCGAGGTGTCGAGCTGCTGCGGCAGCTCGGCCGGATCGAGCTCGAGGCCCTGCAGCAGCAGCGCGTAGAACTGCGGCTCGATGGACCCGACGGCCATGTACCTGCCGTCGGCGGTCTCGTACACGTCGTAGAACGGCGCGCCGGTGTCGAGGAGGTTCACACCGCGCTCGTCCGACCACACGCCGCGGCCGCGGAACGCCCACATCATGTGCGAGAGCGCCAGCGCGCCGTCGACCATGGCGGCGTCGACGACCTGCCCCTTGCCGGAGCTCTGGCGCTCGACGAGGGCGGAGAGGATGCCGAAGATCAGGAACATCGAGCCGCCGCCGAAGTCGCCGACCATGTTCAGCGGCGGCACCGGCCGCTCACCCTTGCGCCCGATGGCGTGCAGCACGCCCGTCAGCGAGATGTAGTTGATGTCGTGGCCGGCGGCGTGGGCGAGCGGGCCCTCCTGGCCCCAGCCGGTCATCCGCCCGTAGACCAGGCGCGGGTTGCGGGCCAGCGCGACGTCCGGGCCGAGGCCCATGCGCTCGGTCACGCCCGGACGGAAGCCCTCGATGAGGACGTCGGCGCGCTCGATCAGCCCGAGGACCTTCTCGACCTGCTCGGGATCCTTCAGGTTGGCCTCGACGACGCGGCGGCCGCGCTGGATCTGGTCGCGGTGACCGGCGGGCGGGATCAGGCCCGGCCGCTGCACGCACACAACGTCGGCGCCGAGGTCGGCGAGCAGGGTGGCGGCGTGCGGGCCGGGGCCGAGTCCCGCGAACTCGACGACGCGGATACCCGCGAGCGGACCCTTCTTCTCAACAGCTTCAGCGGACACTCGTCGAACCTCACTCGGGGTGCGTTGGGATCATTCCACGAGGAGGCTACCTTAGCGATCGCTAGAATGTGCCGGGGGTCACGGCACGTCGCCTATCCCTCGTAGAGATCCCCCTCGTTCAGGCGGGTGGCCTCGAACGCCTCCTCGAGGGTGTCGTGCCGGTACACCGAGACGACATGGTCGCCCACCACCCGGAATGCGATCGCCTCACTGCGCGGGTGCTCCGGATCGGCCGCCCACGTGGCGGTCTCCTCGACCACGACGATCCCCTCGTGCACGAACATCCGGCCGGGCCGGAACGTCACGCCCGCCGTCGTCGCCCACTCCCGCAGTTCGTCGAGGCCCTGGTCCTCGTCGTCGTCCCCGGTGGGGAGCACGATGTCGTCGCTCGACAACGCCAGCAGGGTCTCGATGTCGTTGGAATTGACAGCGTCGTGCCAGGCCAGGACGGTCGCGATCTCGGAGGTGCTCATACGAGCAGATGCTAGTACCCCGGACCCGCCACGCACGGGTTGCCGCAACCTTGCCTGGCCGCGGGGTGAGGCGCACAGTGGTTCCCATGACGATCCGCGGTCAGCTCGTGAGCTTCCTGCCCAGTACCGATCTCGACATCTCGGAGATGTTCTACGTCGACACCCTCGGCTTCGAGAAGCTGTCCCGGGACCACTTCACGCTGATTCTCGACGCGGGCGGCGGCTCGCCCGTGCGGGTGACACTGGTGCAGTCCCGCGCCGATACCGGTTACACCGCGCTGGGGTGGCGGGTACCGAACCTGAACGAGACCGTCGGCGCGCTGCGCGCCAAGGGCGTCGAATTCATCCGGTACAACGGCATGGCCCAGGACGAACACGACGCGTGGACGTCGCCCGAGGGCATGCGGGTCGCGTGGTTCCGCGACCCCCACGGAAATGTGCTGTCGCTGATGGAGGCCACCGGCTAGGGCCGACGTGGCCGCGAGGGGGCGGTTCTCGTCGACGCCACCCGCGCGATGCCGCGACAACGTCCCCCTCGGCGCAACCGCGACCTCGTCAGCTGCACCCGCTGGTGCTGCCGCACGACGGACAGGCGTGGCAGGAACCCGAGCGCTGCATCTGCACCCCGCACTGCATGCAGTACGGCGCGTCGCTGCGTCGCGCACGGCCCTGCCGGGTGTCGGCCACCGCGTCGTCGAGGACGGGCGCGCTGCGCTCGGCACCGGTGCGGATGCCGAGTTCGGCCCGCTCGTCCGCGTCGAGGTACTCCACCGCCAGGCGCCGGAAGATGTAGTCCAGGATCGACGTCGCGATCCGAAGGTCCGGATCGTCGGTGATGCCCGCCGGCTCGAACCGCGTGCTGGTGAACGCGTTGACGAACGTGCGCAACGGAACCCCGTACTGCAGGCCGTAACTGACCGCCATCGAGAACGCGTCCATGATTCCGGCCAGGGTCGAGCCCTGCTTGGCCACCCGCAGGAACATCTCGCCCGGACGGCCGTCGTCGTACTGGCCGACGGTGACGAAGCCCTTGCAGTCCGCGACGCGGAACTCGAAGGTGCGTGATCGGCGCAGCCGGGGCAGCCGTTCCCGCCGCGGCGCCGGGGCCGCCGCGGCCGTCGCCGCGGCCGGGGCCGCCGTGGCCGACAACGGTTGTCCCAGTTTGCAGTTGTCGCGGTACACCGCGATCGCCTTGAGGCCGAGCCGCCACGCGTCGAGAAACAGTGCCTCGATGTCCGCCGCCGTCGCCGACTCCGGCAGGTTGACCGTCTTCGAGATCGCGCCGGACAGGAACGGCTGCACCGCGGCCATCATCAGGACGTGGCCGCGCGGCTCGATCACGTTGTCTCCCATCGACGTCGCGAACACCGGCAGATGCTCGGGCCGCAACTGCGGCGCGCCGACGACGGTGCGGTGCGTGTCGATGTGGGTGATCAGCTCGGCCACCTTGTCCGGGGGATAACCGAGCCGCGACAATGCCCGCGGCACCGTGCGATTGACGATGGACAGCGTCCCGCCGCCCACCAGCTTCTTCGTCTTCACCAGCGCCAGATCGGGTTCGATGCCGGTGGTGTCGCAGTCCATGGCCAGGCCGATCGTGCCGGTCGGCGCGAGGACCGTCACCTGGCTGTTGCGTACCCCGTGTTCGGCGGCGAGGGCGCACGCGGTGTCCCAGTCCTCCCGCGCCGCGGCGAGAACGTCGGCGGGCGCGGCCTGTTCGTCGATGTCGTCGACGGCACCGCGATGACGGGCCAGCACCGCGAGGGTGTGCTCCCGGTTCTCGGCGAATCCGTCGAACGGCCCGAGCCGGCGCGCGAGCCGTGCCGACACCGCGTACGCGTGCCCGGTCATCAGCGCGGTGAGCGCCGCGGCGTACGCCCGTCCGGCGTCGCTGTCGTACGGCAGCCCCAGGGCCATCAACAAGGCCCCGAGATTGGCGTAGCCGAGACCGAGTTGCCGGAACCGGCGCGAGGTCCGCGCGATGCGGTCGGTGGGATAGTCGGCGCGGCCGACGAGGATCTCCTGGCCGGTGAGCACGACCGCGACGGCGTGCCGGAACCCGGCGACGTCGAACGTGCCGTCGTCGCGCAGGAACGTCAGCAGGTTCAGGCTCGCCAGGTTGCACGCCGAGTCGTCCAGATGCATGTACTCCGAACACGGATTCGAACCGTTGATCCGGCCCGTCGCGGCCGCGGTGTGCCAGCGGTTGATGGTGGTGTCGAACTGCAGCCCCGGATCGGCGCACTCCCACGCGGCGGCCGCGATGCGGCGCAGCAGGTCGCGGGCCGGCACCGTGCGCACCGTCGCCCCGGTGGTCACCGCGCGCAGCGGCCACTCGGCGCCGTCGGCGACGGCCTGCATGAACTCGTCGGTCACCCGCACCGAGTTGTTGGCGTTCTGGTACTGCACCGAATGGATGTCGCGACCGTCGAGTCCCATGTCGAAGCCGGCCGCGGCCAGCACCCGCGCCTTGCGTTCCTCGATCGCCTTGCAGTCGACGAACTCCTCGATATCGGGATGGTCGACGTCGAGGATCACCATCTTCGCGGCCCGGCGCGTCTTGCCGCCGGACTTGATGGTGCCCGCCGACGCGTCCGCGCCGCGCATGAAACTCACCGGACCCGACGCGGTACCCCCGCCCGCCAGCGGTTCGGTCGACGACCGAATGCGCGACAGGTTCACGCCCGCCCCGGACCCGCCCTTGAAGATCACCGCTTCCTGGCGGTACCACTCGAGGATCGAGTCGATGCTGTCCTCGACCGACAGGATGAAGCACGCGCTGGCCTGCTGCGGGGTGTCGGGCACCCCGATGTTGAACCACACGGGGCTGTTGAACGACGCCCGCTGCGTGAGGATCAGGTACGTCAGCTCGGCGGCGAAGGCCTCCGGGTCGTCGAGGTGACCGTCGGCCGCGCCCCACGCGGTGATCGTGTCCACGATGCGGGCGACGACGTCGCGCAGCGAGCGTTCCCGCGCCTCGGTGCCGAGGGTGCCGCGGAAGTACTTCTGCGTGACGATGTCGGTGGCGATCTGCGACCAGGCGGCGGGAAACTCGACGTCGCGCTGCTCGAACACGACCGCGCCGGTGCCGTGGTGGACGATGCGGGCGTCGCGCCGCTGCCAGTCCACCTCGTCGGCCGGGTCGACGCCGGCCGTGGTGAAGAACCGTCCGGTGTCCGACTCGAGGTTCGGCTCTGCGACGTCCATCGCGTCCTCCAGGTGCGACCTGCGGGGCACATATAGTCCCCTCATGGTCTCACCCCGAATCGGCACCCCGCTCACTCCCGGCGCCCTGCGCGTCATGCTGCTCGGCGCCGGTGAGCTCGGCAAGGAGGTGGTCGTCGCGCTGCAACGGCTCGGTGTCGAGGTGATCGCGGTGGACCGGTACCCGAACGCGCCCGGGCACCAGGTGGCGCACCGCGCGCACACCGTCGACATGAGCGACCCGCAGGCCCTGCTCGCGCTCGTCGAGGCCGAACGACCCCACCTGGTCGTGCCCGAGATCGAGGCGATCGCCACCGACGCGCTCGCGATCGTCGAGGAACGCGGTCTCGCCGAGGTGATCCCGACCGCGCGCG
Source organism: Rhodococcus sp. 2H158 (assembly GCF_053764755.1). Taxonomy (NCBI): domain Bacteria; kingdom Bacillati; phylum Actinomycetota; class Actinomycetes; order Mycobacteriales; family Nocardiaceae; genus Rhodococcus; species Rhodococcus sp. 2H158. Next base: position 33,279 of record NZ_JBSNCE010000033.1, read on the forward strand.
CCACCCGGCTGACCATGAACCGGGAGGGCATCCGCCGCCTCGCCGCCGAGGAACTCGGGTTGCCCACCTCCCCGTACCGCTTCGCCGAATCCCTCGACGAGGTCCGCGCCGCCGCGACCGAGGTCGGCTTCCCGTGCGTGATCAAGCCGGTGATGTCCTCGTCCGGCAAGGGCCAGTCCACGGTCCGCACCCCCGACGAGATCGCCGCCGCCTGGGACTACGCGCTCGCCGGCGGGCGCGTCGACCTCGGCCGGGTCATCGTCGAGGGCTTCGTCGACTTCGAGTACGAGATCACCCAGCTCACCGTCCGCGCCGTCGGGCCGTCCGGGGAGGTCGAGACGTTCTTCTGCGAACCGATCGGGCACCTGCAGCGCGCCGGCGACTACGTCGAGTCCTGGCAGCCCCAGCCGATGAGCGAGCGGGCCCTGGCCCGGTCCCGGGAGATCGCGGCGACGGTGACCGGCGCGCTCGGCGGCCGCGGCGTCTTCGGCGTCGAACTGTTCGTCGCGGGCGACGACGTGTTCTTCTCCGAGGTGAGCCCCCGCCCGCACGACACCGGCCTGGTGACCCTGCGCTCGCAGCGCTACTCCGAATTCGAGCTGCACGCCCGCGCGATCCTGGGCCTGCCCGTCGACACCGCGCTCCTCGCGCCCGGGGCGTCGGCGGTGATCTACGGCGGCATCGACGCCGCCGGCATCGCGTTCGAGGGCGTCGCCGACGCGCTGTCGGTGCCCGAAACGGACCTGCGGCTGTTCGGCAAGCCCGAGTCGTTCGTCCGTCGTCGCATGGGGGTGGCGGTGTCCACCGGCCCGGACGTCGAGACCGCGCGGGCCCGCGCGGTCGAGGCGGCGTCGCGCGTGCGGCCGGTGGCGCCGTGACCGCCGGCGCGGAGGTCCTCGTCGGGCTCGCGATCCTCGTCGGCCTCGTCGGCATCGTCGTGCCGATCCTGCCGGGCACCCTGCTGATCTTCGGGGCGATCGCGGCGTGGGCCGTCCTCACCGGTGGCACCGTCGCGTGGACGGTCTTCGCCGTCGCGACGACGGCCCTGCTGGTCACCGGCATCGTGAAGTACACGTGGCCGGGAGGGCGGATGCGCCGCGCCGGGGTGCCGACCCGCTCGATCGTCGCCGGTGGCCTGCTCGGCATCGTCGGCTTCTTCGTCGTCCCGGTGATCGGTCTGCTGCTCGGCTTCCTGCTCGGCACGTACCTGTCCGAGGTGCAGCGGCACCGCACCCACCGCGACGCCTGGCTCTCGACCGTGCACGCGACCAAGGCGGTGGCGCTGTCGATCCTCGTCGAGCTGCTCGGCGGTCTCGTCGCCGCCGGCGTGTGGCTCGGCGCGGTGCTGCTCACCTGAACGTCGCAGCCTCCGGATACGGCTGTGGCCGAATGTCACATCGTGTCGATCCAAGTGAATCGATGTGACATTCGGCCACGGCGGGGGAGCGGGTGGCGTCAGGCCTTGTGCGGCTCCGAGGCGCGGAACATGTCCTCGCGCTCGACGACCTTGACGCGCTCGCGGCCCTCGGCCTCGCCGAGGCTGCGCTCGTGCGCGTCGAGGCGGTACCAGCCCTGCCAGGTGGTGTAGGGCAGCTGCTTGTCCTCGAGGAAGGCGACGATCGCGTCCTCGGACGGGTCCTCGGGGGTGCCCAGCAGCCCCTGCGCCCGGTCGGCGAGCAGGTTCGCGACGGTCTCGTTCGCATCGCCCTTGGTGTGGCCGATCAGGCCGACGGGGCCGCGCTTGATCCAGCCGGTGACGTAGGTCGCCTGCAGGTAGCGGGCGGTGCCCTCGGCGGCGTCGTCCGCGACGACGCGTCCGGCCTCGTTGGGCACGGTGCCGGCCTGCTCGTCGAACGGCAGCTTGGCGATGTTCTGCGACAGGTAGCCCACGGCCCGGTACACGGCCTGGACCTCCCAGTCACGGAACTTGCCGGTGCCGCGGACGTTGCCGGTGCCGTCGAGCTCGGTGCGCTCGGTGCGCAGGCCCACGACCTTGCCGTCCTCGCCGAGGATCTCGGACGGGGACTCGAAGAAGTGCAGGAACAGCTTGTGCGGGCGGTCGCCGACGTCGCGGATGGCCCAGTCCTGCAGGGTGTTGGCCACCATGTCGACCTGCTTGGAATTGCGGCGCGCCGCCTCCGAGCCCTCGTCGTAGTCGATGTCCTCGGGATCGACGATGACCTCGATGGTGGGCGAGTGGTCGAGCTCACGCAGCTCGAGCGGGGTGAACTTGGCCTGGGCGGGACCGCGGCGGCCGAACACGTGCACCTCGACGGCCTTGTTGTTCTTCAGGCCCTCGTAGACGTTGGCGGGGATCTCCGTCGGCAGCAGCTCGTCGCCGGTCTTGGCCAGCACCCGGGCGATGTCGAGGGCGACGTTGCCGACGCCGAGCACGGCGACCTTCTCGGCCTCGAGCGGCCAGTTGCGGGGCACGTCCGGGTGGCCGTCGTACCAGGAGACGAAGTCGGCGGCGCCGTAGCTGCCGTCGAGGTCGATGCCGGGGATGTTCAGGGCGCGGTCGGCGTTGGCGCCGGTGGAGAAGATCACCGCGTCGTAGAAGCGGCGCAGGTCGTCGAGGGTGATGTCGGTGCCGTAGTCGAGGTTGCCGAGCAGCCGGACCTGGGGCTTGTCGAGCACCTTGTGCAGCGCGGTGATGATGCCCTTGATGCGCGGATGGTCCGGGGCCACGCCGTAGCGGATGAGACCGAACGGGGCGGGCATCCGCTCGAACAGGTCGATGCTGACCTCGGTGTCGGACTTCATGAGCGCATCGGCGGCGTAGATACCGGCGGGGCCGGCACCGACGATCGCGACGCGAAGGGGACGAGTCTGATCGGTCATCAGGGGTCAACTACCTCTTCGGTGTGCGGACGGACGTGGTTCAGCTTAATTGAGGAAGGGAGCCGGCAGGGGTGGCTGCCATGGGCACGCGGGAGCGGCAGAAACTGCGCGACGAACCGGGCGTGACGAGAAATCGCTTCAGCGACAACACATGTGGGCGCTCACTCGACACAGGTCGACGGCGAGACGTCGAACGAGGTGCGTAGAGGCCATGGGCAATTCCTACCTCAAGAGGGTTTATTGGGGCAAATGCGCCCGCGGGGGGCCGTGCCCGCGCGGCCTAGGATCGCCCCATGGCAGCCGAACGCGCACCCGAACCCGACCCGGACGAAACGGACCGCAGCAGCGCGACGCCGTTCCTCGCGGCGCTCGCGATCATCGTGGTGCTCGTCGTCGGGGTGTTCGTCGCCCAGCTGGTGTCACCGTCGGACAGCAGCACCTCCGGGACCGAGCTCGTCGTGCGAACGGTCGACGACTACGTCCGCGCGCACAACGCCGGCGACGCCCCCGCGCAGGACCGCTTGCGCTGCGAGGGGCTCCCTGCCGACCGGGCCCCGCTGGCCGGCGTCGACGGCGAGGTGCAGCTCGAGGGCGTCGAGAACGTCGAAACGGACGGCGACCGGGGAACCGCCGACGTGCGCGCCCGGTTCGACGGGAACGAGCAGACCGCCACGTGGCAGTTCGTCCGGATCGACGACGTCTGGCGGGTCTGCACCTTCTGATCGGGGACCGGCGCCACCCGCCCGCCTGGTCGGCTCGCCGTGAACTGTGAAAAGCTGGTGCGGTGAGCTACGCAGGTGATATAACGCCGCAGCAAGCGTGGGAGCTGCTGCGCGAGAACCCGGACGCCGTGCTCGTCGATGTGCGTACCGACGCCGAATGGAAATACGTGGGGGTCCCCGAGACCTCCCCCATCGGGCGCCGCACCGTCTTCGTCGAGTGGGTGCGCTACCCGGACGGCACCCGCAACGGGGGGTTCGTCGAGCAGCTGAAGGACGCCGGCGTGACCGGCGGGCCGATCGTGTTCCTGTGTCGCTCGGGGCAGCGTTCCATCGCGGCCGCGGAAGCGGCCACCGCGGCGGGCCTGGCCCCGTCGTACAACATCGTCGAAGGATTCGAAGGCGGCCTCGATGTCGAGAGGCATCGCGGAGCCGAGGGCTGGCGGGCCGCGGGCCTGCCGTGGAGGCAGTCGTGAGCGCAATTCCCAGGGGCGGCGCCTTCGAGCGGCCGCTGCCGGCATCGGTGCGTCCCGCCACGCTCGGCGTGCGCGGCGGCACCATGCGGTCCGGATTCGAGGAGACCTCCGAGGCGATCTACCTCAATTCCGGTTTCGTCTACGAATCGGCCGAGGCCGCGGAGCGGGCGTTCACGGGCGAGGTGGACCACTTCGTCTACTCCCGGTACGGCAACCCGACCGTGAAGATGTTCGAGGAGCGGTTGCGGCTGCTCGAGGGCGCCGAGGGCTGCTACGCGACGGCCTCCGGCATGTCGGCGGTGTTCACCTCCCTCGCCGCGCTGCTCGGCAAGGGCGATCGCCTGGTCGCGGCCCGGAGCCTGTTCGGCTCCTGCTTCGTGGTGTGCAACGAGATCCTGCCCCGCTGGGGCGTCGAGACGGTGTTCGTCGACGGCGAGGACCTCGACCAGTGGGAACAGGCGCTGTCCGTGCCCACGACCGCGGTCTTCTTCGAGACGCCGTCGAACCCGATGCAGACCCTCGTCGACGTGCGCCGGGTCTCCGAGATGGCCCACGCCGCCGGTGCCAAGGTGGTGCTCGACAACGTCTTCGCCACGCCGCTGCTGCAGCGCAGCCTGGAGCTCGGCGCCGACATCGTCGTGTACTCGGGCACCAAGCACATCGACGGCCAGGGCCGCGTGCTCGGCGGGGCGATCCTCGGCCCGCAGGACTACATCGACGGCCCGGTGCAGCAGCTCATCCGGCACACCGGCCCGGCGCTGAGCCCGTTCAACGCCCACACCCTGCTCAAGGGCCTCGAGACGATGCCGCTGCGGATCCGGCACTCGGTGGAGTCGGCCGGGCGGATCGCCCGTTTCCTCCAGGACCACGCCGCGATCAAGTGGGTCAAGTACCCGTTCCTCGAGTCGCACCCGCAATACGACCTGGCGCGGTCCCAGATGAGCGGCGGCGGCACGGTCGTGACCTTCGAACTGGACGCCCCGGAGGGCGAGGGCAAGAAGCGCGCGTTCGAACTGCTCGACGGGCTGCGCATCGTCGACATCTCCAACAACCTCGGCGACGCCAAGTCGCTGATCACCCATCCCGCGACGACGACGCACCGGGCGATGGGACCGGAGGGCCGGGCCGCGATCGGCCTGTCCGACGGTGTGGTCCGGTTGTCGGTGGGGCTCGAGGATCCGGAGGACCTGCTCGAGGACTTCGAGCAGGCGCTGAAGTAGCCCGCGGCCACGTCGGAGGCGGCGGCCACGTCGAGGCCGTGCCGGCATCGCGGACTCTGATGCGCCCCCTGGGGCCGCCGAGTCGCTGACACCGGCCGTACCGGACACCGAAGGAGAGCCGGCTCGGTGGTCGGGTGTGCTTCGGTAACGTACGTGTCGACCCGCAACTGCGTGTCGTTCGATCGGCTCTGCACAGCCGAACTGTGGGAGGTTCCCGTGGCTGGTGGTCTCGTCGCCCTGTTGGACGACGTCGCGGCGCTGACGAAGGCGGCCGCGGCGTCCATCGACGATATCGGCGCCGCGGCCGGCAAGGCCGGCGTCAAGGCGGCCGGTGTCGTCGTCGACGACACCGCCGTCACCCCGCGCTATGTGCACGGGTTCACCCCCGATCGTGAACTGCCGATCATCCGCAAGATCGCGACCGGGTCGATCCGCAACAAGCTCCTGATCATCCTGCCGGTGGCGATGCTCCTGAGCCAGTTCCTGCCCCAGGCGCTGCCCTACCTGTTGATCGCCGGTGGTCTGTTCCTGTGCTACGAGGGGGCCGAGAAGGTCTACGAAGCGCTCACCGGCGGTCATCACGACAAGGACGCGACCGCGGAGCAGAGCGGGCCGGAGTTCGAGAAGTCGATGGTCAGCGGCGCGATCCGCACCGACCTCATCCTGTCGGCCGAGATCATGGTGATCTCGCTGGCGTCGGTCGAGGACGAGCCGTTCCTCACCCGGCTGCTGGTGCTCATCGTCGTCGCGATCCTCATCACCGCCCTGGTGTACGGCGCGGTCGCGCTGATCGTGAAGATGGACGACGTGGGCCTGTCGCTCGCCCGACGCCGATCGTCGTTCAGTCGACGATTCGGGCGGGGGCTCGTGGCCGCGATGCCGAAGGTGATGACGGTGCTCACCGTGGTCGGGATCGCCGCGATGCTGTGGGTCGGTGGCCACATCCTGCTCGTCAACGTCGGCGAGGCAGGATTCCATTGGCCGGCCGATCGCCTCCACGATCTCGAACACTGGTTCGGCGAGCTCGTGCACGGCGGCTTCGGCGGTGTGCTGTCCTGGACTGCCGGGACCGTGGTGTCCGCACTCGTCGGGCTCGTCGTGGGTGCGATCATCGTCCTGATCGCGCACCTGATTCCGAAACGGAAGAAGCGCGGCTCGGCGCACTGACGGTGTCGACGTCCTCCGATGGGGTCACCTGGTGGGGAACCGGTCGAAGACGGCGTCGGGCCGCCGTCCCCGGACCCGGCGTCCTGCGATACGCTGCGGTGACCCCGCTTGCCGGCGGGGTGCCGCAGCGTATCGGTGAAGTCCGGTGTAATCCGGCACTGTCCCGCAACTGTGAGGCCGGCAGCGCGCTGCCGGACGAGTCAGGTCGGCCGGCGCGGCGGTCACGTACTGGTCCTCGGACGAAGGACGGTGTCGTGCCGCAACGGTGATCCGTTGCAGCCGTGCTGTTTTCGTCCTCCGCCTCACGGAGGATGGCTGTGCCTGCCCCCACTGCGCCCGCCCGCCGGCTGTTCGCTACCGGACTCGCCGCGCTCGCCCTGCTCGCCGCCTCGTGCGGCTCGAGCGGCGGATCCGAGCCGGCCTCCGCGCCGTCCGGCGACGGGACCTTCCCGGTCACCGTGGGCTCCGGCGACGGCGCGATCACCCTCGACGCGGTCCCCGAATCGATCGTCTCCCTCAGCCCCACCGCCACCGAGATGCTCTACGCCGTCGGCGCCGGCGACCAGGTCGTCGCGGTCGACGACCAGTCCGATTTCCCCGCGGAGGCGCCCGTCACCGCCCTGTCCGGATACTCGCCGAACGTCGAGGCCGTGCTCGGCTACGAACCGGACCTCGTGGTCGCCATGGACGACGTCGGCGACCTCGTCTCCGGCCTCGAAGCGGCCGGCGTCCCCACGCTGCTGTTGCCCGCCGCCACCACCCTGGACGAGGCGTACACGCAGATGGAGCAGCTCGGCGCCGCCACCGGGCACGTCGGCGACGCGGCCGCACTCGTCGCCTCGATGCGCAGCGACATCGACGAGGTCGTCGCCGGGCTGCCCCCGCGCCCGGCCCCGCTGACCTACTACCACGAACTCGACGACACCTACTACAGCGTCACCGGCGGCACCTTCGTCGGCGGCATCTACTCGATGCTCGGCCTGCGCTCGATCGGCGACGCCGCCGGAGCCGACGCCTACCCGCAACTGTCCGCCGAGTACGTCCTCGACGCCGACCCCGACCTGATCTTCCTCGCCGACGGGCAGTGCTGCGGTGTCACCCCGGACACCGTGGCCGCCCGCGCCGGCTGGGGCGAGCTGACGGCCGTCCGGTCCGGCCAGGTCCACGTGCTCGACGAGGACGTCGCCAGCCGCTGGGGACCCCGGGTCGTGGACCTCGTGCGGCACCTCGGGACGATCGTGGCCGCCGCGCCCGCTTCCGAACCCGCCGCGCAGCCCACCCGGTGACCCGCGCCGCGCGCCACCCGGCCCTGGTGCTCGGCGCGGCAGCCCTCGTCCTGGTGGTCGCGCTGCATATCGGGGTGCTCGTCGGCCCCGCCGGGCTCACCGTGCGCGGCGTGTTCCTCGAGCTGATCGACGCCCTGCCGTTCGTCGACGTCGACTCCGGACTGACGACGCGGCAGCAGGCCATCCTGTGGAACATCCGGATGCCGCGGGTGGCGCTCGGCGCGCTGGTCGGCGCGATGCTCGCCATCGCGGGTGCCACCTACCAGGGGGTGTTCCGCAACCCGCTGGCCGACCCGTACCTGCTCGGTGTGTCGAGCGGGGCGGGCCTGGGCGCCACCCTCGCGATCGCGCTCGGCGGGGTGCTCGGCGCCGCCGGGGTGCCGGTCGCCGCGTTCGCCGGCGGCCTGGTGGCCGTCGCCGCCACGTACGCGCTCGGGCGCAGCGTCGGCGGGATGCGTTCGGAGGTCGTCATCATCCTGGCCGGCGTCGCGGTCGCGGCGTTCGCCAACGCGGCGCAGACGTTCGTCCAGCAGCTCTACGACGAGACCCTGCGGCAGGTGTACACGTGGCTGCTCGGCCGCCTCAGCACCGACGGCTGGTCCGACGTGGTCGTTGTGCTGCCGTACGTGGTGGTGTCCGCCGCGGTCATCCTGCTGCACCGCCGGATGCTCGACGTGATGGCGGTCGGCGACGTGGAGGCCGCGAGCCTCGGCGTGAGCCCGGCCCGGGTCCGGCTGGTCCTGGTGTGCGTGGCCACCCTCGGCACCGCCGCCGTGGTCGGCGCCAGCGGGCTCATCGGCTTCGTCGGAATCGTGGTGCCGCACGCGATCCGGCTGCTCGTCAGTCCGGGGCACCGGCTGCTGCTGCCGCTGTCGCTGATGATCGGGGCCGCCTTCCTCGTCCTGGCGGACGTGCTGGCCCGGACCGTGATGTCCCCGGCCGAACTGCCCATCGGCGTGGTGACCGCGGCCGTCGGCGCCCCGTTCTTCCTGGTCGTGCTGCGCCGGCATCGGGGGGTGTCGTGAACGCCGTCGACTGCCACGGCCTGAGCGTCGACCGCGGCGGCAAGACCGTCCTGCACGGGGTGGACCTGCGTGTCGGACAGGGGGAGTGGGTCGCCCTCGTCGGGCCCAACGGCGGTGGGAAGACCACGCTGCTGCACGCGCTCGCGGGCCTGGTGCCCGCGACCGGCCGGATCCGCGTCGGCGGCCTGGACCCCGCTCACGCCGGACGCCGGGCGATGGCCCGGACGGTGGCGCTCATGCCGCAGCGGCCGGTGGTGCCCGAGGGCATGACCGTCGCCGACCTGATCCGCCTCGGCCGCACCCCGCACATGCCGCGGTTCGCGACCGAGTCGGCGCACGACCGCGAGGTGGTCGAGTCGGTACTCGACCGGCTCGACCTGCGCGGACTCGCCGCGCGGCCGGCGACCGAGCTGTCCGGCGGTGAGCTGCAACGGGTGGTGCTCGGGCGCGCACTCGCGCAGGAGCCGAAGGTGCTGCTGCTGGACGAGCCCACCAGCGCCCTCGACATCGGCCACCAGCAGCACGTGCTGGACCTGGTGGAGTCGATGCGCGCGGAGAACGGGCTCACCGTCCTCGCGGCCATGCACGACCTGACCTCGGCGGCGCTGTACGGCGGACGGCTGGTGCTGCTCGCCGACGGCCGCGTCGTCGCCGACGGCTCGCCCCGGCAGGTGCTGACGGCCCGGCGCATCGCCGACGTGTACGGCGCGCGCGTCGAGGTGCTGGACCGCCCCGGTTCGGGACTGGCCGTCGTGCCGGTTCGCGGGAGCTGTTCCGGCCGAACCGGATCGGAGGGTTCGTGATGGAGGTGCTGCTGCTGGGCACGGGTGCGGCCGACGGCTGGCCGAATCCGTTCTGCACGTGCGCATCGTGCTCGGACGCGGCGGCCCGCGGCGAGATACGGGGGCAGACGGCGGCACTGGTGGACGACGTCCTCATGCTCGACTGCGGACCCGAGGCGCCGCGCGCGGCCCTGCGCCACGGCCGCACCCTCGCCGGGGTGCGGCACATCCTGCTCACCCATTCGCATCCCGACCATCTCGGCCCGCAGGCGCTGCTGTTCCGTGCCTGGGCGACAGCGGATTTCGAGATCGAGGTGATCGGACCCCCCGAGGCGCTGGACCAGTGCCGGGACTGGGTGGGTCCCACCGACGCGGTGCGGTTCGTGCCCGTCGCGGCCGGGGACGCGCTGACGGTGGGCGAGTACCGGGTGCGGGTCCTGCCCGCCGCCCACCGGGTCCTGAGCGAGGGAGACTCGGTGCTCTACGACGTGCAGGGCCCGGGCGGCGACCGGCTGCTGTGGGCGTGCGACACCGGCCCGCTGCCCGCGGACTGGTTCGACCGGGTCGCCGGCGCAGGGTACGACGCGGTCTTCCTGGAGGAGACCTTCGGTGACCGCATCGATCTGGGGGATGCGCACCACACGCTGCCCGCGTTCGGCGAGACGGTGGGGGCGCTGCGCGCGTGCGGGGCGGTGACCGAGCGGACCGATGTGGTGGCCGTGCATCTGGGGCACCACAACCCGCCGGTCGCGCAGTTGCGGATCCGCCTGGCGGCCTGCGGGGCGCGACCGGGCGACGACGGTGAGGTGACGACGGTGGGACAAACGACCGGCAAAGCCGCTGCGACGCAGCGCACCCTGGTACTCGGCGGTGTCCGCTCCGGCAAGTCGCGGCACGCCGAGGAGTTGCTCGAATCGTTCCCGGCGGTGACGTACGTGGCGACCGGCGGCACGCGCGACGGCGACGCGGAATGGGCCGAGCGGGTGGCGCTGCACCGCGCCCGTCGGCCGCGGTCGTGGACGACGGTGGAGACCGACGACGTGGCATCCGTACTGCGCGGGTCGCGCGAGCCGTTGCTGATCGACTGCCTGGGGACCTGGCTCACCGCCCGCCTGGACCGTCACGACGTGTGGTCGGGCGGCGACGTCGCCGCGGTCGAGGCGGACGTCGTGGAGTTGCTCGGCGCGTGGCGTTCGTGTGCCGTGCCGGTGGTGGCGGTCAGCAACGAGGTCGGCAGCGGCGTGGTGCCGCCGACGGCGTCCGGCCGGCTGTTCCGCGACCTGCTCGGGCGGCTCAACGCGCGGGTGGCCGCCGAGTCGGAGGCGGTGACATTGACCGTGGCGGGTATTCCCCTTCCGCTGCGGACGATCAGATGAACAGTTTCTTACCAATGGGTATGCCGCGTCGTAATTTCTTACCGCAGAGTAAGTCTCACTGTGTGGGACTCTGCACGTCGTACACCGGTGAGTGCTCCGGGTACTTCCCCGTTTGCCCGATTCGTGCCACGTGTGATGTGGACCACACTCGTAACTGTTTAGTGACCCTTTCAATCATGCGTGTTATCGTTCCGTCACGAACTGGGGTCCGAGCGGGGGTGTCGGTCCACAGTGCCCTTCGGGGCGAATGCCAAACGACACCTGAATCCGCCAGCGCGAGAACCCAGCCTGGGTTTCGCCCCGACCTGACCAACTGACACACATGATCGACCGCGGCGGTCACGAAATGGCCGCGCGACGAGTCGTGCCCGGGGGCGCCCGGGTAACCGCACACCTGAGTAGGGGAATGAATTGAGCAAGAAGCACACGTCCGGCTTCCGCCGCGGCGCCCGCATCGGTGGCGTCGCTGCTGCCGCCGCGATCACCATGGGGTTCCTGTCCGCGGGTGTGGCCAGCGCCGACACCTTCGTTCCGCTGCCGGACGGCGAGATTGTCGCGTCGAACGGGAATGCCACCCTCAAGCGGACCGCTGAGAGCGCACTGATCTCGCCGTCGCTGGCTGCGAACGGCGCAGGTCGCGTGGCATGGGTGTCCGGCACGATCACGGCCGATGTCAAGGGCCTGCCTGCGAACCTCGAGGCCACGCCGACCAACGGTGGTATCTCTTCCGCGAAGGGCACCGAAGGCACCTCCACCAACGGTGTTCCGCGTCTCACCACGGGTTACATCGTCGGTTGCCAGATGGACATCACCGGTCTCAAGGGCAATCTCGGATTCAATACGTCCCTCGATCCGAGCAAGCTCGGCGGTGGCCTGTCCGGTTCGCTGAGTGTTCCGATTGCCGCCGGTCAGGTGAAGTTCGTGCCTGTGCAGGCCAAGGACATCAAGAAGGACGGTTCCTACACCATCGACTACCAGGACGCTCAGATCGAGGTTCAGGGTTGCGGCGGCATGGCGCAGGCGCGCTCGTACACGGTCCTCGAGGTCACGGGTGACAACTACTCCAAGACCACGCTGTACGGCCAGCCGTTCAGCATCGGCTGATCGAGTCGCACCTCTGCCCCTCACTCCTCGCCTGCGCGAGCATCGAACCTCGAGAGAGAGAACATGAAGACCAGCATCACCAACGGCCTGAAGGCGGCGGGAATCGCCGCCACTGCTGCTGTTGCCCTCGGATTTGCTACCGCCGGCACGGCGAACGCCGACACGTTCGTTCCGTTGCCGGGTGGCTCGATCACAGAGACCCTCGCGGATGGCACTGAGGTCACGATCGACCTCACCAACGAGCGCGCGAACATCTCGCCGTCGATGGGCTCTACGCCGCTGCACCGCAATGTGTGGGTCTCTGGAGATGCGAAGGTCCAGTTGAACGGCGGCAACGTCAAGAATGCAAAGAACCGTATCCAGCCCGGATACATCGTGGCTTGCCAATTGACTTTCGGTGGTAACGCCACTGCCGGTGCGGATCTGAAGGGTTCCGCGAATCTCATCTCCGGCGAGGGATCGGTCACCCCGGGCATCTCGAACAGCGGCCAGGTCGCTCTCGGCCCCGGCCAAGCCGTGGACTACCGCGTCATCGACCGAACCGTACCGGATGCCTTCGGTGCCGAATCGCACGTGTTCTTCAACGCCTTCAATGGTGCCAACGGCAGCGTGAGCTGGACCGACTCGACGATGAATGTCGAAGGGTGTGCCGGCTATGCCCAGGCGCGGAGCTATGTGAAGGTCACTGTGGACACCGGCAACGTGGTCCAGCAGGTCACCCTCTGGGGCCAGCCCTTCAGCATCGGCTGAGCGAGGCGCCTTCAGAGGTGAGCAGCCCCGCCGACGAGAACCTCATCCTCTCGTCGGCGGGGCGTCGTCGCTGCCCGGTCCGGTGGGGGCCGGGCAGTGACGTCATGTGTGAACGGTGACGGGGAGGTTGTTGCGGCATCGCCCGAGTGGCATGCGCGACAACCTCCCCTTCGGCGCCGGAACCGCCCGCTCGATGCCGCTCAGAACGGATTCGCGGTGCGCCCCACCAGTTCCGCGATCGATTCGATGACGCGGGTGGGCCGGTAGGGGAACATCTCCACGGACTCGCGGGTGGAGATGCCGGTCAGGACCAGCAGTGTCTGCAGGCCCGCCTCGAGGCCGCAGACGATATCGGTGTCCATGCGGTCGCCGATCATCAGCGTGTGCTCCGAGTGCGCGCCGATCGCGCGCAGGGCGGACCGCATCATCAGGGCGTTGGGCTTGCCCACGAAGTACGGTTCGCGGCCCGTCGCCCGGGTGATCAGGGCCGCGACGGCCCCGGTGGCGGGAAGCGAGCCCTCCCGCGACGGCCCGGTCGGATCCGGATTGGTCGCGATGAACCGGGCACCCCGCTCGACGAGCCGGATCGCCGTGGTGATCGCCTCGAACGAGTACGTGCGGGTTTCCCCCAGGACGACGTAGTCCGGATCGCTGTCGGTGAGGACGTACCCGATGTCGTGCAGGGCCGTGGTCAGCCCCGACTCGCCCACCACGTACGCGCTGCCACCGGGGCGCTGATTCGCCAGGAACGTCGCAGTCGCCAGCGCCGACGTCCAGATCGACTTCTCCGGGACGTCGAGCCCGGTGCGCAGCAGCCGGGCCCGCAGATCCCGCGGAGTGCGGATCGAGTTGTTGGTGAGCACCATGAACGGCGTGCCGTTCTCGCGCAGCTCGGTCAGGAACGCGTCGGCGCCGGGAATCAGGTGTTCCTCGTGGACCAGGACACCGTCCATGTCCATGAGGTAGTTCCAGACCGGCGCGGGTGTGGGTTCGTCGCTCACCGTTCGAGTGTGTCACCGACCGCTCAGGCCAGCAGCCGGTACAAGCCGATCAACCCGACCACGACGATGACGGCACGCAGCGCCGTGGGCGAGAGCCGGCGGCCGTACCGGGAACCGAGTGCGCCGCCGATCAGCGAGCCCACGGCGATCAGCGCCGCCGCCGTCCAGTCGATCCGGTCGAACGCGACCAGCGTGTAGGCGGTGGCGGCCACGACGTTGACGAGCAGCGAGAGCAGATTCTTCGCGGCGTTCTGCCGCTGGATGTGATCGTGCAGCAGCGCTCCGAACAGGCCCATCAGCAGGATGCCCTGCGCGGCCGTGAAGTAGCCGCCGTACACGCCCACTGCGAAGGTGCCGACGATCAGCGCCGTCATCCGGGCGGGGCCGATCTGCTCCGCCGGGCCGCCGGAGCGGCGCAGCACCCACTGCTGCAGCTTCGGCTGGAACACGACGAGGAGCAGCGCCAGCACGAGCAGGACGGGCACGATCGTCTCGAAGGCCGACTCGGGCAGGTTCAGCAGCAGCCACGATCCGAGGACCGCGCCGGAGACCGACGCGGGGATCTGCCACCGTAGCCGGGGCCACTGTCCGCGCAGCTCCCGCCGGTACCCCCACGTGCTCGACACCCCACCCGCGACGAGCCCGACCGCGTTGGACATTGTGGCGGTCACCGGCGGCAGCCCGAAGGCGACGAGGGTCGGGAAGGTGATGAGGGTCCCGGAGCCGACCAGCGCGTTGATCGCGCCGGCGCCCAGCCCGGCCAGGGCGACGAGGAACAGTTCGAGCGGTGTCACCGAGCCGACCTTACGGTAGGTGCCGCCGTGGCCTCTCGTCGCCACCCCCGAGCGTCGGGCGCCACCGAATACGCTGTCTCGAAAGGGCTTTCGCGTGGATCGACGGCGGCCGGCACCGGCCGCCGCGGGTGCTGGTGTCCCGCCGGCGTGGCCCGCCGGCGCACCGTCCCAATTCCGGACACTCCCCGTCCGCGGGAGCCGCCCACCCCTCCCGCCGGTTCGGGGGCCGAACGGCCCCGTTCCGGCGACGCGCGCTCGAATCCGCAGGTCGAGGGGCGTCCGAAGGCGGGAGATGAGCCACGTCATAGCGGGTGTCCGAAAGTGGCACACTTCACATCCCCGGGTCCGGACGCATGCTCTTCCTCATTCGAACCGCATCACCGCAACCCGAAACGGGGGACACCCGATGGACAGACTCATCAACATCGACAACGGTGGCACGCTCACCGACATCTGCGCCTGGGACGGCCACGAATTCAGCTTCACCAAGACCCTCACCACACCGTTCGATCTGTCGCAGTGCCTGTTCGACGGATTGACGAAGGTGTCGAAGGAGATCTACGGAGCCGAGGACCTGCCTGCACTGCTGCACTCGACGGCGCACATCCGTTACTCGACCACGCAGGGGACGAACGCGCTCGTCGAGCGCAAGGGCCCCCGCATCGGCATCATCACCGACTCGGCCGCCCTCGTCGACGAGCTGCGCCGCACCCCCGAGCAGCAGGCGCTGTTCGACGACCTCGTCGGGGCCCGGGTGGCCGTCGTCGACGCCGAGGCCGCGGACCTCGAAGGGGAGCTGGTCGCCCGGGTCAACCGTCTCACCACCGACGGCGCCGCCCGCATCGTCGTCGCCGTCGGGGACACCGACGACGGACGCGAGCGGAAGCTGCGCGGCATCCTGCTGCGCAAGTTCCCGCGCCACCTGCTCGGCTCGGTTCCGTTCCTGTACTCGTGGGACTTCACCACCGACCGCACCCCGGCCCGGCGGGTCTGGTCGGCCGTGATCAACACGTTCCTGCACCCAACGATGGAGCGGTTCCTCTACAACGCCGAGCACCGGCTGCGCGACCACCGCGTCAAGAACCCGCTGCTGATCTACCGCAACGACGGCGCCTCCTCGCGCGTCGCGAAGTCCGTGGCCCTCAAGACGTACTCGTCCGGCCCCCGCGGCGGCCTCGAAGGCACCCGGGCGCTCGCCGAGATCTACGGCCTCAAGCACGTTCTCATGATCGACGTCGGCGGCACCACGACCGACATCGGCACGGTGGCCGGGCGGGAGATCCTCACCGACCGCCGCGGCTCCATCGCCGGCATCCCGACCTCCTTCCCGATGTCGAACGTCGAGTCGGCCGGCATCGGCGGTAGCTCCGTCATCACCGTCACCGACGGGGCGATCACCGTCGGACCGGAAAGTGTCGGTGCGGCACCCGGACCGGCCTGCTTCGGCTTCGGCGGCACGTCCGCCACCATCACCGACGTCAACCTCCTCCTCGGCGTCCTCGACCCCACCACCTACCTCGACGGCGACTTCACCCTCGACGCGGACCGGGCCCGCGCCGTCGTCACCGCCACGGTGGCCGAACCTCTCGGCCTCACCCTCGACGAGGCGCTGCTGGCGATGGAGCAGGCGTACTTCACCGCGATGGGCAACGCCGTCGCGCCCGCGGTGTCGGAGGCCGACGAGACCACCATCGCCGCGTTCGGCGGCGCCGGCCCGATGAGTGCGTGTGGCGCGGCGCGGGTCGCGGGCGTGCGCAGCGTGCTCGTCCCCAAGCTCGCTGCGGTGTTCTCCGCCTTCGGGATCGGGTTCTCCGACATCGGGCAGAGCTACGAGGCCGACGTCGCGGACACGGCGGAGGCGACGCTCGCCGCGGCCGTGGCCGACCTGCTGGCCAAGGCCGAACGGGACATGTTCCAGGAGGGGCACGCCCTCACCGACTGCGAGCTGTCCTGGACCCTGACCACCGAGGATGCGCACGGGGCCACGGTCGACGAGGCGTCGTACGAACCCGGTGAGTGCGTCGAGCTCCTCCCCGGCGCGTCCACCGCGCTGACCCTGGTGGCCACCCGCCGGATGAACCGGATCGAGCTCCCGCACGGCTCCTTCGCCGAGGCCCGCGATCCCCGGGCGGCCGGGGAGCGCACCGTGCTCGGAGCCGACGGCCGACGGGCGGTTCCGGTGTTCACGCTGGCCGACCAGGAGCCCGGCGCCAGCGCCGAGGGTCCGGCCATCGTCGAAGGCCCCTTCTTCACCGCCCGCGTGCAGGAGGGCTGGAAGTTCGACGTCACCGCCGGCGGCGACCTGCTGCTCACCGACACCCACTGACCGACAGAGCCCGAAGCCTGTTCGACCGCAGGCTCGTTCGAAGGATGCACGACATGCAGATCCCCATGACCGAATACCTGGTCATCGACCTCGACAGCGAACTGTGGGTGTGCCGGGTGTGCCGGCACGAACTCGGCAGCGCCCGCGGCAATTACAAGGAAGGCACCCTGGTCTACGACCGCGACCCGCGCGAGATCCACCAGCCGATCATCGATCCCGACCGCTACGAGTTCACCTTCTCGCCGGACCCGTCCTACTGCCGCATCCTCGAGTACTACTGCCCCGGCTGCGGCACCCAGATCGAGACCGAGTACATCCCGCCGGGACACCCCCCGACCGTCGACATGGAATGGGACGTCGACGCCTTGCGCGCCCAGTGGCTCGAACGCGGCACCGATCCCGGACAGGTCGTCACGTACGGCCCCGGCCAGGACGCCGAGGGCGAGTTCGAAGGCCGGCGCCACAACCACCACTAGTCACCGCGACCCGCAAGGAACCTCGTCACCATGAAACGAATCTCCGTCGACATCGGCGGCACCTTCACCGACTGCTTCTTCGCCTGGGACGACAAGTACGTCGAGGCCAAGGCCCTCACCACCCACCACAACCTCGCGCAGGGCTTCAACGAGGCACTCGACCTCGCCTGCCGCCGAGCCGAACTGGACCGGGACGACGTCCTGTCCCAGGTGGATTCGGTCCGCTACGCGACCACGCTCGGCACCAACGCCCTCATCGAGCGCAAGGGCCCGCGCGTCGGTGCCATCGTCACCCACGGCTTCGAGGACACCATCCCGCTCTCCCGCGGCCGCGGATACGGCGAGGGACTCGATCCGTCGATGCAGCAGAACCTGCCGGCCGCGGAGCGGCCCGAACCGCTGGTCCACCGGAGCCTGATCCGGTCGGTCCAGGAGCGGGTCAATTCCGCCGGCGACATCGTCGTCCCGCTCGTCGAGCGGAACGTGCGCACGATGGTGCGCGAACTCGTCGACGCCGGTGCGCAGGCGCTCGTGGTGTCGCTGGTGAACGCCACCGAGAATCCCACCCACGAGCTGCGGATCATGGAGATCATCCAGGAGGAGTACCCGGAGCATCAGCTCGGCGCGATCCCGGTGCTGCTCGGCCACCAGGTCTCCGGGCGCAAGGGCGAGTACGTCCGCGCGACGTCCACCATCGTCGACGGCTTCCTGCACGGCATCATGTTCCACGCCATGAGCCAGCTCGCGAACAACCTGCGCGACTCGGGCTACGACAAGCCGATGCTCATCATCCACAACTCCGGCGGCATGGCCCAGATGAATTCGACCGATGCCCTGCAGACCATCCACTCGGGTCCCGTCGCGGGTGTCAGTGCCGCCGAGCATCTGTCGGAGTCCTCGGGCATCGGCAACATCATCACCACCGACATGGGCGGCACGTCCTTCGACATCGGGCTGGTACCCGCGGGCGGCGTGAAGCACTACGATTTCCAGCCCACGATCGACCGCTGGTTGGTCTCGGTCCCGATGATCCACCTCGAAACCCTCGGTGCCGGCGGTGGTTCCATCGCAAGCTACGACCGGATCCACCACTCGGTCCGGCTCGGGCCCGAGTCCGCCGGCTCGGACCCCGGTCCGGCCTGCTACGACCGCGGCGGGCTGCGCCCCACGGTGACCGACGCCGACCTGCTGCTCGGCTACCTCGATCCGGACAACTACGCCAACGGCTTCATCAAGCTCAACCGCAAGCGGGCGGTGTTCGCCGTCGAGGAACAGCTGTGCGACGAGCTCGACCTCGACGTCATCGACGTCGCCAAGGTCATCAAGCGGTCCGTCGACGAGCAGATGGCGATCGGCATCGCCAAGGAGCTGCGGGTGCGCGGCTATCTGCCGGAGGACTTCACGATGCTCGCGTACGGCGGCAACGGCCCGCTGCACGCGTGCGGGATCGCCGACCAGGCCGGCATCCGCAAGATCCTCGCCCCGCCGTTCTCCTCGGTGTTCTCCGCCTGCGGCGCCGGCAACATGAAGCAGCTGCACATCCACGAGCGCGGCGTCCACGTGGTGCTCTACAACGCCACCACCCGCGGGCTCTACGACAGCTACGACGAGTTCAACGAGATCGTCGCCGCGCTCGAGGCCCGGGGCGCGGAGGATCTGCGGCGTCAGGGCGTCGGCGACGGGGCGATCGAGCACCGCCTCGAGATGGACCTGCGCTACGGCAACCAGCTCGTGACGACGGCAGTGGCCTTCGACATCAACCGGATTCACGGTGTCGGTGACGTGCTCGACCTGATCCGTACGTTCTCCGACATCTACTCCAAGCGCTACGGCGAGGGGTCGGCCGCACCCGAGGCCGGCATCCGCGTCCAGACCATCCGGGTCGCGTCCTACGTCAACGGTGAGACCGTCGAGTTCGATTCCCTGCACCACGACGGGGAGCGGACGCTGCCGACGCCGGTCGGGCACCGCGACGTCCATTTCGTCGCGCATCCCCGGGCGATCACCACCGCGATCTACGACGCCGACGCGCTGAGTCACCACCACGTGATTCCCGGTCCGGCGATCGTCACCACCGAGAACACGACCTACCTCGTCGAGCCGGGCTGGCGCCTCGAACCCTCACCGCAGGGCGCCGTCTGGTTCCTCAAGGACTAGCGCAGAAACACAGGAGACACAGCCATGACCGCACTTCACGACGACCTCGCAGCCGCTGCGGAGCAGCGCCTCGCAACCGCTTCGCTGAACGAGCAGGAGCAGCAGTGGGTCGACGACTTCATGGACGAGACGACGCTGTTCCTCGGGCCGGACCGGGAGATCATGCGTTCGCACCACATCACCTCCCGCAGCGAGTTCGAGCAGGAATGCCTCGCCGACGGGGTCGACCCCCTCCAGGTGGACCGCATCCGCAAGCGCCTCGCGGGCGCCCTCGACGAGGGCTTCGAGATGTGCGAGGCGATGGGCGCGGCGCCGGGCGCCAAGTGGGGCGACCTCACCACGGCCATCTACACGGCGGCCGGGGACGTCACCTACCTGTCCTGCCACGGCGTGATCGCCTTCTCCGCGATCCTGCACCACCCCATCCGGTACATCATGAAGTACTGGCAGGACGAGCCGACCGTCGGAATCCACCCCGGCGACGGGTTCATCCACAACGACGCCCGCTTCGGCAACGTCCACAACACCGACCAGTCGATGATCATGCCGATCATCCGGGACGACCGCATCATCGCCTGGGTGGCCGCCACGATCCACGAGGGCGAGAACGGCGCCTGCGAACCGGGCGGCATGCCCTCCGGCTCGGAGACCCCGTTCGACGACGGTCTGCGGATGAGCCCGTTCAAGATCGTCGAGCGCGGCGAGCTGCGCCGCGACCTGCTCACCTTCCTGCAGCACTCGGTCCGCGACCCGAAGCTCCAGCTGGCCGACCTGAAGGTGAAGATCGGTGCGGTCCAGCGCATCCAGGAACGCGTCGACAAGATCATCGACGAGGTCGGCGTGGAGACGTTCGTCGCGGCGCTGCGGATCACCGTCGAGGACGTCGAGGCCGAGGTGCGCCGGCGCATCCGGGAACTGCCCGACGGCACGGTCCGGTTCAACCAGTTCATGGACTCCACCCTCAAGGAGAACATCCTCATCAAGCTCGCCTGCTCCATCACGGTCCGGGGCGACAAGATGACCATCGACCTGCGGGGCAGCGGACCGGAGATCCTGAACCGGGCCATCAACTCGCCGCTGTGCTCGGTCAAGTCGATGATGATGCAGGCCATCCTCGCGTTCTGGTGGCCGGACCTGCCGCGCTGCACCTCCGCGATGAGCCCGATCGAGATCATCTCCGACGAGCACACGTGGTCCGACGCCGGCTACGACGCCCCCATGGGCCAGTCGCTGCAGGCCTCCTTCCGCGGCTTCTCGGCGCTCCAGAATCCCTGGGCCAAGCTGCAGTTCTCCAACCCGGAGAAGTTCTCCAACGTCATCGCGCCCTGGTTCAACCAGATCAACACCTTCCTGTGGGGCGGGGTCACCCAGCACGGCGACCAGGTCGGCAACCTGTGCGCCGACCTGAACGGCATGGGTGGCGGCGCCAAGGCGTTCCGGGACGGCGAGGACGCGGTCTCCCCGCTCTTCTGCGCGATGGCCGACACGGCCGAGCAGGAGGTCATGGAGGAGGAGGTGCCCTTCATGCAGCTGGTGAGCAAGCGGATCGTCCGCGACAACCAGGGCTTCGGCAAGTACCGCGGCGGCATGGGCTACGAGATGATCGTGGCGGCCGAGGGCACCCCGCTGTGGGGCTTCATGACGGTGACCTCCGGCGCCAAGTTCTCCTCCATCAGCGGACAGTTCGGCGGGTACGGCTGCAACACCTACCCGCTCGCGACGGTCAAGGGCGTCAACGTCTACGACGAACTGCGCCGCAACCCGGAACGGTTCGACCTGTCCATCGAGAAGGTGATGAACGAACAGCCCTTCGAGGGCGCCGAGTACAGCACCAGCCACATGGGTCTGCAGTTCGACGTCGCCAAGGACGGTGAGCTGTACATGATTTCGCAGGGCACGGGCGGAGGGTACGGAGATCCGCTCGAACGCGCCCCGGAGGACGTGGTCGCGGATCTCGAGATCGACCGGATCTCCGCGAAGGTGGCGCACGACATCTACGGCGTCGTGTACGCACCGGACACGTTCGTCGTGGACGTCGACGCCACGGAGACGCTGCGTGCGTCGATGCGGCGCGACCGGCTCTCCCGCGGTGTGCCCTACGGCGAGTTCGTCGAGAAGTTCGTGACGCCCGAACCGCCAGCGGACCTGCTGTACTACGGATCCTGGGGCGACACCGAGGAACTGACCGCCACGCACTTCACCGTCCACGGCGCCGAGCGGGTCACCACGACGATCGACAAGATGCCGATCATCATGATGCCCGACCGGCGGGAGCTGAAGATCGCCGAGCTCACGGCCCGGGTGAAGGAACTCGAGTCCAAGCACGGCGAGATCGTCCACCGCAAGTCCTGAAGCCGGCCGGAGCCGGAGCCGGAGCCGGTGCCGGCCGGCTCCGGCCACCGGATCCACCCAAGCCGGGTGCCCGCACGTGTGCTCCCCTCACCGTGCGGGCACCCACTCCCTGGAGTCAGAATCATGACAATCTCGTTTCCCGCCGTACTCGACGCGCCGGTCTCCGGGCGCCGGGTCCCGCTCGTCGTCGACCATCTCGACTACAGCCGCCGGGTCCTGCTCCGCGGCAACCCGGTGCCCTGGGAGGATCCCACCGCGCTGTCGAACTTCCTCAACCAGGCCCACGGGCTCCTGCGACCGGACGTCACGTTGCTCGATCTCGGCGAGTACTACCGCCTCGCGGCGGACGACCCGCGCCTGCGTGAGGCGATGGCCGCACGGTCCCGGACCGGGTACGCGTTGCGGGCACTGCTGGCGGACGCCGCGACCGCCCGCGCCGTGGCGACGCTCGCCGCCACCGTGGCCGGCACGACCCGGCTGCCGCTGGTGCTGCAGATCCCCTCGCCGCGGGCCTGGCTGGCGGCGACCCACCCCGGAGACGTCGCGGACCTGGACGCGGACCGCGTCGAGGCCGCGGCAATGTACGTCGCCGACTGGCTGCGCGGCTTCGCCGAGGTGCCGGTCTCGGCGGTCCTGCTCGACGAGCGGATCGCGCCCGGCGCCGACGCCGCCGCGCTACCGCCGGTCGATCCGCAGTCGTACGTGCCTGTGACGAATGTGGCCGCGCACTACCGGTGGGAGATCGGACTGCGCGGCGAGGACACCGTCTCGATCGGCGAGCACGAGGGTGACGTCCTGGGCTCCGAGTACTGGGTCGCCGACGACGCTGCCGTACCGGACGCCCGCGGCGTGTTCCGGCTCGCGCACCTGCCGGCGGATGCGGTCCCGGAGACGGTGCTCGCCCGGCTGGCCCGGCTCGACGGCCACGGTGCCTGAACGTGGACGACCTGCACGCCGGTGCCGCGGGGAGCGGCACCGGCCCGGGGGCGGACGCTACCCTGGAGGCGTGACGTGCATCACGACAGTGTCGGGGCGAGGCGCCCGATGAAGAGCGCGGACCGACGGCTGAGGGTAGCGGTCGCCCGGGCCGGATTCCTCGACTCCGGCGAACCGGACGATTCGCTGGTCTCCTCCGTCGTGTCCGCGTCGTGGCGGCGTTCCGCCGCGGCGGGCGTGCGACCGTCCGGTGGGGAGGTCCGGTTCGCGGGGGAGGTCGACCGGACCTCTCGGCTGGTCCAGTGCTCGCTGCCAGTCCTGGACCGCCTCGCGGAGGAGACCGTCGACGTCCCGGTGAGCATCGCTCTGACCGACGCCAAGGCACAGGTGCTGATGCGACTCGACGGGGCCCGCGCCATCGGACGGTTGCTCGACCATGTCTCCCTCGCACCGGGATTCGACTACTGCGAGGGGCAGATCGGGACGAACGGCGTCGGCACCGTGCTGGAATCCGGGCGCCCGGTGCAGATCGAGGGCGCCGAACACTTCCACGAACGGTTCCAGCCGTTCGCCTGCTCCGGGGCGCCGATCCGGGACCCGTTCAGCGGACGCGTCGCCGGCGTCATCGACATCAGCTGCCTCACCGAGCATTCCTCGCCGCTGCTCACGACCGTCGTGCGGACCGCGGCGGCGGAGATCGAACAGAATCTGTTCCGGGACCGGAGCGCCCGCCAGCACGCGCTGTTCGACGCGTTCGTGCGGGCCGACGCTCGCGGCGGCACGGCCCTCATGGCGATCGGGAGCGCGATGTCGCTCGCGAATCCGCTCGCCCACACCCTCCTCGCGCCGGAGGATCAACGCCGTGTCGGTGAACACGTCGACTACGTCATCGGGCACCGCGCGCGCATCGACGAACTGGTCGAGCTGGGCACCGGCCTGTCCGTCCGGGTTCGCGCGACCCGGATCCTGGCGGGCGAGGACACCGCCGGATACCTCGTCGAGGTCTCCGAGGCGGCCGCGGCCGCGGCACCGCTTCCGTCCGTTCCGAACCGCGTCCGCGAGCACCGGATGCACTCCGGGCGGGTCGGTCTGGCCGCTGCCGGCACGGATCGTCTCCGCTCGAGCGGTTCCTCCGCGCTGTGGATGCGCGCCTGCAACGAGATCGAGGAGGCCCTGTCCGCCGGGGCGAAGTTGCTCCTCACCGGCGAACCGGGCACGGGGAAGGCGTCTCTCGCGTCGGAGATCTTCCACTCCCTCTACGCCGGGGGGCGGAGCATCCTCGTGGACGGTAGCGAGACCGACCTGTCCGGGCTCACGGTTTCCTCCACCAACCCCACCCTGTACGTGCTGCGCAACATCCAGGCCATGCCCGCCCCGCTCACGACGACCCTGGCCGAGACCCTGGCGGAACCGGTCCCCGAGCACATATTCGTCGTGGCCACCATGGAGGAGTCCGAGGAGCCGCCGTCCGAGGCCCTGGCACCGCTGCTGGCGGCGCTCGACCGGACCGTGCACGTTCCTGCGCTGCGGCATCGCACCGACGACATCGCGGGGGTCGTGGCACAGGTGCTCCGCAAGATCAGCGGATCGCAGAGCCGAGCGGTCGCTCCCGACGCCATGCGGGTGCTGGCGCGCTATCCGTGGCCGCGCAACATCCACGAGGTCGAGGCGGCACTGCGGAGCGCCGTCGCGCAACGGCCTGCGGGCGCCATCACCGTCGAGGACCTGCCCGAATGGTGCCGACACGGTCCGCGCAGGCAACTCAACGCGGTCGAGTCCGCCGAACGGGATCTCATCGCCAAGATCCTGCGGGAAACCGGAGGCAACCGTGTGCAGGCTGCGCGCGCGCTGGGAATCTCGCGGTCGTCGCTGTACCGGAAGCTGACTCTGTTCGGATTCACCAGCGAGTAGTCACCCACGGGTGATCGCGCGCCGCGCCGGTTGCCGCGACGAGGATCCCTGTCCGGATCTGGGACAGTTCGCGACCGCTCCTCCCGCCGAAGATGGAGATAGCACATCTCGTCGACTGCGTGAAGGAGGAACGAGAGTCGTGAACACCACAGACGAGCCGTTCTTCAGCTGGAACACGAGGCGAATAATCCTGCGCGCCAACGTATGTCCGGTCCGCGATCCGTCGGGGATCGCCTCGGGCGGTCCCGAGCTCGTGTCGGACGTGCCGCTGACGGTCGGAACCCGGAGTGGGCGTCTGATCACCGTCGTCGACGACGACGAAGAGCACGTGGCACTGGTGGTGGGCGACGTGCAGCAGCGGCATGATGTGCCGGTGCGCTGGGTGGTCGCGGAGGGCCTGCTGATCGAGGGGAGCCGCAGCCGGCTCGACGCGGAGATCCTGTTGCCCGTGTCGGAGGCCTCCGCGGTTCCGGTACCGAATGTGCGGCGCCTCGCGGACCATCGGAGCCGGTACAGCGGGGCGGTGCATGCACTCCTCGTGCATTCCGGTGCCGTGTCCGTCACCGTCGAATTCGGCCCGGCGTCGCTCCGGGCTGCGCCGCAGCTGGACCGCTCCGCGTGAACCGTCCGATCGACTCTCGGACGGGCTGATCGCGAACCACGTGCATTTCGGGCGCCGGAGGGCTTTGATGTCGGTATGAACGGCAGGACCGGCCCCGACCCGGTACGCGTGGCGGTCGGTGCCGCCGCGACCGTGGGCGACGGGATTCGTCGCATGCTCCTGTTCGGTGTCGACGCGGCACGTCGTCTACCGGGTGTGGACCCGGCGCTCGTCGCCCTCGAAGCGCGCGGCGCCGAGACCCTGCGCGCCGGGGACGAGGTCGCGGACCGGTTGCTGCGCGCTGTGGTGCGCCGGGTGGTGAGCGCCGCGCTGGACGAGGTCGACATCACCGCCGTCGTGCGGGACCACGTCGACCTCGATGCCGTCGCCGAGGGTGTCGACGTCGAGCGGATCGTCGGCCGGGTGGACCTGGACGCGATCGCGGCGCGCGTGGACATCGCACCGATCCTGGACCGCGTGGACATCGACGCGGTGGCGGAACGGGTGGACGTGGACGCGATCATCGATCGGGTGGACCTGGATGCGGTTGCCGCGACGATCGACGTGGGCGCGATCATCGATCGGGTGGACCTGGACGTCGTCGCCGCGACGATCGACGTGGATGCGATCATCGGGCGAGTCGACCTCATCGGCCTGGCGAACGCGGTGATCGAAGGCGTCGACCTGCCGACCATCATCCGCGAATCGACCGGGTCCATGTCCACCGAGGCGATGCGCGGCGTGCGCAGCCAGGGTATGCACGCCGACGACGCGGTATCCGGGTTCGTCGGCCGGTTGTTCGGGCGCGCCGAGATCCCGGAAGAACCGGCATGAGCAACCGGGAACCAGCCCACCGACCCGCCGGAATCGTCACGAGGGGCATTGCCGCAGCCATCGACCTCGGCGTGGTCCTGACCGTGATGGGCGCGATCTATCTCGCCGTGGTGCTCGTGCGGTTGCTGTTCTCGCCGCAGGAGTTCTCCTTCCCCGACGCCCATATTCTGCTGTCCGTCGGTGTGTTTGTCGGTGTCGCGTCGCTGTACCTGACGGTGTGCTGGGCCACCACCGGTCGCACGGTCGGCGCGGTGGTGATGGGGCTGCGGATGGTGAGCCGCAACGGCGACCTCGTCGGATGGGTCCGGGCCGGGCTGCGCGCCGGACTGTGCGTGATGTTCGGGTTCGGGCTGCTGTGGGTGGCGGTGGATCGCCGTCGCCGGTCCCTGCAGGACATCCTGCTGCGCACCAGCGTCGTCTACGACTGGAAACCCGACCTGCATCTGGCCGAGGCCGAGAGGTGACGTCGCATCCGTCACAGATGTCTGGGCATACTCGAACCCGGCCGGATTCGTAGACGGGTAGGAGTTCGTGGTGTCGCAGGGTCTGAAGTTGGGGTACAAGGCGTCGGCGGAGCAGTTCGGGCCGCGGGAGCTGGTGGAGCTGGCGGTGCTGGCGGAGGAACACGGGATGGATTCGGCGACGGTGTCGGATCATTTCCAGCCGTGGCGGCACAACGGGGGGCATGCGCCGTTCTCGTTGGCGTGGATGACCGCGGTGGGCGAGCGTACCTCGCGGTTGCAGTTGGGGACCTCGGTGCTGACCCCGACGTTCCGGTACAACCCGGCGGTGATCGCGCAGGCGTTCGCGACGATGGGGTGCCTGTATCCGGGGCGGGTCATGTTGGGGGTGGGGACGGGGGAGGCGCTCAACGAGATCGCCACCGGGTATGCGGGGGTGTGGCCGGAGTTCAAGGAGCGGTTCGCCCGGTTGCGGGAGTCGGTGGCCTTGATGCGCGCGCTGTGGACCGGGGACCGGGTGGATTTCGAGGGCGAGTTCTACTCCACCAGGGGGGCGTCGATCTACGACGTGCCCGAGGGCGGGATCCCGGTGTACATCGCGGCGGGGGGTCCGGTGGTGGCGCGGTATGCGGGCCGGGCGGGGGACGGGTTCATCTGCACCTCGGGTAAGGGGATGGAGCTCTACACCGGGAAGTTGTTGCCGGCGGTGGCCGAGGGCGCGGGCAAGGCCGAGCGGGACGCCGGGGCGATCGACAAGATGATCGAGATCAAGATCTCCTACGACACCGATCCGGAGCGGGCGTTGGAGAACACCCGGTTCTGGGCGCCGTTGTCGTTGTCGGCGGAGCAGAAGCACAGCATCGACGATCCGATCGAGATGGAGGCGGCGGCGGATGCGTTGCCGATCGAGCAGGTGGCCAAGCGGTGGATCGTGGCGTCGGATCCGGACGAGGCGGTGGAGCAGGTCGCGGCGTATGTCGACGCCGGGCTGAACCATCTGGTGTTCCACGCGCCGGGGCACGATCAGCGGCGCTTCCTCGACCTGTTCGAGCGAGACCTCGCGCCGCGCCTGCGCGCGCTGGCCTGACGCGGCTGCGCCGCCGGTGCGTCCTTTGGGCTGTTCCGACCGCCCAAAGGACACACCGGCGACGAAGTCGCCTGTAGATCAGGCGGTCCCGCCGCGCAGCGTCTCGGACGGGCTCACACCGTACTTGCGCCGGTACGCGGCGGCGAACCGTCCGGTGTGCATGATGCCCCAGCGAAGCGCGACATCGGAAATAGTTGCAGTGCAGTCGGTTACGGATAGCTCTGCGTGGACGCGCTCGAGCCGGATATCGGCGAGGTACTCCATCGGCGTCATGCCGACGCACTCGCGGAACCCCTGCTGGATGCGGCGGACGCTGACGCCTACGAGGTCGGCCATCTCCGCGGCGGTCCACTGACGCGCCGGATCCTGCTGGACCGCGTCCATCACCCGCTTGACGGTCCGCGGCCGCACCCCGGCCGGGCCGTCACCGTCGTCCGGTGCGGCGGCAAGCACCAGTGCGGTCGTGACCGCGCGGCAGAGCTGCTCGGCCACCTGGTCACTGCGCAGCAGGACGTTGTCCCGCAGCGACTCGTCGGCGACCGCTCGCACGAGACGTAACCAGTCGGCCCCCGCTCCCGCCCGCAGATCCAGCTGCGCGGGCAACCGCCTGCCGGGGCGGGGGAGCAGTCGGTCCATCTCGCTCTGCACGTAGTCGCGGTCGATCTTGAACCCGATGATCTCGCACGAACTGCTCCACCGGGTGATGACGGTCGGGGTGTCGGGTGGGCAGACCGTCGCCAGCCCGGGAGTCGACACGACCTCGTCGCGGCCGAGGGCGGTGACGAGGTGCCCGGTCAGGGGAATGTTGATGCCGTACGCGCCGGGATGCTCGGAACGGATCGACACGTCCACGCCGAAGCCGATCCGCGCCAGCCGCGCGGCGCCGAGCTGGGTCGACTCCAGCGACGTGCGGGCGGCGGGTCCGCGGCTGAGGAGCGTCAGCTGGTGCGGGAAGTACGCCTGGGACACCACGTCGTGCACTTCGTCCCAGTCCGTGAAGCCGCGGCTTTCCGGTGCTCGCATTCGCCCTTCCAACCCTCCCAACTGGTGCCGTGTCGGTACGTGGGCAGCTCCCCACGCTAGCACCGTACTGTGACGACGGTCACGTGCCGCCCGGATGGTCCGGTGCGTTCCGAGCCCGTTTCGCAATGCGGATCGCCCCTTCGCAATGCGGATCGACGGGGTGTGATCCGGGTCATACGTTGGTTCTCGTTCCGGATCGACCTGCGATCGCACATCGTGCAGAAAGGCGGTCTCCTCATGGACCAGCGAGCACTTCGCAACATCTTCGGTCAGTTCGCCAGCGGGGTCACTGTGGTCACGTGCACCAACGCCGAGGGCGCCCCGCACGGGGCCACGGTCACGGCCTTCACCGCCATCTCGCTGGAGCCGAGGCTGTGCCAGGTGACGCTGACGCGGACGTCGAAGGCGTGCAGCTACCTCGACGACGCGCCGTTCGCCGTGAACATCCTGGCGGCCGACCAGCGCTCCACCGCACTGCATTTCGCCGGCAGGCCGCAGGCCGTCGCACCGTCGTGGGACGACACCGGAATCGCACCCGCCCTCCTCGGCAACGCGGCCACCCTGATCTGCCGCCCGTGGGCCGAATACGACGGCGGCGACCACGTCATCTTCGTCGGCGAGATCGTCGACGCATCCGTCGACGCCGAGAAGGACCCGCTCCTGTTCTTCCGCAGCACCTTCCACGACCTCGGGGACCGATCCGGCTCGACCGCGTGGAACGGGTGCCTCGACGATCCGCACAGCGGATGGTTCGACGCCACCGCCACATTCACCCCACTGCACTCGCAGCTCGCCCGCGCTGCCTCCTGACCCCCGCTCCCGCCTCTTTCGAAGGGAAGACCATGACCACCACCGAAGCAGCCCCCGCTACCGGCACCGTCGACCGGTCGAAGGTGAACGTCGCCGCGGACCACCCGGCCAATCAGCAGAAGAACTTCGCCTCGCGGCCCATGACCGGCGACGAGTACATCGCGTCGATCGACGACGGTCGCGAAATCTACCTGCACGGCGAGCGGGTCAGGGACTTCACCAACCATCCGGCGTTCCGCAACTCCATCCGCATGACCGCGCGCCTCTACGACGCGCTGCACACCGGCGAGCACGTCGGCACCCTCACCGCCCCGACCGACACCGGCAACGGCGGGGTGACCATGCCGTTCTTCCGCACCCCGAAGTCCGCGGACGATCTGCGAGCCGACCGCGACGCCATCGCCACCTGGGCTCGACTGACCTACGGCTGGATGGGCCGGTCCCCCGACTACAAGGCGTCCTTCCTCGGCACGCTCGGCGCCAACGACGAGTTCTACTCGCCGTTCCAGGACAACGCCAAGCGCTGGTACCGCGAGTCGCAGGAGAAGGTCCTGTACTGGAACCACGCGATCATCAACCCGCCGGTGGACCGGTCGCTGCCGCCGGACGAGGTGGGCGACGTGTTCATGAAGGTCGAGAAGGAGACCGATGCGGGCC
The DNA here is from genome assembly GCF_053764755.1 of Rhodococcus sp. 2H158. NCBI lineage: Bacteria > Bacillati > Actinomycetota > Actinomycetes > Mycobacteriales > Nocardiaceae > Rhodococcus > Rhodococcus sp. 2H158. Next base: position 63,451 of record NZ_JBSNCE010000033.1, read on the forward strand.
TGATCGTCTCCGGCGCCAAGGTCGTCGCCACCGGCTCGGCGATCACCAACTACAACTTCATCGCCCACTACGGCCTGCCGATCAAGAAGAAGGAATTCGCCCTGATCTGCACGGTGCCGATGGACGCGCCCGGCATCAAGCTGATCTCGCGGGCCTCCTACTCGCAGAACGCCAACGTCGTCGGATCCCCGTTCGACTACCCGCTGTCCTCGCGTATGGACGAGAACGACGCGATCTTCATCTTCGACAAGGTGCTCGTGCCATGGGAGAACGTGTTCATGTACGGCGATGTGGAGAAGATCAACAACTTCCTCGGCGGCTCGGGCTTCCTCCAGCGCTTCACCCTGCAGGGGTGCACGCGCCTTGCGGTCAAGCTCGACTTCATCGCGGGCCTGCTGATGAAGGCCCTCGACGCGACCGGCGCCGGCGGTTTCCGCGGGGTGCAGACCCGCGTCGGTGAGGTCATCGGCTGGCGCAACCTGTTCTGGTCGCTCACCGACGCGATGGTCAACAACCCGGAACCGTGGATCGGCGACACCGTCATCCCGAAACTCGAGTACGGCCTGACCTACCGGATGTTCGCGATGCAGGGCTACCCGCGCATCAAGGAGATCATCGAGCAGGACGTCGCCTCGGGCCTGATCTACCTGCCGTCCTCGGCCGCGGACTTCAAGAATCCCGAGGTGCGGCCCTACCTGGACAAGTATGTCCGCGGCTCCGACGGCATCACCGCCGTGGACCGGGTCAAGGTCATGAAGGCCCTGTGGGACTCCATCGGCTCCGAATTCGGCGGCCGCCACGAAC
>NZ_JBSNCE010000034.1:0-60561 GCF_053764755.1 Rhodococcus sp. 2H158
ATCGTTTCGATCGCAGCCGAGGCCACGGTGCGCGTGTATGGAATCGTAGTCCCGTGCTCACCTCGATGCCGATGGGGCGGGCGCATCAGGGAGTGAAAGCCCTTCACCACGGGATTCGGTCCTGATCTTCGTCGAGTCCTGCAGATGCATGCGACGGAAGCCCGTGCGGGACCTCTCCGCACGGGTAAGGGATCGGGTCAGGACAGGATCGGCGCGCGAGTCGCCATCGGCACGGCGCGGGCGATTCGGATGGTCAGACCGACATGCTCACGCGGCGGGGGGCGAGGACTGGGGAAGGGAGAGCAGGGCTTGGCTGAGCGACGAGCCGAGCATGTCCTGCAGCATCTGGCGGCTGGTCGAGCGGTGGGCATCCATCAGCGAGACGAGTCGCTCGGCGTCTTTCGCCTCAATTGCTTCGATCATCTTCTGGTGGTCCTCGGTGACCCTGCGGCGACGCTCAGTGTTCGACAGGTGCAGGCTTCGATAGGGGTCGGAAACTCTCCAGACCCGCTCGATCTCGGCCTTGAGGATGTTCAAGGGAGACCACGAGAACATGATGAAGTGAAACTCTCGGTTCGCCTTCACCAGGTTGTCGATCGATCCTGACTCTGCGGACTCGTGACAGCGCTTGTTCGCATCGCGCAGTTCCTGCAGCTGCGCCTCGTCGGGCCATGCGATCGACCGCAGCACCTCGCTTTCGAGGAAGGTGCGAAGCGCGTAGTACTGAAGAAGGTCGCCGGCGGAGAGTTTGGCGACGGCGTATCCCTGATTGGGCGTGCGCACCAGGACGCCATCGGATGCCAGGGCGCGCAGTGCCTCGCGAAGTGGTGTCCGGCTGACGTCGAGTCGCTCGGAGACGGCCCGCTGATCCACTCGCTGACCCGGTGAGAGTTCGCCGGTACGAATGAGGTCGTACAGCGAAGTGACCAGAGGATCCGCCGCAGCCGTGTCGTTCATGGTGTTCAATTCCCCATCTCCAAGGTGCCGCGGACGTCGAATAGCACGAATATTATCCGAAAAATTATGCAAACGCATCAGGTCGGTTCGGGTTCCCCGGCGGTTGTGGCCGGGTTCACGTGTATGCACTCGACTGTGCTGCTCGGTTTCGGTGGTTCGGAGGACGGACGTGGTGTTGCGGCTGATGGGGCCGAGAGTCTCATATCCGCCCGCGTGGGACGGTCGATTCCACCTTCGCGGCGACCGGATCGGGCGAGATGCGTCAGGCGAGTGTGTAGACCGTGTAGGAGACCCCGCCGTTACGGACGGTCCCGACGGATATGCAAACGAGACGGTTCATCCACGCGAATGCCGACTCCGAGGGGGCGCTGAACCGCGGAGCGGTGTGAACCTGCCCGTCGGCGCTCACGCCGTCGTACGTCATCAAGATCACGGTGCCGTCGGATGTCTGGAGCTGAGCGCGAACGTCGAGGGACATGGAGCCGTCGGGATGTTGCGTCACCCAATCTGATGCGCTGTTCACGACGCCGTGGAAGAACCCGTCGGGTCCCTCGCCACGGAATCGTCCTCCCGTCGCAGTCAGCAGATACCGATTGCCCTCCGGATGCCCGGGCGATGCCGTCCGTTCGGTGTCGAAGTCGACGGACAGTACGTGGCGAAGGGAAGGGATGGATTCTGTGCTCGTGTGCGACATCGCTCCGTTGTAGCAGACAACGGGACGAACGTCCCTTGCGATCCGCAAATTTTGCATGCAAGATGGTCGTCGAGAGTGGACCCCGTGCGAGAAGATCTCGGCCGGCGTCGGTCGATCACGAAGATCATTCGAGGAGGTTGCTGGCTGTGCCCATCATCACCGTTCTACCGCTCGGCGTGAAAATCGAAGTGGAGGAGGGAAAGAGCGTCTTCCATGCGGCGGTCGAGGCGGGGTATCGGTGGCCGACTGTGTGTCAGGGCCTGGGATCGTGCCGCACGTGTTACATGCAGGTCGTCGAGGGCGCGGACGGCTTCGAAGAGCCCGACGACTGGGAACAGGAAGGCCTGGAGGATCTGGAGAGCACGGTCGGCGGAGTACACGCCGGAGTGCGCCTGGCTTGTCAGGCCCTCGTCTGCGGTGAAGCAACAGTTCGCAAGACCGGCGTCAAGCCGCCCGCGAGCGGGGACTGACAGGCGCCGTGCAGAAGATGCACGAGAGCACAGGAGGAGAGTAATGGCAAAGCAATTCACCCATGCGGGGACCGGAGACGTCTACTCCCTTCGGGAGGACGGGCGTGTCGAGGTCAAGAGCGCCGCAACGGGAGAGACCGGGGTGTTCACCTCCGAGGGTGAGTATGTCGAGGGCGAGCTGTACTACGCCGAAATGGTCATGTGCCAGTTCGTCGGACGATCCTACCCGGCCGAGAATCCGCCTCCCGAAACGCGTGAGCCCCGCAATGCATGAAACGCCGGTCGCGAACCGGTAAGGATGTGTCGGCCGAGCCACGCTCCGGCTTCCGATCGACGCATGGCAGTCCCGAGGGCTGTCGATCTTGTGGATACATCGACGCAATGACGGAAATCGAATGACGGCCGTGCCGGAGCGGATCGCATTCCCACAGAGGTGAACCGGAAGCCAGGACCAGTGGACGGGACGTACCCGACATCCCTGGGCGGTCATATGGCTGCCGGTAGCACATCCTGCAAGAAAGGTTAGGACCATGACGGACAATACCCCACGCGCGGTGACGCCCGAACAGCAGGCGATCGACGACCTTGTCGCCAAGAAGGTCGAAGGCCGGCCCGGTCCGAGCTACCGCGACATCCTCGAGTCCGACGGTCATCCGGTTCCGGAGTATCTGGAGCTCGCCTGGCAGGACCTGGGGGATGAGAACATTCCGATCGAACGCTACATCTCGCCGGAGTTCGCCAAACTGGAAGCGGAACGCGTGTGGCGCAGGGTCTGGCAGATGGTGTGCCGCGAAGAGGACATCCCGAGGCCGGGCGACCACATCGTGTACGAGATCGTCGAAGACTCCTTTATTGTCACCCGTACGAATGACGGTTCCATCAAGGCCCTGCAGAACACCTGCCTGCATCGCGGACGAACCTTGCGGAGCCGAGACGGCCGGGTGCCCGAGTTCCGCTGCCCCTTCCACGGTCTCACTTGGAACCTCGACGGTGACCTGAAGGATCTTCCATGCGAGTGGGACTTCAAACATCTCGACAAGGGCAAGATGTCCCTGCCTCAGGCCAAGGTGGGCACCTGGGGCGGCTACGTCTTCATCAACATGGACCCCGACTGTGCGCCGCTCGAAGAATATCTCGAGGTGCTGCCCGAGCATTTCAAGATCACCGAGTATGAAACTCGAGTGAAGACGGCACATGTCGCGCAGATAATTCCATGCAACTGGAAGGTCGCCCAGGAAGCCTTCATGGAGGCCTGGCATTTGACTCAGACTCACCCGCAGTCGGCGCCGAGCGCTGGGGACGTCACAACTCAGGTCGACCTCTATGGGGACAATGTGGCCCGCACGCTTACGCCGGTGGGCGTCGCCAGCCCCAATCTCATCGGACTCGACGAACAGGACATCTACGACAACTACGTCGAAGGGCGCACCTTCTACCAGGAGCGCCTCGGCGTCCAGGGCACGAAGGACATCAAGAGGGAAGACGTCGACACGACGTTGCCCGAGGGTACGACGGCACGTCAGAAGATCACCGAGGAGATCCGGCGTACGGTCGGTGCCGCCATGGGTGCGGACTTGAGCGACACACCCCCGTACTTCCTGGTGGATGCCCTGGAGTACTTCCTCTTCCCCAACTTCTTCCCGTGGTCCCAGAAGCAGACCAACCAGGTCTATCGCTTCCGCCCCAACGGTCTCGACCCGGACTCCTGCATTGCCGAAGTCATGTTCCTGACTCCCGTCCCCGACGGTGCCGAGCGCCCCAAGCCGGCGAAGATCACTTGGTTGGAGCCGGGTATGGACTGGGTGGACGCGAAGGATCTGGGTCGGATCGCATCGACGATCAACCAGGACACCCTCAACGTCCCCGAAGTCCAGAAGGGCTTGAAAGCGCTGTCGCGCACTCAGGACAGCATCCCGCTCGCGTCGTACCAGGAGAGCCGCATCCGGCATTTCCACCACACGCTGACCAAGTGGATCGAAAAGGACTGACCACCGGCCGATTGCGCGCGTTCCTCCGCAGCATTCCGGTCGACGGGCGTGTCTCGACACCCGCCGACCGGGATGCGTGCGCACTACAACACGAACGGAGCTGCCTTTCATGCCGAACACGCAGTTTCCGATGGCAGACCTGTTCCACGTCGGGGTCGTCGTCGAGGACATCCACGAGGCCATTGCTGCATACAGCGCAACCGGGGCGACCTTCACGGAAGTTCGTGACATCACCCTGGAGGTGGTGCTCGACGGCGTCCGCCGGACCGAACACATGTTCGCTGCGTACACCAAACAAGGGCCGCCCTACCTCGAGCTGATCCAAGAACTCGAGGGGAACATCTGGGGATCGGACGCACTCGATCTCAACCACCTCGGCTATTGGGCGGAAGACGTCGAGGCGACGGCAAAGACTCTCGAACAGGCGGGTTTCACGCTCCGGATGATGCCGCCGGCGAGTCCGCCCCGGATCGCATACCTGTCCGGCCCTGGGAGCATCTGGGTGGAACTCTGTGGTCCAGGTGTGCGGACCATGCTCGCAGAATGGCTCACCACTTCATATGCCGGACCGGATTCTCTGCCCGTCCGCCCTCCGGCGTTGCCCACTCGATCATGACAGGAGCCGAGCCGATGGCCGACGTGTTGATCCGCGAGGAGAAGGACGGAATTCTCTTTCTCCAACTCAATCGACCCGAGCAGCGAAATGCCGTCAACAGCGAGCTGCGCCGACTGCTCAGCCAGGCAATGAACGATTTCGCGGCCGATACTTCCTTGCGCGTTGCCGTCATCACTGGTTCTGGTACCAAGTCCTTCTGCGCCGGAGCAGATTTGAAGGAATTGGCGGAGAACAGGGTGGGGCAGCCACCGCGGGACTACTTCGCAGACTTCGGCCCCGATGACTTCATCGAAAAGCCGGTGATCACCGCGGTGAACGGATACGCCTTGGCGGGCGGATTCCGTCTCGCGCAATTCGGTGATCTGTGCATCGCGTCGGAAAACGCTTCCTTCGGCATCTCCGAGGCAAAGTGGAGCCGAGGCGCGCCGTGGGCGGCCCCGTTGGTGAACATGATTCCGAGGCGCATCATGGCCGAACTCCTCCTCACCGCACAGCCTATACCTGCGCAGAGGGCCTACGACGTCGGTCTCGTCAACGAGGTCGTTCCCGAAGAGCGACTCATCCCACGGGCGTGGGAACTCGCCGAGACCATCGCGAACAACGCACCGCTCTCGCTCTCCGCCTCGAAGTGGTTGATGAGGGTGGGCGCGGAGGCTGGGGTGGGTGCTACGGGGAAGATCGCCGCCGAGATCTTCAGGCACGTGTATGCCAGCGAGGACGCCCTCGAAGGGCCTCGTGCCTTCCGGGAGGGCAGGAAGCCGCAGTGGAAGGGGCGGTGAGACTGCACAATTGTCGCGCACACAGAACAGGGACCGAGCCGGGATGCCACCCGCTGCGTTGATTCGGCGCTGCGGGGTCGCCGCCGAGACTCGATTCGGCGGCTGACGTCCATGACTCGAGCGGGCGCGTTGCTCGATGAGTGGTGCCACCGGACCTGTGGCAGCGCACCGACGGGCGGGTCCCAGACTGCGTGCGCAATGCCGTGCATCTTCTTTCGGTACGCGACCCTCCCGCTGTGCTCGACGATTCGGCCGGAATCTTCGCTACGCGAGGTGATCGGGCGGGTCGCGAGCACCCCCACGATGGGGGGACCCCGTCTGATCCCGGCGGTGCGGACCGGGACGTCGACCTCCGGCACCAGGTGGGCGGCACAGACATTGTAGAACCGATACGCGGCAACATGGATCGAGTGCCGCAGCCCGTCGCATCCCAGCAGGCCCGTATGCCTGAGATCATCCGATTCGCAAGGGTTCCGGTCTCTTCCCGATACCGATACGGCAGGGGTCCGGGTGTCGTCATGCCCCTGCTGCCTGCGAAGTGCCGGTCCTCGTGCCGGTTGCACACGGTCGCTCACCACCGCCCCGCCGCTCACAGCCCCAGCATCTGTGACGGCGGCCCAGCGGTTGCATGCAGACATTTATGCATGCAATAATTTCGGCCACAAGTTCGATAAGCGGTGAAGGATGTGAAGCTGGTGAAGTCCGTACGAATCGGGGGCGGAATGGGCTACTGGGGCGACGACATCGCTGCGCCGCTTCGTCTCGTCCGAGACGGCAATCTCGACTACTTGGTGATGGACTATCTGGCCGAAGTGACCATGTCCATTCTGCAGAAGCAGCGCCGTCGAGATCCCAACGCAGGTTACGCGACCGACATCGTCGATGTGATCCGTTCGGTGCTCCCGGATGCGGTCGAGAAGGGCGTCAAGATCGTTTGCAACGCAGGCGGTGTCAACCCCCTGGGGTGCGCGGAGGCAGTGGCGCGGGTTGCAGACGAGTTGGGTTTGCGTGATCGAGTGAAGATCGCCGCCATCACCGGAGACGACCTTCTCGGACGGATCGAGGAGCTGCAGGCCGCGGGGGTAACTCTCGACAACACCGAGACCGGCCAGTCGCTGCAGGAGATCGGAGGAGAACTTGCCTCCGCCAACGCCTACATCGGCGCCGAGCCGGTTGTCACGGCACTCGAGTCCGGTGCCACCATCGTCATCGCCGGTCGCGTCGCCGATCCGTCCATGACGTTGGGGGCCCTGCGCTTCGAGCATGGCTGGCACGCCGATGACTGGGACCGGCTGGCGGCCGGCATCGTCGCGGGGCACCTCATCGAGTGCGGCGCTCACAGCACCGGCGGCAATCATCAGGCGGGGTGGGAGAGAGTTCCGGCGATGGAGGACATCGGATTCCCCATCGTCGAGGTCGATGCCTCGGGGCGGATCGTCTTCGGCAAGGTCCCCGGCTCCGGCGGCCTGGTCGATCGCGAGACGACCATCGAACAGCTCCTGTACGAGATCGGTGACCCCACTGCGTATCTCACCCCGGATGTGTCATGTGACTGGACCAGCTTCACGGTGACGGATCTCGGTGACGACCAGGTGGAGATCGTCGGCTGCACAGGTTCCCCGCCACCGGAAACCCTGAAGGTCTCGGCTGCGTATCGAGATGGCTATTCGGCGACGTCGATGTTTCTGTATTCGGCCCCGAATGCTCCCGGGCGGGCGAAGAAGGCCCTGGATGTCATTTCGCATCGAGTCAATCGCCTGTGCCTGGATCTCGAGCCCATTCACAGCGATCTCATCGGCATGGGGGCCGTCCACGGTCCCCGTACACCGAAGACGTACGAAGGCGAGCCGAACGAGGTTGTCCTGCGCGTCGGTTTCCGTTCCCGGAATCGTGCCGATGTCTCTCGGGCCGTAGCGGAATTGAGCACGGTCTTCCACGGCCCCCCCGGCAAGACCAATCTCGTCTCGGGTCGGGCACGGGTGTCCGAAACATTGGGCTATTGGCCCACGGTCGTGCCGCGCAATCTGGTCAAGACCGACGTTGTGACGATCTGAAGGAGGCTGCAGATGAAGGTTGCCGTGGGTGACATCGCCTACGCCCGTTCCGGTGACAAGGGCGGAATGTCCAACATCGGTGTCGCGGCGCGACGGCCCGTCTTCTATCCTGCTCTGGTGCGCGAGCTCACGGCCGCGCGGGTCCAGGAGTACTTCTCCGACCGGGCGAAGTCGACCGACCGTTACGAAGTGCCGAATCTCGAGGCATTGAACTTCCTGCTACACGGCATTCTCGGCAAGGGCGGGACGAGCACGCTGCGACTCGATCCCCAGGGAAAGGCCCTCGCCGATGCCATGTGCTTCCTGCAGATAGATCTGACCGAGGAAGAGGCCGCCGCGTTCGTCGGCGATCGTACCTGAGCAGGCCCCTTCTTCGCTTTCCCGCTGTGAACCACTGCCTACCCCGAACCCTGTATCCGTGACTGCCTTTGCGGTCCGACACCGAAGGTCGACGACATGACCATCAAGCCCGAGCACCTTCCCATCACGACAGTGGGCCACGAGAGCATCCGCGAGGCCATTCGAGCGATCAACGCCAAGTTCCCGCTCGAATACTGGTCGGAGAAGGAGAAGAAGGAAGAGTTCCCGCAGGAGTATTACGACGAGTTCGTCAAGGGTCGCTGGACGACCATGTCCGTGCCCGAGGAATTCGGCGGCGGCGGCGCTACGATCAGCGAAACCGCGGCAATGCTCGAGGAGGTCGGCGCGGGCGGGGGAGCTACGGCGGCGTGCAGCACCGTGCATTCCTCGTCTATCGCTCTGTCGTCGATCATCAAGTACGGCAGCCAGACGGTCAAGGACCGGTATCTGCAGCGAATGATCGACGGAGATCTCGTCGTGAGCTTCGGTGTCACCGAGCCGAACGCCGGGACCGACACCACCCGGATCGCCACGTCTGCGGAGCGAAAGGACGACCATTACATCGTCAACGGCGCCAAGGTCTGGAACTCGCACGCGCAAAGGGCCGAGAAGGTTCTCCTGCTCTGCCGGACGTCTCCCCGCGGCGAGAACGGCGCCAAGCCCGCCGACGGGCTGACCATGCTCATGGCGGATCTCCACGTGCCCGAAGTGACGATTCGCAAGATCGACAAGCTCGGCCGCAACGCGGTCGATTCCAACGAGGTGTGGTTCGACAACCTGCAGGTTCCTCTCGACGACCTCGTCGGCACCGAGGGGCGCGGCTTCTATCAGATCCTGTCGAGCGTCAACACCGAGAGAATCCTGCTCGCCGCGGAGTGTGTCGGAATGGGGCGCTGGTGCCTGGAGCGTGCTGTCACGTACGCCGGCGAACGCGTGGTGTTCGATCGCCCGATCGGTAAGAACCAGTCCGTGTCCCATCCGTTGGCGCAGTCGTACATCGAACTGCAGGCGGCGGCACTCGCCGTTCGCGAAGCTGCCGCCGCCTACGATGCAGGGGCTCCGGCCAAGGAGATCGGTCGCTTGGCGAACACCGCGAAGTTCCTCGCATCGGAAGCTGCTTTCAAGGCCGCAGACAACGCCATGCAGGTCCATGGTGGGTACTCGTTTGCGACGGAATACCACATCGGTCGGCACTGGATCGAGCTGCGCCCGCACAAGATCGCTCCCGTCAACAATCAGATGGTGCTCAACTTCATTGCAGACACCGTCCTGGGCCTGCCGAAGTCGTACTGACGGGTGAACCGGTGCAGCTCTGACAGAACCCAACGACGGAATGGAGGAGGCCAGATGATCGAGGCCGTGGACCCACTGGTGATCGACGGGTATCTCGTTCGAGCAGCGGAGCGGTCCCCGAACCACCCGGCTGTGTCCGACGGGGACCGGCACCTCACGTACGGCGAGTTCGATGAGCGCGTCACCAGGCTGGCTCGCGTGCTCGCCGAACTCGGCGTCGGATACGGTGATCGCGTCGCCATGCTCATGGACAACAGCATCGAGAATGCCATCTGTCTCTTCGCTGCGCCGAGGATCGGTGCCATGGCTGCGCCGATCAACAACCGGTTGACGGCGGCAGAAGTCGCCTACATCGTGGCGGACCTCGAGCCGGTGGTCGTTGTGGTCGACGCAGCCCATCTCGCCAAACTGGATCGGATCGGCTCGAACGCGGGAGTCGAGCACATCATGGTTGTCGGGGGCGGTGTCCGGTCCGATGCTGTATCGGTGGCGCCGGCGATTCGGTCCGTCGTGTCGTACGAGGAGTGCGTCGCCGCGGCGAATTCGGACAGGCTCGTCGTGAACATCGATGCTCGTGACGGGGCATTCATCCTTTACACCTCGGGGACCACGGGTAAGCCGAAGGGCGCTGTTCTCGGTCACGCCGGATATGTCGCCAACACCCTGGGCATCCTTCATGCGATGCGAATGACCAGTCGCGACGAACTGCGTCACATCGGCGTGCCCATGTTCCACTCAGGCGGTCTGAACAGCATTCTCCAGCAGATCGTGCTCGGAGCGCCAGCACTGATCACCGAACCTGGCGGGTACGCGGCCGACGCGCTGGTCGATCTCTGGGCGAAACACAGCGTGTTCACCGCCTTCCTCACACCCACACAGTGGGGTCAGGTCTGCGACGTGCCAGGCGTACGAGAGCGCAACCTCGCACTGGGACGGTTGATCTGGGGTACGTCCAAACCTCCCGCATCGGTTCTCGCCCGCATGCAGGAGACCTTCCCCGGGGTGCCCGTCTACGCCAATTTCGGCATGACGGAGACCAGCGGGACCACATGCTCGCTTGCTCCCGAGTACGCCCTCTCGAAGATCCACACCGTCGGCCGACCGGTCGGCCACATCCAGGTGCGGGTCGTGGGGCCGGACCTGCGCGATGTCCCGACGGGCGAGGTCGGTGAGATCGTCTACCAGGGTCCGCCGGTGATGCGCGAATATTGGCGAAACAAGAAGGCCACTGCCGAAGCCTTCACCGGTGGGTGGTTCCATTCGGGCGACTTGGGGCGGTTCGACGAGGACGGCTTCCTGATTGTCGTCGACCGGCTCAAGGACATGATCGTCTCGGGTGGCGAAAACATCTACGCCTCCGAAGTGGAGGCGGCGCTCGTCTCACACCCCAAGGTCGCCGAAGTCGTCGTGGTCGGTGTTCCGCATCCGAAGTGGGTCGAGACGCCGCGCGCGGTCGTGGTACCGACGGACCCGGATGATCCGCCCAGCCTCGAAGAGCTTCAGGACCACGTCAGGCCTGTGTTGGCCTCGTACAAGAAGCCCACCTCACTGACCATCGCGTCGTCATTGCCGAGAAACACCATGGGTAAACTGCTCCGCAACAAGATCAAGGATGATCAGAGTGTCTGACGAGACAGAGTTGGGAAACACAGACCGGAAGACCGCCGACCGCCTCGAGGTCCTGCTCATTACGGGAGGTCATGCGTTCGACCGGGAACCGTTCCTGGCGGCGTGGCAGTCCGACCACGGGTTGCACGTCACGCACCTGGAACACCCGTCTGCGACCGACGCCATCGCTGACGGCAGTGCGGCAGAGTACGACGCCGTCGTCTTCTACGACATGCCAGGAGTAGATCCGCGGGGGCCGGCGAAGCCGACTCGATTGCCGCCGGGTGTCCAGGAGGGATTCGGAGAACTGACCCGTCGCGGCGTCGGGCTTGTCTTCCTTCATCATGCGCTCGCCTCCTGGCCCGCGTGGGAGGGGTACGCCGAGTTGGTCGGCGGTCGGTACCACTTCTGGCCCGGCAGTCTCCGAGGCATCGACTGGCCCGACTCGGGCTACCTGCACGACACCCAGCACAACGTCACCGTGGTGGCGTCCGACCACCCTGTCACCAGGGGAGTGCAGTCGACGTTCAGCATCCGCGACGAGTTGTATCTGTTTGCCCTACTCGAAGACTCGGTCACACCGCTGGTGACGAGCGACTTCGATTTCCGATCGAAGAACTTCCTCTCCACGGGCCGTGCGATGCTCGGACACAAGTTCGACCGGGAGGGATGGACGCACCCGAAGGGCTCCAACCTGGTCGGGTGGGTACGCGAACAGGATCGGAGCCGGATCGTCTACATCCAGCCGGGAGACGGCGTGGGAGCGTACGGTGACCCCAACATCCGGGCTCTGTGGTTCAACGGCGTGCGCTGGGCCGCCCGGCGTACGTGACATTCGTTGTGGGCCGGTCTATCCGGTGTCAACCGCATCGTCCGAGGTTGAAGAAGGTGGAGGTAGGAGATGAGCGTCGTCGAAGTCAGGGATGAGGGCACCGTTCGTGTCATCACCCTCAATCGTCCGGATCGCCGCAATGCCACGAGTCCGGAGCTGATGACTGCGTTGAACGATGCACTTCCGATGCCGAACGACGCCGTCCGAGCCGTGATCGTCACCGGTAACGGACCCTCTTTCAGCTCCGGGGGGGACATCAAGGCCAAGCCGCTTCCGATCGAGCCCGGATCGCGCCGCATGCGCGAGGTCTTCAACCCGACGATGCTCAGGCTGGCGACGCTGCCATTGCCGATCATCGCCGCGGTCAACGGTCCGGCACTGGGCGCGGGGCTCTCCCTGGCTCTCGTCGCTGATATGCGAGTGGCCTCACGCCACGCGGTCTTCTCCTCCGGATTCGTGGACGTGGGCTTGGCGACCGACACCGGCGCGAGCTTCTTTCTGCCGCGTCTGATCGGATACGGCCGCGCATTCGAACTGTTGACGACGGGCCGAAAGGTCGGGCCGGCGGAGGCGCTCGATATGGGACTGGTCAACCGTGTCGTCGATCCGGATCACCTCATGGCCTCGTCCATGGAGCTCGCGCAGTTGCTGGCGGCCAAACCCGGCGTCGCGGTTCCGGCTGTGAAGGAGCTGTTGGGGATGGCAGCACGCAATACCGTTGCGGAACAGCTCGAGGCCGAAGCCGCAATGTACGACCGCACGGCGACACATCCACACCGGATTGCGGCCAAGCAAGCGATGGTCGCCAAGATGTCCCGCACCGGCGCCGAGCCGGCGCCGGCGTCCGCTCCGCCCGGTTCTCCCACTTCGTAGTGACCAGCGCGTTGTCGCCCCGAGGTCTGCTCCGCATATCGGGTGCGGAGCAGACCGTCTCGCTGCTCCGAAGACCAGGGCTCGATCAGATCGGGATCCGCTTGGTGAGCCCGCCGTCGGCCACGATGTTCGCGCCCGTCACGAGCGCCGCGACCGGGCTCGCGACGAAGGCAACGATGCGGGCCACCTCCTCGGGCATGCCCATCCGGCCGCGGGGGATCTGCCCCACGATGCTCTCGTAGTAGTCGGGACGTTCCGATCGCACCCGATCCCACGGTCCGCCCTCGAAGAAGATCGGACCAGGGGAGACGGCGTTGACCCGGATCCCCTGGGGAGCAAGAGTCTTCGACAGACCCGCGCACTGGTGGATGAGAGCGGCCTTCATGGCCCCGAACGGAGCAGCGGGGTTTGCGAACGATTCGATTGCCGCGGTGCTGCTGATGGCGACGACCGAGGCCGCAGAGGACTCCGCGAGATGCTTCGTAGCGTGCTCTACGAGGCGGGAGAATCCGAGCACGTCGATGTCGATGTTGCGTCGCCAGGCTTCCTCGCCCACACCGGCCGCTCCACTTGCGTTGTGGACGACGATGTCGATTCCGCCCAGAGACGATGCTGCTGCGTCTACCCACGGGCCGATGGCCGTTCCATCTGCGATGTCCACGACGTGAGCGACAGCGCGTCCACCATGCGAAGTGAGCTGATCGACGGCGGTATCGAGTGTCGACCTGGTCCGCCCACAGATCGCCACCGAGCAACCTTCCTGGGCGAACTGGTCCGCGATGGCGAGGCCGATTCCGCTGCCTCCGCCCGTGATCACAACGCGCAAGCCCTTCAAGCCCAGATCCATACCCAACCCTTCCGATGTACTCGCGGAAGTGACGTGCCTACAGGCTCGATCGACGGGTTGTCGAAGCGTCCCCTTCCGGCTACATTACTCAATATAGCATGCAAAGTAGTATGCGATTTGTATCGCGTCTCTCGGTAGACGACCGCCCGCACTCGAAGAGGAGCAGTGATGGCAGATTTCGATGTCGACGTATTCGTGATCGGGTCGGGGGGCGCCGGGCTTGCCGCCGCCGTCGCCGCCAGGGAGGCAGGCGCGGAACGTGTCATGATCTGCGAATCCGAAAGTGTTGTCGGCGGTTCGTCACGCCTGTCGGGTGGCTTGTTCATGGCGGCCGGCAGCAGGGCCCAGCAGGCCGACGGCATTGAGGACGACGTCGACACCTTCCTGTACGACTATCTGCACTGGAACAACTACGATGTGGACTTGGGACCGGTCAAGACTCTGGTCGAGAACGCAGGAGCCACGGTCGACTGGTTGGAAGGGCACGGAGTCGAGTTCGCCGACCGTCTGATCTACACGAGCACCGAGCGCAACAAGCGTGGCCACATCCCCTTGGGCGGTGGCCAGGCGATTGTCGACGCAATGCACACCGTGGCGAAGCGGCTCGGCATCGACATCGCGATCGGCCAGCGGGTCGACCGTCTCCTCGTCGAGGATCGCAAGGTCGTCGGTGCTGCGGTGGGCGACGACGAGATCCGGGCAAAGGCCGTCGTGGTGGCCACCGGTGGCTTCGGAGCGAACAACGAGCGTGTCGCGAAGTACACCCCCTCCGTATGGTACGAAGGCTGGTCCTGGTACATCGGGGCCGACGGTGCTCGCGGAGACGCGCTCGATTTCGCTGAGGCGATCGGTGCGCAATTGACCGGATTCGACCACTGCCTGCGTACCCTTGCCCCGAATTTCGCTCCGAACAAGCTCAATGAAGCCTTCCAGCCTGGGTGGTGCATGTTGGTCACCGAGGACGGGCACAGGTTCCTCGACGAATCGATGCCATACGCGGTCGTCGACGAGCGGATCAATCACGTGGGCAACCGGGCCTTCATGATCTTCGACAACGCAGCGATGCACCCGCCGGCCGAACTTGCCGATCGTTATCGGAGTCCCTACCGACAGAACTGGCCGGACCGCGACGAGTTCCGTCCGAAGAACTACGTCCCCGACCTCGTCGAGGAGATGGTGCAGAAGGGGCGGATGTTCGCGGGCGACACCGTCGAGGACGCCGCCGCGCATGCCGGTCTCAACCCGGGCGTCGTCGCGGGTGCAGTGGCGCGCTACAACCGCATGTGCGCCGAAGGCGTCGACCACGACTATCTCAAGCCGACGAAGTTCCTGTTGCCGATTTCCACCGGGCCGTACTACATCGCCGAGGTTCGGCCTTGCACCGTCAACTGGACTGCCTACGGGTTCCGCATCGACGACACCGCGCGCGTACTGCACCAGAACGGCACGGAAATCCAAGGACTCTACGCAGCCGGTGAGTGCACCGGCGGTGTGCTCGGTGGCGCATACGTCGGTAGCGGCAACTCGATCGCCAACTCCTACACGATCGGTCGAGTCGCGGGGTCCGAGGCGGCAATCTATGCCGCATCCGTCGAAGGCTGATCGGAGCGCTCCGCGTGGAACTCGGACTTCGATACGACATGCGCGCGCCGGACTTCGGCGCACCGATCGCAGATCTGTACTCGGCTGCCCTCGAGCAGTGTGCATGGGCAGATTCGCTGGGCTTCGACGCTGTGCACGTCGCCGAGCATCACGGA
This sequence comes from Rhodococcus sp. 2H158, assembly GCF_053764755.1. Lineage (NCBI taxonomy): Bacteria > Bacillati > Actinomycetota > Actinomycetes > Mycobacteriales > Nocardiaceae > Rhodococcus > Rhodococcus sp. 2H158. The sequence continues at coordinate 15,129 of NZ_JBSNCE010000034.1, forward strand.
ACCGAGGATGGCTATCTCCCATCCTCCCTCGTCTTCTGCAGTGCGGTGGCGGCCCGAACCAAGCGGATCGGGCTGCAACCTTCCGCGCTGCTGGTGACGCTGCACGATCCGCTTCGCCTTGCCGAGGATCTTGCCGTGATCGACATCCTCAGTGGCGGTGGGCGGCTCAACGTCGTCGCCGGCATCGGATACCTCGAACGGGAATTCGAGATGTTCGGAGTCGACTTCGCAACGCGAGCACGAACCTTCGAGACGAAGATCGACGTTCTGCGCACGGCATTGCGGGGCGTGCCGTTCGAGTACGAAGGCCGGACCGTTGTCGTCTCGCCGGCACCGCTCGGCGACGGCCCCACGATCAGCATCGGCGGTAGTGCTCCGCCGTCTGCACGTAGGGCCGCCCGGTTGGGACTGCCGTACGTCCCCACATCGAGAGAGCTCTACGAACTCTATGAGGAAGAACTTGCCAAGGCGGGCAAACCTGCACCGGCACCGTTCCGGAACCATACCCCGACATTCGTGCATCTGGCCGAGGATCCGGAGAGGGCCCTTGCCGTCGTCGGTCCTCACGTGATGCACACCTCGAATATGTATGCTCGGTGGGCGATGTCGAGGTCCGATGCGGCGAACGGCAACTACAGACCGATGACTTCGCTGGATCAGGTGAGGCAGGATCCAGACATCTGGATCATCACTCCCGAAGAGTGCCTGAGTCGGCTCGAGGGGTTCGGTGAACACGACGAATTGCGTTTTCACCCGCTGTTCGGGGGGCTGGATCCCGACGAGTCCTGGGAGAGTCTGCGCCTTTTCGAGGACCGTGTTCTGCCGAAACTGATTGCGAACGGCTCCTTCACGAAAACATGAGGAAAAACTGTCATGAAGAACTTCGTCGTGGTCGGTGCATCGCTGGCGGGATTGCGTGCCGTCGAAGCAGCACGAAAGGATGGCTTCGACGGCCGGATCACGCTCATCGGGGGAGAGGAGCACCTTCCGTACGACCGGCCACCGCTGAGTAAGCAATTCCTCTACGAAGACGACGAGCTCGATACCACGTTCCGGTCTCGGAGCTACCTGCGCGACGATTTGGGTGTCGATCTTCGGCTCGGCACATGGGCACGAGGGCTGGACATCCGCGAAAAGCGCGTTCAACTGGACACGGGCGAGATAGGTTATGACGCTTTGGTCGTGGCAACCGGTTCCAGGGTCCGCACTCTGAGCGACAACGATCACCTCGACGGAGTCCACACCCTCCGCACGGTCGACGATGCCCGTGCCGTCCGTGCGGCACTCGCAAGCGCTGTGCACGTCGTGGTGGTAGGCGCGGGTTTCATCGGAGCAGAGATTGCCTCGGCCGCTCGCCGACGCGGCCTCGACGTCACCATCGTCGAGGCAGCACCCGTACCGCTCGTCCGCGCGCTCGGTGACGAGATGGGGGAGGCATGCTCGGCCCTGCACGTTCGCAACGGAGTTCGGCTGATCTGTGGGGCGCACGTCCAGGAGATCGAGGGGACACGTCGGGTCGAGGCGGTCCGACTCGGGGACGGCACAAGACTTCCGGCGGACCTCGTCGTCGTCGGCATCGGTGCGGATCCTGCGACGGCGTGGCTCGAGAGTTCGGGCATCGCCGTCGAACGGGGCCTGACATGTGACGCCACCCTGGCCACCTCGGCAGAGGGTGTGTACGGTGCCGGCGACATCGTAAGCTGGCACAACCGAACTTTCGGCCAGTCGATGCGCCTCGAGAACTGGACCAGCGCCGCCGAGCAGGGCCGTATGGCCGCGCGCAATGCACTTGGACTGGGCGAGCCCACCGCATATGCGACTGTGCCGTACTACTGGACGCACTGGTACGGAATGTCGCTGCAGTTCGTCGGTCTTCCCACCGCCGAGGAGACCCAGGTGGTCTCGGGCTCGGTGGACTCCGACAAGTGGGTGACTCTCTATCGACTGAACGATCGGCTGGTGGGTGCTCTGGCTGTCAATTCACCTTCGGTGATCATGAAGTGCCGCATGATGATCAACAACGGTGTCTCGTGGCAGGAGGGGCTCGACTTCATGGCAGAGCGCCGGCGGGCCTCGTCCGGAGTGTGAATGGACCAGCCGCCGGGTGGCGGGCCACCTCCTCGGGCGGCAGCCGAAGATGTGACAAATTGTATGCAATGAGGAGGTGTTTGGGTGTCTCGAGTGCTGGTGCCGCCTGTTGCCGTGGAAAATCGTGAGCTGGCCACCCTCAGGGGCGAGGTACGTCGATTTCTGCGAGAACAGATCGAACAGGGCAGGTTTGTTCCGCATGTGGATACCTGGTTGACCCGATGGGACCGCGAGTTCACCCGTGAACTCGGTCGTCGGGGGTGGCTCGGCATGGTTATCCCGAAAGAGTATGGGGGCCAAGGGCGAACTTTTCTGGAGCGATTCGTCGTTACCGAGGAATTGCTCGTCGTCGGAGCGCCGGTCGGGGCGCACTGGGTGGCCGAACGTCAGATCGGGCCGTCGCTTCTGCGATACGGCACCGAAGAGCAGAAGAACGAGTTCCTGCCTCGGATCAGCCGCGGCGAAATGGTATGGGCCATCGGCATGTCGGAGCCGGATTCAGGATCCGATCTTGCGAGTGTGCGGATGCGGGCCGTTCGCATCGACGGTGGTTGGAGCCTGAGCGGGACCAAGGTGTGGACGTCGGGCGCGCATGAATCCGACGCCTTCTTCGCGCTTGCCAGATCGGAGCCTTTCGACCCGGCGCACCGGCATGCCGGGCTCAGTCAGTTCATCGTCGATCTCCATGCACCCGGTGTCACCATCCGCCCGATTCTGTCCATGGGCGGCGAACACCACTTCAACGAGGTTCATCTCGACGAAGTCTTCGTCCCGGACGACCGGGTCCTGGGCAAGGTCGGTGACGGTTGGCGACAGGTCACGTCCGAACTCGGTTTCGAGCGCAGTGGACCGGAACGGATCCTCTCGACCTATGCGCTGCTCGCCGCGTCCGCCGGTGCAATGGCCGAGGGCGGGTTACCTCGTGACCCGAATCTGGGCAAGCACGTTGCGAGGGTGGCCGCTCTGCGCCAGATGTCCTTCGCTGTCTCGACGGCGCTGCAATCCCATGATCCTGATGCCGACACCGCGGCTGCGGTCGTCAAACTGCTCGGTACAACCGAGGAGGGGGACATCGCCGACTATGTCGACCGCATCACCGCCTCGGGAATACCGGACCATCCCGAAGTGGAGGCCCTGTTGAGGGCATCGATCCTGCAGCGCCCGGGCTTCACGCTACGAGGTGGTACCAACGAAATTCTTCGCGGCCTGATTGCCCGCGGATTGGGGATTCGCTGATGACCGTGCATGATTCGACGATCGAACTCGCCGCGTCTCCGCGTGCGGACACCGACCTCGTCGCGATGCTCGAAAGCCTTTTCGCCGACTACCGGTCGAAGCGCGGGGAACCTACCGCAGCCGTCAATTTCGACGCCGTTCTGTGGCAGCGCCTGGACGATCTCGGTCTGACCCGGCTCACAGGGGACGAATCCAGGGGCGGGAGCGGTGCCTCCTGGGTGGAGGCGTCCGTACTGCTCGGGGCGGCGGCCGGCGCGGCCGCACCGGTACCCCTTGCAGAGCACGATCTCTTGGGCGGCTGGCTGCTCGAGGTTGCGGATCTGTCCGAGGGCGGCGGCCTCCGCACCGTGTGTCAGCCCGATGACGGCGGTCTCGCTCGGACGGTGCCCTGGGCACGAAGCGCCACCTCGATCGTGGCATTGTGGAAGTCGGACCGGGGGTGGCGAGTGGCCGATGTGCCGGCGGCAAGCCTCTCCGTCACCCATGCTCGCAACCTTGCCGGGGAGCCGTGCGACTCGGTGCGGTTCGACATCTGTGATCTCGAGGATGGAGCCGACGTGAGTGACGACACGGCGGCCTTGTACCGCCTGCGCGGTGCACTTGCCCGATGTGCCCAGGCAGCAGGTGGTATCGCCCGAGTGGTGGAGATCGTGCTCGCCTACGTCGACGAGCGCGTGCAGTTCGGTCGGCCGATCGGCAAGTTCCAGGCTGTCCAATCGCTGGTCGCCGATTTGGCCGCGGAGGCGGCACTTGCCCGGGCGGCGACCGATGCGGCCGTCGCCCGAGTGGTCACCACCGGGTGGAACGACCCGGGGACGCCGTTCACGATCGGGGTCGCGAAATCCTGTGTCGGTCACGCCTCCTCGGTTGTCGTCCGCAATGCCCATCAGGTGCTCGGCGCGCTCGGTACCACGCTCGAACACGAGCTTCCGATGTTGACCAGGTCGATACTGGTCCACCGTAGTGATTTCGGCTCTGTTCACGAGTGGGACACGATGCTGACCGATCTGAGCACGGAAGCGGGACGGGACGGATTGTGGCCTCTCATCACGTCCCGATCCGATCACCCGACCGCCTGACCGAGGAGCATCTACCGTTGTCCGAGATCTCGTATGCCATGAGCGACGGTGTCGCCACGATCCGCCTCGGTGCTCCGGAGCGCCGTAATGCCCTGTCCGTGCAGATGGCGCGGGATCTCACCGACGCTGCCCTGACCGCCGAGGCCGATTCGTCCGTCGGTGCACTCGTGGTCACCGGTGGAGCCCACTTCTGCGCTGGAGCAGTTCGCGAAGTTCTCGCCGATGTGGGGCACGATCCGACTGAGGACGCGGCATATCGGGACTTGGAAACCGTCTACCGGGCATTCACTGCCATCGGCACAGTCGGGATCCCCACGGTCGCCGCCGTCCGTGGCGCAGCGGTCGGAGCAGGCCTCAACCTCGCGCTGGCCGCAGACCTGCGCATCGTGTCGGCGACGGCGAGGCTGATCCCCGGCTTCGCTCAGATCGGTATCCATCCCGGTGGGGGACATTTCACCCTTCTGAATCGATCGATAGGTCGTGAAGCCGCCGCCGCCCTAGGCGTTTTCGGTGAGGGTGTCACCGGTGAGCGAGCCGTCGACCTCGGCCTGGCCTGGGCTGCGGTGGACGACCCCGAGACCGAGGACTACGCCGCTTCCCTTGCCCGGCGAGTCGCGGCCGATCCGGATCTCGCTCGCCGACTTGTCATGAGCTTTCGCCGGGAGACGGCTCCAGGCGGAATGCCCTGGGATGTCGCTGTCGAACTGGAGAAGGCACCCCAGATGTGGTCGCTTCGGCGTAAGCACGGCAAATGACGTCACTGCTGCGGCCGTCGCGGTAACGAACGCGGGGGCAGACCATTGTGTGGTTGCCCCCGCGGCCGGCCGTATCGGCATCCCCCCGATCGAGGGGAAGATCGGATCAGCGTGCGCTGCCGAGGTGCGGTAGTTCACCCGGTGCCACTGCGCGTTGGACCTGATGAGGCTCACCGAGATAGATTTCTTCGCCCGCAATGAGTCCGTCCGATGTGATCGGCCAGACGACCAGAGCCTGGTAGGCCGTGAGATAGCTGAGATCGGGGTCGAGCGGCCCGCCGTCCGGCAGCCTTCTGTCGGGCAGAAAGGCACCCTTGACGACGTGGCGGAAGACGCCTTCGGTGATCACGGTGGACTCGTCGACGAGGACGCGGGTGATATCGAAGGACAGGCGGTTCTTGCCGACCCGCATGTTGTTCTCGTAGAACGCCTCGACCTCCACCATCGACCTGAGCCGCGTCGGTGACTCCCCACCCCAGAACGAGTACCGAGGGTCGGCTACGAGCGTCGCCTTCAGCGCCTCGAGGTCACCGGCGACTTCCGCCACGACGTGCCGCGCAACCACGTCGAGATTGCGGCGGAGTATCGGATCGGACTCTCTCGCAATGCGATCGGTGAGCAGTGACCAGCTCGACGCGGCGTCCGGATGCACCGTCGGGGCCGGGTGCCTGTCTTCCGTCATGGTTCAGAACAGCTTTCTGGTCTCTGCCACGATGCGCTCGGTGGTCGGCAGGCGATTGAGAGTCTTGGCGAATGGCACCGGCGTGAACAGACCACCGACACGCAGAACCGGTCCCAGCAACTCGTTGAACAGGTCCTCGGTGATACGGGCGCTGATCTCCGCACCTGGTCCGGCGAACTGGGTTGCCTCATGTGTCACGACGCATCGGCGAGTGCGCTCGACCGAGTCGAGCACGGTTTCGAAATCCAATGGCACCAGCGAGCGGAGGTCGATGATCTCCGCGTCGATGCCGTCCCGGGCCAGCATGTCGGCCGCCTCGATCGCCATGGCCACGGTGGTGCCGTATGCGACGATCGTGACGTCGTTACCGGCCCGCACGGTTTTGGCCTTGCCGAGGGGAACGCGGTAGGGGCCCGTCGGCACCTCCTCCTTGACGGAGTAGAGGAGGCCGGTGTGTTGGATGAGGAGGGTCGGATCGGGTGACTCCAGGCAGGACATGAGCAGTCCCTTGGCATCGCGTGGAGTGGAGGGGAAACAGACATTGATTCCGGGGGTGTGCATGAACCAGGTCTCCACCGACTGAGCGTGCTGTGCGCCGAAGTGGCTGCTTCCGATCACACTCGTGACCATGACCGGCGTCGGTGTGGCGCCGCCGGTCATGTAACGGAACTTGGCGGCATGGTTGAGGATCTGATCCAGAACGTGCGTCGAGAAGTCGAAGAACATGACTTCGACCACGCCGCGGTAGCCGCCGAGTGCCAGACCCACCGCCGCCCCGGCGATAGCGCCCTCCGCGATCGGCGTGGCTCGAACCCGCTCGGTGCCGAACCGCGTGGACAGGTCCTTGGTGGTCTTGAAGACTCCCCCGATCGGATCGGCCACGTCCTCGCCGAGAATGACGATCTTCTCGTCGGCCTCCATGGCGCAGTGGTAGCCGGAGTTGATCGCCTGGGCGATGGTCATCTGTTGGATGCTGGTGTTACTCACCGCTGGCGCTCCTCGCGAAGGTTTCGTCGGCGAAGACACCCTCGTAGATGTCCGCCTGGTCGGGATCGGTGCCGGCCGCCGCGTACCGGAAGGCGTCGTCGACCGTGGTTGCCGCGTCGGCCTCGATGCCGCAAATCTGCTGCTCGGACATGTACCCGTTCTCCAGGAGCCATCTGCGGAAGGTCGGGGCGGGATCGCGCTTCATCGCCGCCGCCAGTTCCTCCTTGGGCACGTAGCTGTAGTCCGCGGTTCCCGTGTGCCCGGTGAGCCGGTAGTGCACGAACTCCAGGAATGTCGGACCCCTGTTCGCACGAGCCCGTGTCAGTGCGGCATCGAGTGCGTCTACACATGCCATGGGATCGAATCCGTCCACACGCTCGGCCGCCATGCCGTAAGCGGCAGCACGCTTGGCGAGGTCGGTGTTGGGCGCGTAGTCGGCAATTGCCGTATGCTCGCCCCACTGATTGTTCTGGCACACGATCACGACGGGCAGCTTCCACAGGGCGACGAAGTTCATGCCCTCGTGGTAGGCGCCGATCGACGTCGCCCCGTCACCGAAGGTGACGACGACGGCGTTGCCGGACCTGTCCATCTGTTCGGCCATGCCCAGGCCTGCCGCGATTTGCATGCCGGAGCCGACGATGCCGGTGGTCGCGGTGAAGTTGACCTCTTGATCCTGCAGATGCATGGGGCCACCTCGCCCCCGGGAGCAGCCCTCCTCCTTGCCGTACAGTTCGGCAACGATCGATTGCAGCGACATTCCCTTGGCCATGGCGTCGCCGAGATTGCGGTAAGTGGAAATCATCTTGTCGTCGCGTCGCATCGTCGCTCCGAGAGCGGCGCAGACGGCCTCCATTCCACGGACGGGGTAGAAGGCCGCGCGGAGTCGCCCCGCTTTGGATTCGGCAGAGGCCCGCTGATCGGCCATGGTGGTGCTGAGCATGAGGTTGTACATGCGCTCCAGCGCATCGGCACTCAGCGGCACGCGTTGCATGGGGGCTGGACTGTCATTCATGCTTCGATCCTCACGAGTCTCTCGAGGCGCGGGGGCTGCATATCGGCAGTTCCACCGGCCGTGAACGTCCGTCGCCGCAATATACAGAGAGTGTATACATTTTTGCCTTCGTATGGGAGCTGTCACCCGGTGCCCTACAGGTCGACGCCCGGTGCATGCGGAGCAGCGAGGGCCCGCTCAGATTGCCTTCACCTCGAGACGGCGGCCTCGAGTGCGGCCAGGATCTCGGTCTTGGGCTTGGCCCCGATCATCGAGGAGACCAGCTCGCCGCCGCGGTAGATGTGCAGTGTCGGAACGCTGATGATGCCCTTGGCGGCGGCAGTCGCAGACTGTTCCTCGATGTTGAGTTTGACGACTCGAACACTGTCACCCACTTCGGCGGCAACCTCGTCGAGAACCCGTGCGAGCCCCCTGCAGGGACCGCACCACGGCGCCCAGAAGTCGACGACGACGGGCTTGTCGGACCCTAGAACGTCGGCGTCGAACGTCGCGTCGGTGGTCTCCATAACTAGTCCCATTGATTGTCCTTCCTCGTTTCCCGGCGGTTGAGAGCGTGCTCACGGTGGGATGCCGGCAGTTCAGAGATGTCCGGCCCCCGCCAGGAAGCGTTCGGCATCGAGGGCGGCCGAGCAGCCGGAGCCGGCGGCAGTGATGGCCTGCCGATAGGTGTGGTCCACGAGATCCCCGCAGGCGAAGACGCCGTCCACGCTGGTGTGCGTAGACCGTCCCTCCACGAGGACGTATCCCTGGTCGTCGAGGTCGACGACACCCTTGACGAGTTCGTTGCGGGGGTCGTGCCCGACAGCAACGAACATCCCGGAGACTGCCAGTTCTCGGGTCGTCCCCGTCGAATTGTCACGCAGTGTGATGCCGGTGAGCCGGTCGTCGCCGTGAAGGGCCTCGACAGTGCTGTTCCACGCGAAGGAGATCTTGTCATCGGCGAAGGCGCGGTCGGCCATGATCTTGGAGGCGCGCAACTCGTCGCGGCGGTGCACGATCGTCACCGAGCGTGCGAACCTGGTGAGGAATGTCGCCTCCTCGATGGCCGAGTCACCTCCCCCGATGACGGCGATGTCCTGGTCCTTGAAGAAGAAGCCGTCGCACGTCGCACACCAGGAGACGCCATGCCCGGAGAGCCGCTTCTCGTCGGGCAGCCCGAGTTCCCGGTAGGCAGAACCCATCGCAAGGATGACCGCGCGCGAGGCGTACGTATTGCCCGCGCTGTCGGTTACCCGTTTGATGTCGCCGATCAGGTCGACCGATACCACATCGTCGCTGATGATCTCGGCGTCGAACCGGAGGGCTTGAGCCCGCATCTCCGCCATGAGCTCCGGACCCGTGATGCCCTCTTCGAAGCCGGGGAAGTTCTCCACCTCGGTGGTGTTCATGAGCGCGCCCCCCGCGCTGATGGAGCCCTCGAACAGGAGGGGACGAAGGTTCGCACGGGCGGCATAGACGGCTGCCGTGTAGCCGGCCGGACCGGATCCGATGATGATGAGATTGCGGAGCGGGTCGCTCTCGGTCATGGGTTCTCCTTGCCGGGGCGCTGGCTGTGGATGGGATCACGTCCTCGCGTGACAGTCGCCGAAGAAGCGCCGATGAGCCATAATGGCATACAGAAACGCATATTTTCTAGAGCGAGGCGGATGCATGATCGTCACCGACGCCCAAGTTCACGTATGGCCCGCCGAAACGCCCGACCGTCCGTGGCCGGACGAACGGCGCCAGTATGCTCATCGACCCCATTACACGATCGATGAACTGCGGGCCGATATGGCCGTCGCGGGGGTGGACCGCGCGATACTCGTACCACCTCTCTCCGAAGGGGACCGGAACGACTACTGTCTTCAGGCGGCAGCCGATCATCCCGGCGCCTTTCGTGTGATGGGCCGGCTCGACGTCGCGGACCGAGCGAGCCGAGGTCTTGTACCTCGATGGCTGGAGCAGCCGGGGATGCTCGGAATCCGGGTCACCTTCAGCAAGAACCCTCCCGCCTCCTGGCTCGAGGACGGGACGGCAGACTGGCTCTGGTCTGTCGCGGAGGTGGCGGGCATACCGATAATGGTGTTCTCTCCCTTCAGTATTCCCCAGATCGGACGCATCGCGGCGCGTTATCCCGACCTGCGCATCGTGGTGGACCATCTTGGGTTCGCCACCGGCCTCACCGACGACCTCGGTCCCTCGATCGAGCGCCTGATTCGCCTGGCCCATCTCCCGAATATTGCGGTGAAGGCAAGCAGTCTGCCCGCCTATATCACCGAGCCCTATCCGTTTCGGACCCTGCACGACCACATCGAGAGAGTGGTCGACGCCTTCGGCCCGCGGCGGGTCTTCTGGGGTAGCGACGTCACGCGGTTGCCCTGTTCCTACGGCGAGGCGCGGCGCCTTTTCACCGAGGAATTGGACTTCTTGGACGCGGAGAGTCTGGAATGGATCATGGGGCGGGGGCTGTCCGAATGGATCGGCTGGAAGTAGGAAGATCCGCTGCAGGCAGCACCGATCGCTCTTGTCAGGCCGTTTTGCATGCATTACAGTATGCGAATGGCGTATGCAATTGGGGTTGACATCGGCGGTACCTTTACCGATTGTGTGGCAGTCGACACGCAGGGCAACATCATCCAAAGCAAGGTGCCCTCCACGCACGCAAGCTCCCCCGACGAGGGGGTGATAGCGGGAGTGCAGAAGCTGGCCGAGGCCGCGGGACGGGAAGTCGAGGAGTTTCTCGCGGATACCGAGGCCTTCGGCCACGGCACCACCATCGGAACGAACCTGGTAGTGGAGCGGCTCGGTGCCCGAGTCGGGCTCGTGGCCACCGCCGGACATGGAGATGCCCTTCTGATGATGCGCGGGCGAGGTCGGACCGCGGGCATTCCCAAGGACAAGTTGCTCAGTGTGCGCGACACCGACAAGCCGGATCCTCTGGTTCCACGCGAGCACGTCGTCGAGGTGGTCGAGCGCGTCACCAAGGACGGCTCGGTGCTGGTACCCCTCGACGAGCAACAGGCCCGGAATGCGTTGCGCTTGCTGCTGGACCAGGACATCGAAGCAGTGGCCGTCGCGTTGATGTGGTCCTTCCGAAACCCGACGCACGAGCAGCGGATCCGGGAACTGATCCACGAAATCCGTCCGGACATCTACGTCAGCATCTCCTCTGAGATCGCTCCCCGGATCGGCGAGTACGAACGGACCGTGGCAACCGTCATCAATTCCTACGTCGGCCCCCGATCCAGCCGTTACCTGAAGAAGCTCGAGTCGGAGTTGCAGAGCCGCGGCTTGGACGCCCCCGCTTTCATCATGCAATCGAACGGTGGGGTGGCCCCACTGGCGTCAGCCGTCGGGGCGCCGGTCAAGACGATCGGATCGGGGCCCGTCGGCGGTCTTACAGGCACTGCCTCCATCGCTGCGCGCCTGGGGCATCGCAACGTCATCGCCACGGATATGGGGGGGACCTCGTTCGAGGTCGGCCTCATCATCGAGGGCAGCCCGCTCCTCGTCGGCGAACAAGTGATCGAGCAGTACACCTATCGGGTTCCACAGCTCGACGTTCGCTCGATCGCCTGTGGCGGCGGCTCCATCGCCCAGGTCGATCACATCAGCCGCGGCATCAGGGTCGGTCCCGAATCTGCGGGATCGTATCCGGGACCGGCCTGCTACGGAGCCGGCACGCTTCCGACGGTGACAGACGCCGATGTCGTTCTCGGACTGATCGATCCGGACCAATTCCTGGGTGGTCAGATGAAGCTGGATCGCACGGCTGCCGAAGCGGCCGTCCAGCGCTTGGCCGACGAGCTGGGAATGAGCCTGGAGGAGACCGCTGCAGGCATCCTCAAGGTCAACAGCTTCGCCGCCGCGACGCTGATTCGCCAGCGAACCTTGGAACAAGGCCTGGACCCGCGCGACTTCATGGTCTACGCCTTCGGTGGTGCAGGACCTGTGCACGCCTTCGCCTTCGCGCACGAGCTCGGTGCCCGGGGAGTGCTCATACCCCTTGGTAACGGGGCCTCGACTCTTTCGGCGTACGGCATCGCGGTCACCGACGCGAAGCAGATCTTCGAGGAGGAGTGCTCGATCAAGGCGCCTTTCGACGTCCGTGCGCTTCAAGATGTCTGTACTCGACTCGAGAACCGTGCCGTCACCACGATGACCGAGGGGGGCTTCGCCCCGGAGGACATCCGTCTCGAGCGGACCGCGCTCGCCCGCTACGCAGAGCAGTACATGCAGGAACTGCCCCTGCCGCTGCCGGAAGGGGGGGTGAGCGAGGAGAGTCGAAGTTCATTGGAGAGCGCGTTCGCGGCAGAGTACGCACGGCTCTACGGAGCCACGGCCGTGTCCGGCTTCCAACAGGTCGAGATCTTCTCCGTCCGCGTGATCGCCACCGCTGTACGGCACGCCGGTGCCCTCGAATCCGAGCCCTACGAGGCCGGTGGCGGTGCGGCGGTGTCCGCCGGCACGCGGGAGATCTTCTGGCCGGATGAGGGCAGGTGGGTCACGACGGACGTCTACGACGCCCCGCCCGCGCACGGCCTGGCCGTTCACGGGCCGGCCGTGGTGCAACTGCCCCACACAACGATTTCCGTTCCCCCCGGACAGTTCCTCGAGACGGACCGCGCCGGAAACTGTGTGCTCACCCGGAGAAAGGAACTGTCGGCATGACCGCCAACACCGTCGAGACTCCCCAGGGCACCGTCCCGTGGGACGGTCGTCAGCGAGGCTACATCCCCTCCAACCCACCTGTGATTCATCCGGCAATCACGCTCCACACATCGGCGCAAACGGACGTCGACCCGGTAACAGCCGAGGTCGTCCGCTACGCGCTGATGAACATCAACCTCGAGCACGCGGATCTCATTCAGCGCCTGGCCGTCTCTCCGGTCGTCATGCTGTCCCGTGATTTCCAGTCCTCGATTCTCACGGAGGTCGGTGAACTCGTATATCTCGGCTCGGGAGTCCAGTACTACTCGAACTTCCATTCGCTGATCGTCAAGTACATTCTCGAGCACCATCAGGCCGAGACGCTCGCCGACGGTGACATGTTGCTGTGCAACGACCCGTACATCGGGTGCGCCCACCAGTGCGACACCTCGCTCGTAGCACCGATTTTCGTCGACGGCGAGCTGTTCTGCTGGATCGCCAACTCCATGCATTTCCAGGACCTGGGCGGCACGGTGCCGGGCAGCCTGTGCGTGTCGGCGGAGGACTGCTGGCAGGAGTCGGCGATCTGGACTCCGATCAGTCTCGTCGAGAGGGGCCGCGTCCGGACCGACGTCGAGGATCTGTTCGTACGCCAGAGCCGATTCCCGGACGTGACTCGTATGGATCTGCGCGCGGCCTACGGTTCGCTGGAGACCACGCGAAAGAAGATCGTCGCGCTCGTGGAACGGTACGGTGCAGCTGTCGTCAAGGGCATCATGAATCGAGTGCTGGACGCCGGCGAGGAACTCTTCGTCGAGCGCCTCGCCAGGATCCCCGACGGTCGCTGGTCCTACCGGGCCTCCATGGAGGGATCGGTCCCCGGTGACCACGAGTTCTACCGCTACCAGATCAATGTGACCAAGCAAGGCGACCGGCTCATCGTCGACAACGAAGGCAGCGATCCCCAGGTGGGTGCCATCAATGTGACGTATGCCGGGATGAGCGGGTGCGTCCTCGCCTCCTTCACGTCACAGATGTTGCCGGAGATGGCCGGCGCGTTCGGCGGGGCCTATCGGCGGATCGAGTTCCGGCCCACTCCGGGAACCGTCTCCTGCGCAGACCATCCCGCGGCCGTGAGCGCCTCGGCGGTCTTCACCCAGATGCACGTGCTCAACGTGGCGGCGACGCCGGTCTGCATGATGCTTGCCGCGGGAGACGACGAGACTCGGGACCTGATTCTCGGGGCGCCGACACCCAACCTGTCATCCGTCCTGGCTGGAGGAGTGCGGGACGACGGCAAGCCCTTCATGCTCATGGACAGCAACGGACTGATGGGCTCCCTGGCTGGACGTGCGTCCCGTGACGGGGTCGACGTCGGTGGCCAGTGGTGGATTCCGGATTCGATCGCCTACAACTCCGAGGAGATGGAGGCGCAGACCCCCTTCCTGGTGCTGAGCCGGGTGCTGCTTCCCGTAGCGGGCGACGGTGCCGGCCGCTGTCGTGCGGGCGTGGGTATGCGAGAGACGTTGATGGCCCACGGGATCGCCGGGGGAGCATTGGTCGTCCACCAGAACGAGAACGTCCCTCGCGCGGCCGGGTTGTTCGGAGGAAATCCCGGCTCGCTGGCCACGTGTCGCTTCAAGCGCAACAACGATGCGCTGGAACAACTGGCGTCGGGTGCGCTTCCGGTGTCCATCGAAGACATCCACGGGGACGAGGTCGAGCTCGAATTCAAGGGCGGTCCGGAGACACTCGCCAACGGTGACGTCATCGAGTGGGTCTCGCCGGGTGCGGCAGGCTACGGCGACCCCCTCCTGAGGGATCCGCAGGATGTGCAGAAGGACCTCGACGCGAGACTGATCACCGAGGAAGCCGCGGCCGCAGTTTACGGCGTGGTCTTCGCCGACGGCGTGGTGGATTCGGAGGCCACTGCGAGGGCACGTGCCGCTGTCCGACGCGAACGCCTCGGTGGGGTCGAGGCCGGTGAGTGCGTCGAGCCGCCTGCAGGGGCGCGCCGTATCGGTGAACTCCTCTACATCGTGAATGGTCGCTGGTGGTGCAACGGTGCCGATCTCGGAGACCAGTACGAAAATTACAAGGATCGCGCCGTGACCCGGGTGGTGCCTGTCCGCAAGATCGCGGCCGAATTCGAGGTCGCCAACCACGAGATCGCGGATCGCTGGGAGTTCCGTGAGGCCATCTGTCCGGTCACGGGTTTCCGCATCGATGCCGAACTGGCAATGGTCGGCGAGCCGTCACTGCACGACGTGATCCCCGCAGGGGCCTGACCAAACCGGTCATCCGGTAGCCACGCTGGATCCGAAGGGACTCATTCCCGCGCCGGAACGGCGGCGTCCGAGGACGGACGTCGTCGTTCCGGCCACCGCGTCGAACCGATCCGTCCTGCCCCCTTGGTGACAGATCTCGTTGTAGCCCAATCACACCGATGTCACCTCAGGCCGGACGCACCCGAGAAGGGTTCGAATGGTGTCGGATGCAGCCCGCTGGTCGTCACATGAAGTTGCGGGTGTGAAGTGCTGAAAGTTCGACCGCCTCGGCCCCGGAGAACCCAAGGCGGAGAAGGCGTCTCTGACGGCCTTCATCCATCGTCTTGTTGAGGTCCGCGACGGCACGGTGGCCGCGAGCGATTGCGGCCGGAGTCCACTCTCCGGCCGCGAGCAGCACCAGGGAGTCGAACACGTCGGAGTTGAGCGCCACCGTCGTGGCAAGAACGTCGTGACGACGCTCGACTGCCCCCCGGAGGCGCCCGCGCAGCGACGGGTCGTGACTCGCTTGATGCTCGAGGTGCGCGACACCGAACGCGACGTGCCGTGCCTCGTCGACGCGGGCCAAGCGTGTGACTGCTCTGGTGATCGGGTCCGGAGCATACTTGTCGAGGAACGACAACAGCGAGAGGAAAGTACCTTCCCCCAGAACCGACAGCAGGAAAGAAGCCAAGGAGAAATCCGGCTCGTCGAGAAGGCTGGCCAACGACTCTCGACCCCCGACCGACGATGTGCCGAGCTCCCCACCGCTCAACACCGCGCGGCGTCGGAACACTTCCATGTGCCGGGCCTCGTCGGCGGCCTGCACCGCAAGTAGCTGCTGGACCTCGTAGAAGTAGGGATGGACCCGTGCAAGGAGCCGCGCCGGAATGACGAGTGCCGCCTGCTCGTTTTCGATCAGGTAGGTCATGATCTGCACGACCGCCCGCTCGATGTCGCCGGGAACGTCGATCTCCGACGCCCAATCTACTGCAGATGCGGGATCCCACTGGGCTGCCGCCGCATGAGCATAGAGCCGTGGTGCGAGGTCCGCCCACACCACGTCTCGATCGTCGAGATCGAACGATACGGCCGGCCCTCCAGGTTCGACCAGCGCCCCTCTGGCAGCCAGACCCCAAGTGGGATCCGGTCGTCGAACGAGTGCGGATGCACTGGAGGAGCCGGCCCGTTCGGCATTCAGCCACCGTGCGAGCTGAGCTCCCCCTCGCACCACCTCGTATGCGCCCGACTGCTCGGTTGGTTCGAATCTGTGTCCCTCCGCGCGGCACCAGGAGCGGAGGTCGACGCCCAGTGCGGGAGCCGTGCCGACGACCGTCGCTCTGCCGCCCACAGGAACCTTTTCGAGAAAATGGCGGACCAGGAGATGAGCACCCTGGTCGAAGCTCAGACCCTCGAGGTCCAAGCGAATCATGGTCGGTAGTCCTGGTCCGTCAGATTGCCGTCCGCATCGAGAAATCCGGCCTCGTCCACAGCGCGCTCGAGGGATGCGTACGCCTGGGTCCTCCCGACCCTCCACTCCTTCAGGCCCTCCAGTTCCAGGAGAGAGCGCACTTCCGGATCGGCATACGACATCGACAGGAGCAGTTCGGTGAAACGGTCCGCGGTCTTCTTCGGAATCGAATCGGCGACCGTCATGTTGCAGTGGTCGTACGTGCCGGTCTGCGCCACGATTCGGACTGCCCCCACAGGGAACGTACCTTCTCGACCGAAGAGCATGTGGTTCGAGTCGATCATGCAGCAGGCGTCGACTTCGCCACGAAGGAGTGCCCGGGCGGCGTCCCGCTCTCCACCGATGTGGTCGCCGTGAAGACCGACCCCGACGTCGAATCGGCGTACTTCCAAGTTTTGTCCCGGCACGAGCCCTGCCGACCGCAGGTGCGCCAAAGGGATGAGTGTTGCCTGGGGCGAGTCCACGGCTCCCACCCCTACGGCCCTTCCCGACAATTCCGTCACGTCTCGGATCTGCGAATCCGCCCGCACGACAATTACGGATGTCAGATCCTGGTCCGAGTCCCGCATCACAGCGGGCCGGACGACACGACCCGCGCGAGCGGCCATCCGCACCGTTCGGACCCAGGCGAGGGGCGAGTTCCACGCTGCGTCGATCCGGCCTTCGACGAGATCGACGACCTGCCGCTCGTAATTCGAGTAGAGGACGTAGTCGAAATCGAGTCCGTGATCTCGGAACCACGCGCGAAAGCCGTCCCATATTGTCACCACTTTGGGGTCGTACGCGACCGCCCCCATCAACAGCGGGCGCGACATCAGGCGGGCTCCTCGTCGAACAAGGGAAGCCCCAGCGACAGGCGGCCGACGAAGTCGCGGAGCGCCTCCGATGTCGGTGCCATCACTCGAGCAGCAAGCGAGTCCCGGAATTGGCGTTCGATGCCGAGTTCCTTCCGGAAGGCCGTCCCGCCGCACAGTTTCATCACGCCGTCGCTGACTGCGGACGCGGCCTCCGCTGCGACGAGTTTCACCTGGAGGACACGCAGAATCGCGTCGTCGCGGTCGCCCTCGAGTGCGCTCAGGGTGTCGTTGATGAACGCGCGGGTCGAATCGACCTGAATCCTCAGATCTGCAAATGCGCTGCGGGGGAGCACCTGAGAGGCGAGGTTGGTGTCGAGATGCTCGAGCCGCGAGTGTGTCAGGTGGGCGGCCGCCTGGTCCAGCAGAGCCTCCATCAAGCCGAGTGAGAAGGCGGCATTGAGGAGCAGGAATCGGGGAAGGATGACGCCCAGGGCGATGTTCAGCCCGTCGCCGTCCTCCCCCAGAATGGCAGTCCGTGGGACCAGCACTGCATCGGCCCGCATCGGCCGCGACGCGTTGCCGCACAGCCCGAGCCCGTTGAAGCTGCCGTCGACGCGCAGGCCTGCAATGCCGTCGGGTACCGACCACAGGGTCATCCCCCCGGTCGTGGCATTTCCGAGGGGTCGGCTCGACCAGACATAGATGTCGGCCTCTCCAGCCGAGGTGACCCAGCTCTTTCGAGCATCGAGGCGAATTCGGTCACCGTCGGATGTTGCCGTCGACATGGGCGCCCAGAAGTGACTGCGGGACCCGGTCTCGGAGAAGGCCAAGGTGCACAAGCCCCGGCCCGTCGCGACCTGCGCCTGCTGTTCGGGAGATCCGTGAGTGTCGATCACGGCCGAAGCCGCGTAGTGCATCATGAGAGTCATCGCGGTCGAGCCGCACGCCGATGCGACCCGTTCGATCACCTCGACTCCCGCGGACAGGGGAGCGCCACCGCCCCCCGCTGCGGAGGGGCTCATGAGACCGAGCAGTCCGTTCTTCGCGAGAGCAGCGAGCGCCTCGCGCGGATACTCACCCGCCTCGTCGATGCGCTGGGCCGAAGGGCGAACGAGATTCTCGATGATCGCGCTCAATCTCGCGTCGAGATCGTGGTCCAGGGCAGTGCCGTCGGTCATGGATGGATTCCTTTCGAATATCGGGCTGAAGCAGTAGCGGTCGGTCCCTCCCGTCGGTCGAAAATTGCGGTGGGAGGAGTACCTTCATTCCTCGGAGATGCTCAATGCCTCATTCGGGCAGCCCTCTACGGCGGAGATGATCAATTCCCGATCGGTCTCGACGAACGTGCCCTCGGTGGGCAGGCTCAGTACCCCGTCCTCGGTCACCTCGAAGACCTGGGGGGCAATCGACTCGCACAGGCCCAAGCCCTGGCACTTCCTTCGATCGACGTACACCTTGGCCATGATGGTTCCCTTCTCGCCTGAACTTGTGATCCGGCATACAAGAGTATGCCCTATTGCATGCATATTGGAAGAGCGGCACGTCCCCTGTCACACCGCGGCAAGAACGGTCGTGGCCGCTGCCATCAGTGCGGCGGCGTGCTCGTCCGGCGTCCGCCCGTCGGGGCGCGGCACCTCGATACTCAGGGGGAGATCGGCGGGCAGTGCCCGAATCGTCTCTACCAGCGGGAGTACGCCCGCGCCCGGGTCGAGTCGCGCCGATATGGCCTCAGCGCGCGCCTTGACCGGGTCGCTCTCGGCGCCGGTACGACTCACGTCACAGATTTGGGCCACGGTGAGGTATCGCGGAGGGAGTGCGGACAGGTCGCTGACGGTTGCGCCGGTCCTGGTCAAGTGCAGGGTGTCGACGAGGATGTAAGCATTTTCGGCTTCCGACCGATCGACGACGGTTCGTGCATCGTCGAGGGTCTTGACGCCACTGAAACCCATGAACTCCAGCACGCAGGACAGCCCGTACTCGGCGGCGGCTCCTGCCAGTTCGGCCAGAAGGTCGGCATTGCGGCCGAGGTCGGGTTCGTAGCTGGTGACCCCGACAGAACGAGCTCCGAGCTCGGCTGCAGTCTCGAGCATGGCTTGTCGGGGAGTGAGTACTCCGTCCGCGGGGCTGAAGCGGAACACCTCCGCGTCCAAGAGCTGCACTCCTGCGTCGTCCAGGGCGCGGCGCACCTGGCGAATGCCCGTCGCATTGCCCAGCAGATCGTTGTCCACGCCGCTTCCCGGAATTGCGGCCAAGCGAAGCCCCACGGACTGGAAGCCTGCCTTGCCTGCGGCTCGAATGGCGTCCACGGGATGCGATCCGATCAGGCTCAGGGCGGCTAGGGAAAGCTCTTGCATAATGATCGGCCTCATTGCGTTGATGAAGGATTGTATGCAGAATAGCCTAAACGATCGCCGTAACGGCGGTCTCGTATCTGAGGCCCGAGGCCGGATGCGAAGACGCACCAGCCGCTTTCGAAAGGCAAGCCGACGTATGACGAAGTACAAGACGATCGAGGTCGCCGAGGATGCGGGGGTTGCCGAGATCATCCTGTCGCGTCCGGAGCGACTGAACGCCATCGACGAGGATGTACGTCCCGAGTTGATCGATGCGCTCACCGACCTCGGTTTCACCAAGGGGATCCGCGCCGTCGTACTCGGCGCACGGGGCAAGGTGTTCTCCGCGGGTGGCGACTTCGAGATGATGAAGCGACGCAACGGAGATCCGGTCGGGGCCGAGAGGGGCTCCCTCGACGGCAGGCAACTGTTGCGCACCATCTTCGAGGTGCCGGTTCCTGTGATCGCGGCCCTGCAGGGTCATGCGGTCGGGTTGGGATCCACCATCGCGCTCTCGTGCGACGTCGTCGTGGCGAGCAAGGGGGTCCGCATCATGGACTCGCACGTCAAGATCGGGCTGGTCGCGGGGGACGGCGGAGCGGTGGTGTGGCCACCGAGTGTCGGGCTCATCCGCACCAAGCGGCACCTGCTCTTCGGGGATCCGGTGTTGGCCGAGGACGGCTATGCCATGGGCATGGTCTCGGACCTGGTGGAGACTCCCGACGAGGTGCTGCCTCTGGCCAGGGATCTGGCTCGCCGGCTGGCGGAACTCCCACCCCTGGCCGTTCAGGGGACCAAGCGCACGTTGAATGCTGCACTGGCTCAGCAATCGACCGGCGTGCTGGATCTCGGCCTGATGCTCGAGCTCGGCACCATGCAGAGCGAGGATCTGCTCGAAGCCATCGATGCCTTCGAGAACAAGCGGAAAGGTCACTACACCGGTGCGTGAGCTCACCGGTCTGTTCAACCTACGCTCGGCTCGATATCATGCAAAATAATATGCACACACCCGTCCTCCTCCCTACAGATTGGGTAGAGTCATGACTGCTGCAACCATCCCTGCGTTCCCCGCTCGTCGAAAGTGCCCGTTCTCTGCTCCGGACGAGTACGCGCAGTGGCGCGAGCACGACAAGCCCGTCAAGGTGCAGTACCCCAACGGGACCGAGGTGTGGGCCGTCACGAGGTACCAGGATGTCAAGGCGGTGCTCCACGACGGTGAGAGAACCACGGCGAACAAGCTGGCGCCGGGCTTCCCGCAACAGCGCAAGGGCGTCATCGCCCTGACTCAGGACGGCAACCTGGAGTACCTCGACGAGCCCGAGCACGGTCGGCTGCGCAGGATGATGTCGCCCGACTTCACGGCGCGCAGGATCTTCTCCAATCGGGGTGAGCTTCAGCGGATTGTCGACCTCACCATCGACAATATGCTGGAACTGGGTGGTAAAGCCGATCTGCAGCAGGCATTCAGCCTTCCGGTCCCCAGCCTGGTCACGTGCAACCTTCTCGGGGTTCCCTACGAGGATCACCACTTCTTCGAAGAGGTGACCGGGGTCATGCTCTCGACTCAAACCACCGCGGAGAAGTTCAAGGCCACCTTGGACAGCCTCGTCGACTACCTTCATGGAATTGTGAGGAGGAAGGTGGACGCGCCGTCCGAGGACGACTTGATCGGCCGTCTCATCATCGAGCATGTCCGCAACGGCGAACTCACCTATGACACCATCGTCAATCTCACCCTCCAGCTCCTGGTGGCCGGCCACGAGACGACCGCAAATCAGATCTCGATGGGCGTCCTTTCTTTGCTTACTGACGACGACCTCCGGTCGACGATGCTGGCCAACCCGGACATGTGGCCGCGCGCGGTGGACGAGCTCCTCCGAATCCACTCGGTCACGGACGCCGTCATGATCCGCATGGCCACCGCAGACATCGAAGTCGGAGGCCAGCTCATCAAGACCGGCGAAGGAATCCTTCCCCTGGGCGCCGGCGCCAACCACGATCCGGACGTCTTCCCCGAGCCCATGAAGGTCAAGCTCGACCGGCCGAAGGGCGTTCACCACATGGGATTCGGCATCGGTATGCACTCGTGCATCGGTCAGAACCTGGCTCGCACCGAACTGGAGCTCGCGTACAAGACCCTGCTGGAGCGAATCCCCACGCTGAGACTCGCCGTCCCCGAGGAAGAGCTGGATTACAAGCACGACGGTTTCGTCTGGGGTGTGCACTCCCTTCCCGTCGAGTGGTGACAGGCGGTCTCCGACCGACAGCGAACCGGCGTCCCGGCCCGGATCCCTCTCCCGTCGCGGCGAAGATGTGAAACCTTCGACACCGCTGGTGGCGACGGGTGAGGACGACCTCCGGGATCCGCTGCGCGTGAGGCGCCGGTCGGACGGATCTCTCCGGGGTACTTCACACAACAATGTCTATGGATAGGGTAGTTTCATGAATTCACGGTCTGATCAAAGTCACTCGTCGCCGCAGTTCTCCGTTCTCGCGCCGCTCGGGGAACGGAGGCAGCAGGAAGGCAGCCTGGCTCCGCGCTTGTCGACATTGTCGGGTAAGCGGATCGCATTCGTGTTCGACTACGCGTTTCGGGGCGACGAGATGTTCGCCCGGTTCATGGAACAAGCGCACGAGCGGTTCGCGGATGTGACATTCCTCGATCCCGACAAGTTCGGTAACTTCCACGGTCCCGCGGAGGAAGGTGAAGAGGCTCTGGAGCGCCTCGCCGAGAGCCTCGAGAGCCAGGAGTTCGACGCCGCCATCGTCGGCGTCGGTGCTTGAGGCAGTTGCACGCCTGCCGTGTTGCGGGCTTGCGTTTCGATCGAGCGTGCAGGATTGCCCTCGGTCGGTTTGATCGGAAGTGAGTTCGTGCCGATGGCCGAACTGACTGCCAAGGCGTTCGGAATCGCCGGGGTACCACTGGCCGTGTACCCGGGTGTGATCATGGCCGACTCCGACATCGACTTCCATGCCAAGGTCGCCAACGCCATGGTGCCCGCGATGTTCGATGCACTGCTCAGCGATCGAGCGGCAGCGGTCGACGGATCGGTCGAGCACATAGCCGCCGGCGAAGTGGTTTTCACCGGCGACTACGACGAGGTCCTGGAGGAATTCACGAGGCGGGGCTGGACCGAGGGTCTGCCCATCGTTCCGCCTACGCGCGAGCGCGTCGATGCGTTCCTGGCATGCACAGATCTCGCTGCCACCACCTCGCTGGGCAACCTGCGCTCGTCGAATACCGAGGCAACGGTCCTGTCGGTCGCGGTAAATGGTGTGATGGCGGGATG
The DNA here is from genome assembly GCF_053764755.1 of Rhodococcus sp. 2H158. Classification (NCBI taxonomy): domain Bacteria; kingdom Bacillati; phylum Actinomycetota; class Actinomycetes; order Mycobacteriales; family Nocardiaceae; genus Rhodococcus; species Rhodococcus sp. 2H158. The sequence continues at coordinate 37,758 of NZ_JBSNCE010000034.1, forward strand.
CCGTCCCGAATACATGCCGATTCTCGTTGCGGTTGTGGAGGCTTTGGCCGATCGGGCATTCGGTGTCGAGGACGCTGGGAGTACGCCCGGCTGGGAGCCCCTCATCACGATAAGTGGGCCGCTGGTAAGGCAGCTGGGCTTCAACTCCGGTGCAGGTGCCTTGCGCGTCGGCAACCGCGCCAACACTTCTGTCGGCCGGTTCCTGCGCCTGTACATGCGCAATGTGGCAGGCTTCCGGCCCTACCCCGACGAGTCCGACAAGGGAGCGATCTCCTACACGTTCAACGTCGCACTCGCGGAGGACGAAGAGGTGACGAATGAGCTGGGCTGGGCCCCGCAACGGGTCGATCGGGGCTTCGGGCTCGAGGACACCACGGTCACCTTGCGCAGCGTGTCCGCGATCAGCGCTCCGATCTACAGCAGCGGTGAACGGGCGGACGACAATCTCAGGGTGATCGCGCGCACCGCCGCCGAGGCGCTCGGCGGATGGGCTGGGTACACCTACCTCAACGGTGGGCAGTTCCCGTTGGTGATCCTCGGACCGGCTATCGCCCGGAATATTGCGGCCGACGGATGGACCAAGGACCGGGTGAAGCAGTACCTCTACGAGAATCTCGTGATCGATGCCGCATGGGTGCAGGAATATGCGCGCGGAGTGAGCGGGCGCAACTTCGACTGGGGTCTGCTCGCCGACGACGGCCGCGCCCCCGAGGAATACCGGTACGCCATCGAGGAGAAACTGATGGTGCGGGGCACCCTGGGGCCGGATGCATTCGACATCGTGGTCGCGGGCAATCCTGGTCGCAACCAGTCACGGGCCTACATTTCCAACCAGATTCAAGGTAGGCCGCTGACCAAGGCGGTAAAGCTGCCGGCGTCGTGGGACGAGATTCGGGAGCGCTTCTCCCAGCCATGAGGAGTCGCGGGTGCCCTGTCCTGGCAGGGCACCCGCAGGGCTTCCATTCCTCAAATTGTGTGCAATAATGTATTCACACTTGATGCGAGGAGAGATCATGAGCAACATGGCTGTCGAGAAGGCTCTCGAGACGATCCGGCCGAGCCTGGGCGCGGACGGCTACATTCTGAAGGTAGGTGAAAGCATGCCGGACAGCATCGAGGTCGTTCTCGAGGCGCTTCCCGATGCATGCAGTGATTGTCTGGTCCCTGACGCGGTGCTCCTGCAGATCCTTCAGGTGGCGATCAAGGACAACGGAGACAACCGGTCGGTTCGACTGAGCAAGGTCGGCTTCGACGGCGCCGAGTCCCACTGACACGCCGCTTCCGACGAGAGTTGTCCCGACGGCCGCCGCAATATTCCCGATGTAGGAATACTGCGGCGGCCGTTGCCGTCTCGGACCACTCGGCTACAGCGCGCCCGGCAACTCCGAGTCCATGCCGGAACAGGAGACTCCTGACGGGCCCGAACAGGCGATGACAAGACCGCACCGGCGATCCGGATCATGGCTGCTTCGGTCGGAAAGATCCCTGCGGGTGCGGAGCGGTCCGGCGGACGTCGACCACAATGCCTTTGAGTCGCCCCGCCGCAGGGAGGCCGGGAATTGCGGTCGACTCGGCACCACATCCGGGAATTCGGCGCGAAAGTGGAGTCCTGCAGTTCGCAAGAGCTTCGATTACGTCACCCGGCAGCTCTGGTCACCGATTCGGTGACCCGAGCTGCCGGGTGTGTCGTCGGCTCATTCAGCCGGGCTGAGAAGCTCGGCCAGTTCCAGCGCCTGCAGGGTGGCGAATGCCGCGCGCCGGGGAGCATAGGCATCACCCAGGAGGTGCACCTCTGGATGAACACCGCTCAGTTCGTGGAACAGGCCGTCCTCTGGGACAGAGCCGCACGCGAGCACGACGGTGTCCACGTCGGTCAGATCCCACGTTCGACCACTATAGATGTGGGACAACGTGATCGACCTGCCGTTCACAGCCGTCAGCCTCGCACTGGGTATCGTCTTGACGCCCTGGGCATCCAGACGCGCCAGAATGGCGCCGATCGTGTATTTGCTCACGAGCGATGAGGGGCCGGGCGAGGCATGAACGACGGTCACGTCCAACCCCAGCGACGCGATGTGGTCGGCTACCGTCAGGGGCAGGCTGCGGTCGTCCTCCGAGAGAAGTACGACCCGGCCGGACGGCACCGCGACCCCACGCGCGACGTCGTACGCCGTCACAACGTTGGGCTGGTCGAGGCCGGTGGCCAGCGGGCGACGCGGTGTGGCTCCTGTCGCGACCGCGACGATGTCTGCTTCGGCGGCCAGGACATCGGCGGCAGTCCCGAACTTGTTCAAGACGACGTCGACGTCCAGCGACTTGAGTCGTGCACCCTGCCACTGGATCCAGTCCGGATAGTGATCCCCATGGATACGCAGGCGTCCGGCTGCGGCGAATTGACCACCGAGCGCGGATTCGCCCTCCCACAGGCGGACGTGATGACCACGCTCGGCCATCTGAGCGGCGAACTCGGTGCCTGCGGGGCCGCCACCGATGACCAGGACGTTCTTGACTTCCTTGGCCGGGGCCGAATCGGGATATTCCGCCCGACCCGCCCGCGGGTTGATGCCGCAGCCGAACGACATGCCCTCGGCCATCCCGCGGTCGATGCACTCGTTCATGCCGATGCAGTGTCGCGTCTCTCGACTGCGACCCTCGCGGGCATTGCGAAGGAACATGGGATCAGCGATAGCCGCGCGGGCCATCCCCACCAGGTCGGCCTGGCCGGCGGCCAGAATTTCCTCGGCGCGTTCGACGGATGCGACACGACCGACGTAGATGACCGGAAGATTGGTCGCTTCCTTGATGCGTCCGCACGTGGGGGCCCACTCGCCTTCCTTGAAGAAGCCCGGCTGGATATAGGGTAAGCGCCCCCAGTTGTCCCCTGCGACGAAGCTGAAGTAGTCGACAGTCCCGTCTGCCGTGAACGCGCTGACCAGTTCTTGGACGTATTCGACATCCTGGCCGCCTTCCACCGTCTCCTCGAGGTTCAGGCGCAGACCGAGGGTGATCGGTCGTCCGACACTGTCCCGCATCCGTTCGACGATCTCGCGAACCAGGCGTCGGTTGTTCTCCAGGCTCCCGCCATAGGCATCCGTACGCTTGTTGGTGAAGGGCGACAGGAACCATTGCAGAAGGTCGTCGTGACATGCGTGTAGTTCGAGGGCATCGACCCCCGCGTCTGCGACGATCTTTGCGCTGGCGGCGTACTCGCCGACGAGCCAGTTGATCTCCTCGAGCGACGTAGCGTGGGGAATCCTGTGTTCGAAGAATCCCGACAGGGCATTGGACGGGCCTAGCGGTGTGCCTCCCTGAATCAGGAACTGTTGCGTCACATAGGCTCCCGACGAGTGGACCATATCGGTGAAAGTGGCGAGCCGGGAGGCGAAGTTGACTGTGCGAATCGTGCCCGCCTGGTTGGCGCCGACTCCGGTCGCCTCGAAACCGGGATTGGCGGGGCTGGCCACGAAGGCAGGACTGCCGCCGATCCATTCGGCGCCGCCGTCGATGCGTGTCTTCCAGTACGCCAGAAAGCGCTCGAAGAGTGGGCCCGGACCGGTCAACGAGCCGCCCCCACCTGCATGTGTCGGGACGACGACGCGCTGAGTGAGGTCGAGAGTTCCGACCTTCACGGGACTGAAGACGTGTGGTAGGACGCGCGAGACGGCCATCGGTGAGCGAGCTCCTTCGGTGAGAGTCCGGGCGTGTCCTTGCCCGGATGGGGTTCAGCTGTCGCGCGGCCGGCTATATCCTGAGCGAGTAGACGGGGTCCGTCTTGTCGCGCTTTCCAGGGAGGGTCAGGGCCGCGCGAGACCCCTCGGTTTGCTCGGTCGACGGGCCGGTCTGGTTCCACTCGTTCGTGATGCGCCGATGCACAATCCGCCACACGCCGTCGCGTCGCTCGAAGTTGTCGAGATACCTTCCACCGCAGAGGTATTCGTGTGGCTTGTCCAGAGTCCCCTCCTCCTTGGCCCGCTCGGCGTATTTCTCGCCGAAGAATGTGGACAGGGACTCCCAGCCGGCGGGGACCTTGTGGTAGCCCCAGTACGACGACTCGCAGATGGCCTTGTCTCCCTCGACCTCGATCAGCGGGTTCGTCACCTGATGCTGCCCGTATGACACGTTTACTGCCATGCGCTCGAGTACGTGCTCGGCGAACTCGTGGGCATTGCCGACGAAGTAGCCGTGCTCATCGATGGCGTCGGAGTGATACACGGATTTGAGAACCTCGAGGTCCTGCCGGTCGACCCCCCGGCAATACGTGTACAGGACCCGCTCGATCTCCTGGCGGTCCCACATGAGTTGGAGGCGTGCGTTCCAATCGATCGTCACTTGTTCTCTCCTCAGCTGCAAGCGTGATATTCGGCAATTTTGCATGCTATCGGCTGCAAGGGCAATAGGGGAGGAGGTACGGTCGGCGCGTACCGAGCGGGCGGATGACCTCACAGCTGTCGAAGTCGGGGCTGCGATAGCATACCTGCATGCATAATGGTCGACTATGTGGACGTTTCTGGGGTCGAGCTGATCCTTCGCATGCTGCAGCCGCGGGAGAGGAAGGAGTGTGCCCATGAGGTTCGGTGCGGTTCTGCCGACGCAGGAGGTCGGAAGCGATCCGATCGCTGTCCGCGATTACGTCCAGGCGGTCGAAGGGCTCGGCTTCGATCACCTCGTCACGTACGATCACGTGCTGGGCGCGGTCCGGGAGTCACGGGAACCCCCACTGACCGGACCCTATGACGAGAAGGATCCGTTTCACGAGCCGTTGGTCCTTTTCGGTTTCCTGGCTGCATTGACAAGCACCCTGGAATTCTGCACGGGAGTCCTGGTCCTGCCGCAGCGGCAGACCGCGCTTGTGGCGAAGCAGGTCGCAGAGGTGAGCCTGCTCTCCGGGGGTAGGATTCGGCTGGCTGTCGGCACGGGGTGGAACCACACCGAGTACGAGTCGCTCGGTCAGGACTTCGACACCCGCGGTCCGAGATTGACCGAGCAGATGAAGCTTCTGCGCAGGCTGTGGACCGAGCCTGTGATCGATTTCGAGGGCCGATTCCACCGGGTCGATCGGGCCGGAATCCTACCGCTACCCGAGGTGCCGATTCCGCTGTGGTGCGGGGGTAAGGCCCTGCCTGCCCTTAAGCGGGCAGCGCGGCACGGGGACGGCTTCATGTGGGGATCGACCCGTCCCGAGGTTTTCGAGCAGGCTCCCGTCGTCCTCGATCTCGTCGCCGGATACGGCCGTGATCCCGCCACCTTCGGACTGGAGGCGGTCGTGGACGTCACCGCCGGCGAGAAGGAGTGGGAGCGTCGCCTGACCGCGTTCGAGATCGTCGGTGGCACGCACTTTTCGTTCCGAACCATCAGCACCGCTGCAGATTGGATGCAAATTCGAGACCCGGCCTGCACTTCCGTGAGTCAACACATCGACGCACTCGAAAGGTTTGCGAAAACATGCATGTGACTTCCGAGCCACCCCGGGGTGACTACGCTCGTGCCTTCGAGCAGAGCCTCGCCGACCCGTCTGCCTTCTGGGCGGAGGCTGCCCGATCCATCGACTGGATCTCCTTTCCCACACGAATCCTCGACGACACCGACGCCCCGTTCTATCGCTGGTACTGGGATGGTGAACTCAATGTGTGCTACAACGCGGTCGACCGCCACGTGGAGGCGGGCCGAGGCGAGCAGGCGGCCATCTACTACGACTCACCGGTGACGGGCCGGAAGTCGACAATCACCTATTCGCAGTTGCTGGCGCGCGTGCGTGCCGTCGCGGGTGGACTACGTGGACTCGGCGTCGAGAAGGGCGACCGCGTACTGATTTACATGCCGATGGTTCCAGAGGCTGCCATCGCGATGCTCGCGTGTGCCCGGCTCGGGGCTGTCCACTCGGTCGTCTTCGGTGGATTCGCACCTCAGGAACTCGCCCTGCGCATCGAGGACGCTGCACCGAAGGTGATCCTCTCCGCCTCGTGTGGAATCGAACCGTCCCGTGTAGTGCACTACAAGCCGTTTCTGGACGAGGCGATCGAACGGTCGACTCGGAAACCGGAACGCTGCGTCATCCTTCAGAGAGAGCAGGGGCGCGTCGAACTGGGAGAACGCGATCTCGACTGGGCGGAGTGGGAATCGAGCGAGGCGGCCGCAGCAGGTGCCGACCCCGTGCCGGTTGCGTCCACCGACCCTCTCTATATCCTCTACACGTCGGGTACGACGGGAAAGCCGAAGGGCATCTATCGCGACAGTGGCGGGTACGCAGTCGCGTTGCGGTGGTCGATGGAGAATCTCTACGACGTCGCACCGGGCGAGACGATGTTCACCGCAAGCGATGTCGGTTGGGTGGTCGGCCACTCGTACATTGTGTACGGGCCGTTGTTGGCCGGGGCTACGACCGTCCTCTACGAGGGGAAGCCGGTCGGCACTCCCGATGCCGGTGCATTCTGGCGCGTTGCGTCCGAGTACCGAGCCGTGGCCCTCTTCACCGCACCTACCGCGCTGCGCGCCATCAAGAAGGACGATCCGCAGGCGAATCTTCTCGCCGGGCACGACCTGTCCGAGTTCCGCACACTCTTCCTCGCCGGTGAGCGTCTCGACCCGGACACCTACCACTGGGCCACATCGACGCTCGGTGTACCGGTGATCGACAACTGGTGGCAGACCGAAACCGGGTGGCCGGTCGCATGCAACCCGAGGGGGATCGAACTCATGCCGGTCAAGCCAGGCTCGCCGACGAAGCCTGTTCCGGGATACGACGTGCACGTTCTCGATCAGGACGGCCGACAGGTCGAACCGGGTACCGAGGGCGCGATCTGCATCAAGCTGCCCATGCCGCCGGGCACCCTTCCTACCTTGTGGCACGACGACGAGCGGTACGTGAGTTCGTACTTGTCGACGTACCCGGGCTACTACCTCACCGGCGACGGCGGTTACATCGACAAGGACGGCTATCTGTTCGTGATGGGTCGGACCGACGACGTGCTCAACGTTGCCGGGCACCGGCTTTCCACCGGTTCCCTCGAAGCCGCGCTCGCGGGACACGACGCGGTGGCGGAATGCGCGGTCATCGGGGTTCGCGACGACCTCAAGGGCCAAGTGCCGCGTGCTCTGGTGGTGCTCAAGTCGGGAATCGACGGCGAGGCCGACGGCCCTCGCATTCGTGACGAGCTCGTCGATCGGGTCCGGACGGAAGTGGGTGCGGTGGCTGCGCTCCGCCGGGTCGACATCGTTTCGGCACTGCCGAAGACGCGCTCCGGCAAGATTCTGCGCAGAACGATGCGCGAAATGGCTGACGGAGGCAGTCCGGTGGTTCCGGCGACCATCGAGGATTCCGCCGTCCTCGACACCCTCGAACCCGTTCTTCGGGGTTCGTGATCGGGATCGCTCTCGATCTCAGCGGACCACGACGCGGTGCCCTGCATCGATTCGCCGCGTCCATCCGCGCGCGTCGAGATGTTCGAGGAGAGGCAGCGCTACCCGCCGGGTCGTGCCGAGCGCCTGGCGGGCCTCGCTCGTGGTGAACGGCTGGGGTAGGGCAGCGAGGACGCGCATGGCCTGCGCGGGAGCCAGAGGCAACAGGACGACGTCGTCGCGCCCGGCTTGGCCGACTCGGATCACGCGACCGAGCCGGATCGCCGCGGCGATCTCGCGAGAACCCAGGCCCGCATTCGTGAGGTCGCCGCGTTCCGGTGCAGCGAACGGAGAGGCGGCGAGTCGTTGCTCGAGAGCGCGAAGCGCATGCTCGGCCGGACCCAGCGACGGCACCACACCTGGTGCCTGTAGCCGCCCGTCGATGACCTCGACGTCGACGCCCGCCAACACGAGCGGCATGAGGGCCGGGTCGGGGAGGTGGATGGCAGCCCGGCCCGCGCCGACACTGAGCGTCGGGTCGAGCGGCTCTGTCTCGGCTCGCTCCGCCAGCGCCTTCACCAGGTCCTGACGCCACTGTGCGAGTGCCTCGGGAGAGACGAGCCAATCGCCGTAGGCGATGACGCCGTCGGGTAAGGGCTCTTCGTGGCCGGACCGCAGAACTCCCAATTCCCGGGCGTCGGCCATATGCAGGGCTCCGCGTCGTGAAACCTCACGCTGCAAGTCCGGCCGATGCGGCGCCTGCGCGAGCGCCTGGGCCCACTTCGCTGCCGCTCCTCGTCGAGTCAGGGCGGGTGGATCGATGTCGAGCACCACGAAGCCCTGGACCGAGTCGTGTGCCCCGGGATTGCGGACGATACCCCGATCGCCCGCCGTCAAAGGCAAGGGAGTACGTAGCGTCAGCCGTGCGGTGTCGTCGCCCAAAGGACGGACCCGAGCCGAGATGCCGGCGGTCCCCACGTGCACCATGACTTCCCGGGCGGATTCGCGCGGGTCCGCGCTCATGCGTACATCCAGGACGGAAATGCTGCGCCATCCCCCGGGCGTGACCAGGGCGTCCCCGCGGCCGACGGCGCCGGCTGCCAAATTCCGTAGATTGAGTCCTACGCGGGCGACTGCTTTCACCCGGGTCCGTGGCTTACCGAGCGACTGCACACCTCGAACCCGCACCCGACGCCCGTTGAGCAGGAGTTCGTCGCCCACCGCGACGGTTCCCTGACTCAGGGTGCCGGTCACCACTGTGCCACTGCCGTGGATTGTGAAGGAGCGGTCGACCCACAACCGGGCCGGGCCCTCGACGTCCGAAGGTGGAAGGGAACCGACAAGATCGTCGAGGCGGCTCCGCAACTCGCTCATTCCCTCTCCGGTGAGAGCCGATACTGCGACGGCCGGCACATCGCGAAGGCTCGTCCGAGCCAGCGCGTCGCGCGCTTCACGCAGCGCCGGACGGGGATCCGCCAGGTCTGTTCGGGTGATGACGAGCAGGCCGTGTTCGATTCCCAGTGCATCCGCGGCGGCGAGATGTTCGGCGGACTGCTGTCGCCAGCCCTCGTCCGCGGCGACGACGAACAGAACGGCGCGTAGAGGCCCAAGTCCCGCAAGCATATTCGAGACGAAACGCTCATGTCCTGGGACGTCGACGATGGCAAGGTCCGCACCGGAGGGCAGCCTGGTCCAGGCGTAGCCCAGGTCGATCGTCATGCCGCGCTGGTGCTCCTCGGTCCATCGGTCCGGCTCGATTCCGGTGAGAGCACGGACGAGAGCCGATTTGCCATGATCGACGTGCCCGGCGGTCGCGATCACGTGCATGATCAACTCACAGCAGCCAGCGCAACGCGCACGGCGGTCGTCAGAGCGGCGTCTGCCGCCTCCGGTACACATCTCGGGTCGACCAGGCAGCGGCCCCGCTCGACGCGCGCCACGACACCCGGATCACCGTGACGAAGAGCCTCGGCGCAGGCGGCCGGCAACGACACGGCATATCCGGGAAGCACGACACCCGGCGCCCCTCCGCCGCCGACGGCGCCGTCGACGGAAACCACGTCGCACCCCACGGACGCCGCGATCCGCTCGGCCCGCTCACGCAGACGCGTCGGATCTGCGTGGAGATACCGCATCACCGGATGTGCGGGTCCGCGAAGAGTCGCTTCGAGGGCGGCTAGGGTCAGTTTGTCGACGCGCAGGGCCCGCGCGAGAGGATGGCGCCGCATTCGCTGCACGATGTCGGCCTGGCCGAACACGATTCCCGCTTGCGGGCCCCCCAGAAGCTTGTCCCCGCTCGCCGTGACGAGGGAAGCCCCCTCCGCCAGGCACGTGGACGCGTCCGGCTCGTCGGGCAAGAGCGGGTCGGGGCGCAGCAGACCGCTACCGATGTCCATGATCACCGGCACACCGAGGCCGGACAGCTCGGCCAAACCCACCGAGGCGGTGAATCCATCGATCTTGAAGTTGCTCGGGTGCACCTTCAGGATGCAACCCGTGTCCGGGCCGAGGGCATCGGCATAGTCCCGCAAATGAGTCCGATTGGTCGTGCCGACTTCGCGCAGGCGCGCTCCGGTGGAAGCGAGGAGGTCCGGGAGGCGGAAGCCATCGCCGATCTCGACCATCTCGCCGCGGCTGACGAGCACCTCGGACCCGGCGGCCAGGGTCGTCGTCGCGAGCACGAGGGCGGCAGCACCGTTGTTGACCACGAGGGCGTCGCCCGCGGACGGGACCGCCGCGCGCAACGCGGCAAGCGTCCCGCGGCCCCGCTGTGCGCGGGCGCCGCTTGCCACGTCGTACTCGACGTCCACGTATGCCGCTGCGGCGACGATCGCCTCGACGGCCGCGTCCGACAGCGGCGCCCTACCGATGTTCGTGTGCACGACGACGCCCGTCGCGTTGAGCAGTGGCCGGAGGGTCGTGGCCCGGGAGGGGAGCAGGCGCAAGGCAGTCTCAGGCACGGCGGACGGTGACACCTCGCCGGTCCGGGCGAGGCGTTGCGCGGTCCGCACCGCTTCGAGGACGGTGGGGCGTCCTAGTCGCTCCACGGCCTCGCCGAGGTCCGGACGAGCGAGGAGCGCGTCGGTGCGAGGAATCCCCCTGCGTGGATCGGGGTCGAGCACCCATGCCTCCGTCGGTCGTGCGAGAGTGTGGCGGAGATGGACGGGAATCGAACCCGCCAGACCGAGATACTCGATCTCACCGGTTTTGAAGACCGGGGGGACCACCAGGAACCCAGACATCTCCGCGGCCAACTATAGCGGCATGACGGATTGTGTGCACCAACAGGGTGCCATTCTGTCCACCAGATGGCATACAGTTGTGGTCATGACTGTTGCAGAGTCCTATCGCCTCACTCAGTTCGCCCACGGCGGCGGATGTGCCTGCAAGATCCCGCCGGGCGAATTGGAGGAGATCGTCCAGGGCCTCGTCGGTGTGGTGTCGTCGGACCTCCTCGTAGGCCTCGACGACGGGGACGACGCGGCCGCCGTCCGGCTCAGCGGCGACACGGCGGTTATTGCGACTGCCGACTTCTTCACCCCGGTGGTGGACGACCCCTACGACTGGGGCCGGATCGCCGCCGCGAACGCGTTGTCCGACATATACGCAATGGGGGGCCGACCGCTGGTGGCGCTCAACCTCTTGGGCTGGCCGAGGGACGTTCTCCCGGTCGAACTCGTTCGGGAGGTCCTACGGGGCGGCCTGGACATCGCCCGAGAGGCAGAATGTCCCGTTGCCGGAGGTCACAGCGTGGACGACCCGGAACCCAAGTACGGTATGGCCGTCACGGGAATCGCCGACGCACGACGCCTACTGCGCAACGATGCCGCTCGTCCCGGACAGGCGCTGTCGCTGACCAAGCCGCTCGGTGTCGGCATCCTCAACAACCGGCACAAGGCGACAGGCGAACAGTTCCCCGAGGCCGTGGAGTCCATGGTGACACTCAACCGCGAGGCTGCTGGTCAGGCGCTGGATGCGGGGATCGAGGCCGCGACGGACGTCACCGGGTTCGGCCTGCTGGGGCACCTCTACAAGATGGCGCGGGCGTCCGGCGTCAGTGTGGTCGTCGATGCAGCCGCAGTCCCATACCTGGCCGGTGCTCGTGAGTCCTTGGCCGACGGGTACGTTCCCGGCGGGAGCAAACGAAACCTCGATTGGGTACGTCCGCACCTGGAGGCCGGCGTGGGCGACGATGTCCTCATCTTGCTTGCCGACGCACAGACCAGCGGTGGTTTGTTGCTGGCGGGAGAGATTCCCGCGGGCACGGTCATCGGCGAATTCGTTCCCCGTGGGGAATCCGTGGTCGTGGTGCGCTGAGCCGGAGGTCGATCGCCGCAATGGGTACAGAGCCGTTCGAGATTGCCGTTCCGGACGTGAAACTGGAGGAGTTGAGGCGTCGGTTGGAGGCCACCAACTGGCCGCACGACATGGCGAACGACGAGTGGAACTACGGCGCGAACGGTGAGTATCTGCGCGGTCTGGTCGACTACTGGCTGCACGGCTACGATTGGCGCGCCCAAGAGCGTCTGATCAACAGCTTCACCCACTACAAGACCGAGATCGACGGCGTCCCATTGCACTTCATGCGGGAGCCGGGCAAGGGGCCGAATCCGATCCCACTGGTCATGATCCACGGCTGGCCCTGGACCTTCTGGGACTATCACGAATTGATCCGGCCGCTGGCAGATCCCGCGTCCTTCGGTGGCGATCCGAACGACAGTTTCGAGGTCATTGTCGTGTCCATGCCGGGTTTCGGATTCTCTTCGCCGCTCGTGCAGCCCGGCATGAATGCGTGGCGTGCCGCCGACCCCATCCACAGACTCATGACGGAGCACCTGGGGTTCAGCCGATTCGGTGCCCACGGTGGGGACTGGGGTGCCACGACCACGGCTCAACTCGGTCACAAGTACCCTGACAGCGTCATCGGAATTCACTTGACGAGCACACCCCGACTCGATCACTGGAACAGTCAGCGACCATGGGATGTGACCGCCGGGCGAATGGTGTCCGACGACCTGCCGGAGTCGACACGGATCGCTCACCTCGACATCCAGCGCCGCGTCGCCAGTCATGTCGCCGTGCACATGCTGGATCCGCAGACCCTCGCCTATGCCCTACACGATTCGCCGGTGGGACTGCTGGCTTGGTTGGTGGAGCGGCGCCGGGCCTGGAGTGCCAACGACGGCGACGTCGAGCAGGCATTCACCCGCGACTTCCTGCTGACCACCACGTCGATCTACTGGTTCACCGACACCTTCGTGACCTCGGCCCGGCTGTACGCCGAAGCCGGACGGAACCCGTGGCAGCCGTCCCATTCGCACACGCCTCTGGTCAACGTGCCGACGGGAGTGTCGTACATGAGATTCGACGTGAGCAGCCGTTCGAGTGAGGCGGAACGGCAGTTCGACGTGCGCTATACCAAAGAGCATCCGTTCGGCGGTCACTTCGCTCCCGCCGAGGAGCCGCGGGCCGTTGTGGACGACATCAGGGCCGTCTTCCGGCTCTTGCGCTGAGTGCTCCGATTGCCCGGATTCTCCCCGGTGGGTGACCCGGCGCGCAGCCGGGCCACCCGAGTTTCCGCTAGGCTCTGCAATCCGAGGCGGGACGTACCGGAGTTCAGTGTGTGTTGTTCTCGCGCAACGGGAATCGTGCGACCATGGTGGTGTCGGTGGCTGTGGCACCGAGCTTGGCCGCACCTCCCGGCGAGCCGAGCGGCTCGGCGTGGCCGGACAGCGGTTCGGCGAAGAAGGCGGCGTTGTCGGCGATGTGCGGGGTCCACTCCTGTGGGACGTCGTCTTCGTAGAAGATGGCTTCGACGGGGCAGACGGGCTCGCATGCTCCGCAGTCGACGCACTCGTCGGGGTGGATGTAGAGCGCTCGTGCGCCTTCGTAGATGCAGTCGACCGGGCATTCTTCCATGCAGGATCGGTCCATGACGTCGATGCAGGGCTCGGTGATCACATATGCCATGATCTGTCACCTTCGGTGTGGGTCGGATCGGGTTGTGGTGGGCGGAGGGCGATCTGTCGCATCTCAGGTGACGGTCCAGGTGTCGCGGCCGCGGAGGAGTTCGTCGACGTCGGCGTCGGTGGCCGGGCCGCCGGCGTTGTCGACGCAGTCGCTGACCTGGGCGCGCACGAGGTCGTCGTAGGTCGGGCGCGCCACGTTGCGGAAGATGCCCATGGGCACGTGGGTCATCTCGGGGCTGTCGAGCCGGGACAAGGCGAAGGCCTGTGTCGGCTCGGCGGCCGCGCTGTCGTGGACAACGACGTCGAGGCCGTGCGACTGGGCGTGGGGGACGAACTCCATCGCTCCGCCGGTGCGGCGGACGAGTACCCGGCGATCGTCGGCGGGGCCGAGTTGGACGACCTCCCCGTGCCGCAGGTGCACCAGGCGGGCCTGCTGTTCGGTGCGGTCCTTGATCAGGTCGAAGGCCCCGTCGTTGAAGATCGGGCAGTTCTGGTAGATCTCGACCAGGGCGGTGCCGCGATGTTCGGCGGCGGCCCGAAGGACCTCGGTGAGGTGTTTGCGGTCGGAGTCCATGGTCCGGGCCACGAAGCTGGCCTCGGCCCCCAGGGCCAGCGAGACCGGGTTGAACGGCTGGTCGACCGAGCCGAGGGGGGTGGATTTGGTGATCTTGCCGACCTCGGAGGTGGGTGAGTACTGTCCCTTGGTCAGTCCGTAGATGTGGTTGTTGAACAGCAGGATCGTGAGGTTGACGTTGCGGCGCAGCGCGTGGATGAGGTGATTGCCGCCGATGGACAGGGCGTCGCCGTCGCCGGTGACCACCCACACCGACAGGTCCGGTCGGCTCGTCGCCAGGCCGGTGGCGATGGCCGGTGCGCGTCCATGGATCGAGTGCATGCCGTAGGTGTCGAGGTAGTACGGGAACCGCGAGGAGCACCCGATGCCAGAGATGAACACGATGTTCTCCCGGGCGAGTCCGAGTTCGGGCAGAAAGCTCTGCACCGCGCCGAGGATGGCGTAGTCGCCGCAGCCCGGGCACCAGCGCACCTCCTGGTCGGAGGCGAAGTCCTTCTTCGTCTGCTTCGGAGCGTCGGGGCGATGATGCGGCACACCGGCGGTTCCGCCGAAGAGGTGGTTCGTCGGGAAACCGAGATCGGTGGTCATGCGGGCACCTCCGGGGAAGCGGCATCGAGGTCGGACACCGCGATCGATGTGATCGCCTCGGTCAGTTCGGCGGTCGTGAGCGGCAGCCCGCGTACCGAGGTGAACGAACGGACGTCGACGAGATACCGGGCACGCAGCAGCAGGGCGAGCTGGCCGAGATTCATCTCCGGGACCAGTACGCGTTCGTAGCGTGCGAGCACCTCGCCGGTGTTGGCGGGGAACGGGTTCAGGTGACGCAGGTGGGCGCGGGCAACCTTGACGCCGGTGCGGCGCACCGCGCGCACCGCCGAGGCGATCGGCCCGTATGTCGACCCCCATCCCAGCACCAGCACCGACGCGTCCCCGCTCGGGTCGTCGACCTCGAGGTCACCGACGGCGTCGGCGATCCGGGCGACCTTGCCGGCCCGCAGCCGCGTCATCAGGTCGTGATTGTCCGGGTCGTAGGAGATGTTGCCGGTGATGTGCGCCTTCTCGATCCCGCCCACCCGATGTTCGAGTCCGGGCGTGCCGGGGACCACCCACGGTCGGGCCAGGGTGTGCTCGTCGCGCAGGAACGGGCGGAAGACCGGTTCGCCGTTGTCGTCGACATCGTTCGGTGCGGTGGTGAACCGCACGGTCGACTCGGGCAGCTCGGCGATGCTCGGCACCGCCCACGGCTCCGAGCCGTTGGCGAGGGAGCCGTCGGACAGCACGAACACCGGGGTGCGGTAGGTGACGGCGATCCGCACCGCCTCGACGGCGGCGTCGAAGCAGTCGGCCGGGGACCGCGGAGCAACGACCGGCACCGGCGATTCCCCGTTGCGGCCGAACATCGCCTGCAGCAGATCCGACTGCTCGGTCTTGGTGGGCAGGCCGGTGGAGGGACCGCCCCGCTGGACGTCGACAATCACCAGCGGCAGTTCCAGCGAGACCGCAAGACCGATCGCCTCGGACTTGAGCGCCACTCCCGGCCCGGACGTCGACGTCACCCCGACGGCGCCGCCGAACGAGGCCCCGATCGCGGCCCCGATGCCGGCGATCTCGTCCTCGGCCTGCATGGTGATCACGCCGTAGCGCTTGAGCCCGGCGAGCGTGTGCAAGATGTCCGAGGCCGGCGTGATCGGATACGAGCCGAGCACCAGCGGCAGCCCCGCCTTGTGTGCGGCCGCGACCAGCCCGTACGCCAGGGCCGTGTTGCCGGTGACGTTGCGGTAGATCCCCGGTGGCATCGTCGCCGGGGCGACCTCGTAGGACACCGAGAAGTCCTCGGTGGTCTCCCCGTAGTTGAACCCGGCGCGCAGCGCGGTGAGGTTGGCGGCGAGCAGATCGGGCTCGGCCGCGAACTTCCTGCCCAGGAAGGCTTCCGTCCCGGCGGTCGGCCGGTTGTACATCCACGACAGCAGACCGAGGGCGAACATGTTCTTCGCCCGCTCCTTGTCCTTGCGGGACAACGAGTCGAATTCGCCGAGTGCTTCGACGGTGATCGACGTCAGCGCGACCGGGTGCACGTGCCACGACTCGAGCGAGCCGTCCTCGAGCGGGTTGGCGGCGTAGCCGACCTTGGCCAGATTCCGCCTGGTGAACTCGTCGGTGTTGACGATCAGCGTGCCGCCGCGAGGCAGATCACGCAGATTCGCCACGAGCGCAGCGGGATTCATCGCAACAAGCACATCGGGCGCATCGCCCGGGGTGAGCACGTCGTGATCGGCGAAATGCACCTGGAAACTCGACACACCCGGAAGAGTGCCCTGCGGAGCGCGGATCTCGGCCGGGAAGTTCGGCAGGGTCGACAGATCGTTGCCCAGTGCCGCGGTCTGCGAGGTGAATCGATCCCCCGTCAATTGCATGCCGTCGCCGGAATCCCCGGCGAATCTGATCACCACGCGATCGAGTTGGCGGACAGGTTTACCGCAGTCCGATCCACGGCCCGGCGTGCCGGGGCTAACGGATGTCGACGATGTCACTGGACGTTTCTCCGAGTCTTGGTGCATTTTCGGTCTTGTCGGTCGGTGCGCAACCGGCGCAGTCGATCCCTCGTGCCTCCACGGGCATCGCCCCTAGTCCAGGCACACACCGGAAGGGATCCGCGATCCGGGTGTGAACGTGGCCGGCATGGCGATGAACGAGTTCACCACTCCGAGATCGGGGATCTTGTGGGATTCGGCCCGATCGATCTTCAGGTCGGGCATGCGGGTGAGGACCTGACGCAGCACCACCTGGAAGATGGTACGGGCCAGGTGCGAACCCAGGCAGCGGTGGATGCCGGTGCCGAAACCGAGGTGTCGGTTCGGGAACCGTTCGAGGTCGACCTCCTCGGGATTGTCGAAGACCTTTTCGTCGTAGTTGGCCGAGCGGAACATCATCAACATTCGTTCACCCGCGGTGACGGTTTGACCTTCGACCTGGAAGTCCTTGGCGGCGGTGCGGGCCAGTCCTGCGACCGGGCTGATCCAGCGAACGAACTCCTCCGTGGCGGTCTGGAGCAGTTTGTCGTCGGTGAGCAGGCGTTGCTTGTTCTCGGGGTGTTCGTCGAGCCAGAACAGGGAGCCGGTGATCAGGGTTGCGGTCGTGTCGAAGCCGCCGAGCAGCATGAGCCAGAAGAGGGCTTGCAGGTCCTCGTCGGGCATGTGTTCGCCGTCGATCTTCACGGCGATCATGTCGTCGATGAGGCCCTGTCGGGGGTTGTCGCGGCGTTCTTTGACGATGTCGAGCAACTGGACGAAGATCTGGCCGATCTGAGCCTGAACCTCGGCGTTATACGGTTCGTAGGTGATTCGGTGGATCGGTTCGGCGTAGAACTTCCACGTGTTCAGAGGCAAGCCGAGAAGGTCGAGGGTGGCGAGGGCGGTGACGGGGTTGGCGAGGTCCATGACGAGGTCGAGTTCGCCCTTTTCGATGACCTTGTTGATGACCTCGGTGGTGAGCGCTTCGATACGGTCACGGCGTCGGCGGATGGCGGTTGGCGAGAAGTGGGGGTTGAGCGCTCCCCGGTAGCCGTCCCACTCCGGCGGATCCGTCTCCTCCGGGATGTTGCAGGGTTGCGGCGGCGCCGGGATCGACACGCCGCCTACCGGTGTGCCATCCGCGGTGAACGTCTTCTTGGTCGAGCACCGGTCGCGGTCGCGTAGTGACTCGGTCACACCTTGGTGGCTGGCGACGACCCAGAAGCCGTCGTACGACTCGGTCCACGAGACCGGGCAGCGTGAGCGAAGCTCTGCTGAGATGCGATCGCCGTCGGCGGCGAATTCGGGAGAGTGATGGTCGAACTCGACCGTTGGTCGGGTGCTCGTCATCGGGTGGCTCCGTTCTCGAGGTAGGACTGGGTTCGATACGCGCGAGACTTCGGTCGATGTCCGCTTCCGGTTTCGGGATCGAAACCGAGTTGATGGAGGGAAAAGTGCATGTCGAACGGGCGAGCCCTCCCGCTCAGCTTTCGGTGATTTCCACGGCTCTCTCGGGGCATGTTGCCTGTGCGTCACGGATGGCGTCGTATCGGTCGGGTGTCACGGCGGTCTCGTCGACGAATGCGTGACCGTCGTCGTCGCGAAGGAGGAAGACGTCAGGAGATGCCATAGCGCACAGAGTGTGGCCCTGGCATCGACCCTCATCGACTCGAACCTTCATTGGTGCTCCTCTTGGGGGATGGGGCCTACTGTGTCGGCCCTCACGTTCTAATGATCTACAGTTTTGCATGCAAATCTTGATCGAACAAGGGGGAGTTTCACCGACCTTTCCAAGCTTGTCGACACGCAGGGGACTCGATCCACCGGCCCGTTCACCCGAGGTACCTGCGCTTGCAGGGGACTTCGGAGTGCCACGGCGAACCCGTCCACTCGCGGCGGAGGCCGAAATGCTAAGCCGAAAGAACGGTAGCCATTGGCACATAATCTATTGCATACATGAGTCGGCAACGATACTGTTGTCGCTGCTTCCTGGCGCCGGCGAGGGGGCACGATCCCACCGAGCAGACGGTGGGGGACCGGTTGTCGCGAGGTGTTCGAGCGGGACGGCAACTCCATGGTTGTGGCCGGAGTGCCGGCCGCACCTCAGAGCAGCGCAAAGTCCGTCCACAAACTGACCTATGACTCTGGAGGTAGTGATGAAGGCTCGTGCAGCGGTTCTCTGGGAGCAGCCGGGAAAATGGACGATCGAGGATGTCGAGCTCGACAGCCCGCAAGCGGGTGAAGTACTCGTCGAGATGGTGGCGACCGGACTGTGCCACTCCGACGACCATATGGCGGTGGGCGATGTTCCGTGTCCGACGCTGCCGTTCTGTGCAGGACACGAGGGCGCTGGCATCGTTCGGGAAGTCGGGCCGGGCGTGCGGGACCTGAAGGTCGGCGATCACATCATCACGTCCTTTGTCCCGTCCTGCGGAAAATGTCGCTGGTGCGCTTCCGGAATGCAGCACCTCTGCGACTACGGTGCACTCATCATGACGGGCGCTCAGCTCGACGGTACGTGCCGTATGCATATCGGTGACGCAGACGTACCGACGGCAGCCATGCTCGGGACATTCGCCACCCACCAGGTATTCAACGAGGAGTCGTGCATCAAGATTCGACAGGATGTGCCTCTCAATGTTGCGTGCATCGCCGCCTGCGGCGTTCCGACAGGTTGGGGATCGGCAACCAACGCCGCCGACGTGCGTCCCGGAGATGTGGTCATCGTCATGGGGACGGGCGGTCTCGGGATGAGTGCCGTCCAAGGTGCTCGGTTCGCCGGGGCAGCCCATGTCATCGCCGTGGATCCGGTGGCGTTCAAGCGGGAGAAGGCTCTCGAACTCGGTGCTACCGAGGCATACGACGATATCGATGAGGCAACCGAATTCGCGCGCTCCATTACCAACGGGCAAGGAGCCGACTCCGCCATCATCACGACGAGTCTGATAACGGGTGAACACGTCAACAACGCCTTCAAGGCGATTCGCAAGGCCGGCACGGTTGCGGTGACGGCCCAGGGGTCCCCGTTCGAGACGGGTATGCCGATTAATCTGTTCGAATTGTCGATGTACCAGAAGCGGATTCAGGGTGTTCTGTTCGGTATGAGCTCGCCGCGCGAGGCTGTCCCCATGCTTCTCGACCTCTACGCCGAGGGGCAGCTCAAGCTCGACGAGATGATCACCACGCGGTATACCCTCGATCAGATCAACGATGGATACGCAGATATGCACGCGGGCAGGAACATCCGTGGTGTTATCGATTTCTGATGGCTCGGCCCACGGCTCTGTCGAGCCGTGCGGCGTGTAGGGACCACTGCAGAGCGAAGATCAGGTATCCGTCGTGCGGCCCGGCTGTCACCAGCCGGGTCGCACCGGTCTGTATACCCCAGCCGCGGGGATCGACTCCGTTTCGTGACAGGCCGAGCGGCTGTCGACGACTCGGTACAGCAAGCCGTAGAGCCCCTGCCCGTAAGGGGCAGGGGCTCTACGAGTGGTCGGCTCGAGGCTTGTTACGCGTCTTGCGAATACACCGGCTGTCAGGCCCCGCATCCCCAGGTCACGGTAGTGGACTGCAGGTATTCTCCGATCGCTTCCGGGCCGCGTTCGCGGCCGATCCCACTGGCCCCGAATCCGCCGAAGGGAGCGTCGAGGTTGAAACCGCCCTGGCCGTTGATCGTGACGAATCCGGAACGGATCTGCTTGGCCATGTCGTATGCGCGACCGGCGTCCTTGGACCAGATCCCGCCACCGAGTCCGTAGAGGCTCTCGTTGGCGAGAGCCACGGCCTCCTCGTCGGTGTCGAATGCGTTGATGATCTGAACGGGCCCGAAGAATTCGGTTGTCGCAATGGTCGACGTGTTGTCCACGTTGGTGAACAGCGTCGGCTCGACGTAGAAGCCTTTGTCGAGACCCGCGGGGCGGCCGCCGCCCGTCACGAGTTCGCCGCCCTCCTCGATGCCCTTGGCGATGAGCGCCTCGACCTTGGCGCGTTGCGCTTCACGGATGAGGGGTCCCATCTCGACTGTGGCATCGGCGGGATCGCCGATCTTCATTGCCTGCATGGCCTTGCTGGTGGCGGACACCACCTCGTCGAAGATCGACCGGTGCACGAAGGTTCGCGTGGTGAGCGAACAGCCTTGGCCTGCTTGAATTGTGGAGTTCAGGAGGACGTCGGCGATCGCCTTCTCGAGGTCTGCATCGGCGCGGATGATGCTTGCAGACTTGCCGCCCAGCTCCAACACGACACGTTTGAACGAGGGTGCTGCCTGAGTGGCGATCTTCGAGCCGACGATATCCGAGCCGGTGAAGCTCACCATGTCGACGAGGGGGCTGGTCGTCAGAAGTTCACCGACCTCCACGTCACCGGTGAGGACGTTGAGTACTCCAGCGGGAAGACCGGCCTCCTCGGCGATTTCGCCGAGGACGAGGGCCTCGAGGGGGGTGTAGGGCGAGGGCTTGAGGACGGTCGTGCACCCTGCTGCGAGTGCAGGGCCGAGCTTGAAGAGGTTGAGGAAGAAGGGAAAGTTGTAGCCTGTGATCAGCGCCGCTACACCCGCGGGACGTTGCCGCACCACTCCCTGGGTCAGGCCACCCATGCCCGCCATGGGTGTGAGAGGCCGCTCGAACGAGTAGGCCGGCAACGTCCGATCCACCATGTCCATCCATGCATCGATCGGGAAGTTGGTGTGGACCACCTGCGATTGCCACCCCACCGACCCGGCTTCCGCTACGTTGAGCGCGGCGATCTCCTCGGAGCGACGCTGCATGATCTCGCCCATGCGCCGCAAAATGTCCGCCCTTTCGCGGGTTGAGGTGCGGCCCCAGGGTCCCTCGTCGAACGCCTTCCGCGCTGCCCGAAGCGCGCGCATGGCATCTTCGCGAGAGGCGCGGCCGACCTGAGCGATTGTCTGCTCGGTCGCGGGGTTGATCACGATGTCTACTTCATCGGTTCCGGCATCGGTCCAGGAACCGTCGACGAAGATCTGTCGGACATTGTCGGTCATGTGGAGTCCTTATCCAAAGCGGGTACTGCTACCTGGTCGGCCATCCCTCAGGACGAGTGGATTCATGATTGCATGCGACTTTGAATGCGTCTAGACATGTCTTATGGTGTGCAGAGGGTGAGGGGCGCCTCGGGCGCCGTGCGAGAGTGTGATCGTCATTCGGCCCTTAGGAGAACAGCATGAGCGATCCGGTGTTGTTGGTGCACGGCGCATTTACCGGTGCGTGGGCATGGAGGCCGGTTCTGGGCGAGCTGGAACGGCGCGGTATCGATGCATCTGCGATCGATCTACCCAGTCGACGTGCGGGGGGCACCTTCGCCTCCGACGTCGCTTCCGTACGCGGGGCCTTGAAGGACCTCCGTGGACCTGCTGTACTTGTCGGCCACTCGTACGCGGGCGCTGTGATAACCGCAGCCTCTGCAAACAACGACGATGTCGCTCGACTGGTCTACGTATGTGCGGCTCTCCCCCAGGAAGGCGAATCGGTTTCCGCGTTGATGCAACGGGATCCCGATCCGGGACAGTTGGGATCGGCCATCAGACCCACCGACGACGGTATGGCGGTGTTGGATCCGGTCGGAGCGAAAGCCCACCTCTGCAACGACGCGACAGGCGCGCAGGCGACCCCCTTCATCGAGTCGCTCGGATCGCATGCTCTGGCAACCTTCGGAGAAGCGGTACACGACCTCGGGTGGAAGGACCATCCGGTCACATACCTACTGTGCACTCGGGACAAGACCTTTTCCCCGGCACTGCAACGCGAATTCGCCCGCCATGCCGAAACGGTTGTCGAAGTGGACTCGGGACACTGCCCGATGCTCACCCGCCCGGCGGCGGTGGCCGATGCGATCACCGCCACGGAGCGTCGGTAGACGCACCACCGAATTCGGATGTGCTCATGTGATCCTTGCCATCTTCTTGTGAACCGGTTTCGAGCGCAGGCGGATTCGTTCGAGCGCAGGCGGATTCGATGACCAGTTCGCTGCAGTTCTCTCTGGGACGGCCTGCCCGCCCCGCCCGGGCAGGCACAAGTGCGGCTTTGGTAAGTGAGTCGATTCGGGTCGAGGTGAACGCTCATGCGGATCGTTCACCGACGATGCGGTTCGCTCGGTCGCCGAGGTCGCGTCGTGTCCACGGCGTCCTGTCCGAGTCCGGGCCGGCACCAAGCGTCAACACAAAACAAGGAGCACGTGATGCCCGAAGCTGTGATTGTGTCCGCCGCCCGTTCTCCCATCGGGCGGGCGATGAAGGGGTCGCTCAGGACGGTGCGTCCGGACGACCTGGCCGCCCAGATGGTCGCGGCCGCCCTGGCGAAGGTGCCGGAGCTGGACCCGACCCAGATCGACGACCTGATGCTCGGCTGCGGCCAGCCCGCCGGCCAGTCCGGGTTCAACATCGCCCGCGTCGTCGCGGT
>NZ_JBSNCE010000035.1:0-59437 GCF_053764755.1 Rhodococcus sp. 2H158
GATCTCCAGGTTCAACGCGTCGACGGCAGGCGTGGTCGACCCGGGGAACAGACAGGTCGCGTGGTCGAAGGTCACTGGGGCCATGGCAGGAGAATAGGCGACCCCGCCGCCGTGGTGTCCTTTCGGACCACCACAAGTCCGAAAGGACACCACGGCCGGAGCTGCGGCGGAAGGTCGTCGAGGGCCGCGAGGCCAACCTGGTGCTGCTGTGCGTCGACGCCTCCGGCTCGATGGCGGCGCGGCAGCGGATGACGCAGGTGAAGACGGCGATCTTGTCGCTGCTGCTCGACGCCTACCGGCGTCGCGACACGGTGGGCCTGGTGACCTTCCGCGGGGATCGCGCCACGCTCGTGCTGCCGCCGACCAATTCGGTGGACGTGGCCGCGACGCGGCTGCGGGAGCTGCCGGCGGGCGGGCGCACCCCGCTCGCCGAGGGACTGCTCGAGGCGGCCGAGACGATCCGGCGGCACCGGCTGCGCGAACCCGACCGGCGGGCCCTGCTCGTCGTCGTCACCGACGGCCGCGCCACCGCCGGGCCGGACGCGGTGGCCCGGTCCCTCGCGGCCGCCGACCGGCTCGCCGCCGCCGGGATCGACTCGGTCGTCGTGGACTCCGAGACCGGCCGGTTCCGCATGGGCCTCGCGGCCCGGCTCGCCGAGCGGCTCGGCGCCGAACACGTCCCCGTCGGTGAGGTCCACGCCGACGCGCTCACCACCGTCGTGCGAGGAAGGGCCGCCTGATGCCGAAGGGACAACCGACCGCCGTGCCGGACGACGGTCTCACCACCCGCCAGCGCCGCAACCGGCCGCTCCTGATGGTCCACACCGGCGACGGCAAGGGCAAGTCGACCGCCGCGTTCGGTCTCGCCCTGCGCGGCTGGAACCAGGGCTGGTCCGTCGCGGTGTTCCAATTCGTCAAGTCCGCCAAGTGGCGCCTCGGCGAGCAGACCGCCTTCGAGACCCTCGGCGACCTGTACACCGAACGCGGCACCGGTGGCCCGATCGAGTGGCACAAGATGGGCTCCGGATGGTCGTGGTCGCGCAAGGACGGCACCGAGGAGGACCATGCCGCCGCGGCGCTCGCCGGGTGGCGGGAGATCCAGCGCCGGCTCGCCGCCGAGCAGCACGGGCTGTACGTGCTCGACGAGTTCACCTACCCGATCGGCTGGGGGTGGATCGACGCCGACGAGGTGGTGCAGACCCTGCGGACGCGCCCCGGCCACCAGCACGTCGTGATCACCGGCCGACGGGCGCATCCGGCGCTGATCGAGGCCGCGGATCTCGTCACCGAGATGACGAAGATCAAGCACCCGATGGATGCGGGCCAGAAGGGCCAGAGGGGCATCGAGTGGTAACACTCGCATGTGACGGCGTGGTGACCGCATGACGCCGCTGCCCCGGGTGGTGGTGGCCGCGCCGGCCTCCGGACACGGGAAGACCACGGTCGCGACGGGCCTCATGGCGGCCCTGCGGGCGGCCGGGCACACCGTGTCGGGACACAAGGTCGGCCCGGACTACATCGACCCCGGCTACCACGCCCTCGCGACGGGCCGGCCCGGCCGCAACCTGGACGCCCATCTCGTCGGCACCGACCTGCTTGCGCCGCTGCTCGCGCACGGCGCCCGCGGCGCGGACGTCGCGATCGTCGAGGGCGTGATGGGCCTGTACGACGGGATGCTCGGCACCGACGGTTTCGCCTCCACCGCCCACACGGCCGCCGTCCTCGGTGCCCCGGTGATCCTCGTGGTGGACGTCTCCCACGCCTCCCGCTCCGTCGCGGCCGTGGTGCACGGGATGGCCACGTTCGACCGCAGCGTCCGCATCGCCGGGGTGATCCTGAACAAGGCCGGCTCGGTGCGGCACTCCGACGAGGTGGTCGAGGCCCTGGCCGCGACGGGCGTCCCCGTGCTCGGCGTCCTGCAGCGCGACGACGGGATCTCCGCGCCGTCGCGGCATCTGGGGCTGGTGCCGGCCCAGGAGCGGGCCGAGGCCGCCGCGCAGCTCGATCGCCTGGCCGCACAGATCGCCGCGCGGGTGGATCTCGCAGAGGTGATGCGGATCGCGTGCGCCGCACCGGATCTTCCTGCGAGCCCGTGGGATCCGGGGGCGCCGGCCGACGACGGGCCGGTCGTCGCGATCGCCGGCGGCCGCGCCTTCACGTTCCGTTACGCCGAGACCGAGGAGATGCTGCGCGCCGCCGGGTGCCGCACCGTGGTGTTCGATCCGCTGCGCGACGAACGACTGCCCGACGGCACGGCCGGGATCTATCTCGGCGGCGGCTTCCCCGAGGTGCACGCGGCCGATCTGGCCGCGAACACCGCTCTGCGCGAACATCTCCGGGCCGCGATCGCGGCCGGGACGCCCACCGTCGCCGAGTGCGCCGGGCTGTTGTACCTGTGCCGCGAGGTGGACGGTGCGCCGATGATCGGCGCGATCGACGCGGCCGCCCGGATGACGCCGCGCCTGACCCTCGGCTACCGCACGGCCGTCGCGCCGCGCGAGACCCTGCTCGCACCGGCGGGCACGCGGGTGACCGGGCACGAATTCCACCGCACCACGGTCGATTCCACCGACGAGCCGGCGTGGCTGCTGGGCGGGCGACCCGACGGCTTCGCGTCCGCCACCCTGCACGCCTCCTACCTGCACACCCACTGGGCCGGGCATCCGGCGCTGGCGCAGCGGTTCGCCGACGCGGTGCGGGCCACGACGCCGGTTCCCCCGCCGCCGCGCACGACCCGGGCCGCCGCACCGGACCTGCAGCACCACGGCGACCGGGAGGCCACGCCGGGACTGGTGGATCTGGCCGTCAACGTCTCGCGCCGGCCGCGCCCGGAGTGGCTCGACGCGGCGCTGGCCGGGTCGCTGGCCGAGCTGGATCGGTATCCGGACCCCCGCGCGGCGCGCGCCGCCCTGGCCGCCCGGCACGGCCGCGACCCGCTCGAGGTGCTGCCCACCGCCGGCGGCGCGGAAGCGTTCACTCTCGTCGCCCGCGCCCGCCGCTGGGCGCGACCGGCGGTGGTGCACCCGCAGTTCACCGAGCCGGAGGCGGCGCTGCGCGCCGCCGGGCACGACGTGACCCGGGTGCTGTTGCGCCGCAAGGACGGCTTCGTCCTCGACCCGGCGCTGGTGCCCGACGACGCCGACCTCGTGATCGTCGGCAACCCCACGAACCCGACCGGCGTGCTGCACCCGGGTGCCGCGCTGCGGGCCCTGGCGCGGCCCGGCCGGGTGCTGGTGGTGGACGAGGCGTTCATGGATGCGGTACCGGGGGAATCGGAATCGCTTGCCGGCGCGTCGCTTCCGGGCGTCGTGGTGGTCCGCTCGCTCACCAAGACGTGGGCGATACCCGGTATCCGCGCCGGATACGTGCTCGGCGACGAGTCGATCGTCGCCGAACTCGCCGCGCACCAGCCACCGTGGTCGGTGTCCACACCGGCGGCGGCGGCGATGATCGCGTGCGCGTCGCCGGCGGCCACGGTCGAGGCGGAGCTCATCGCCGTGCAGGTCGCGGCCGACCGCGCCGTCCTCGTCGACGGCCTGACCGCGCTCGGCATCGAGGTGACCGGTCCGTCGGCGGCACCGTTCGTGCTGGCGCACGTCCCCGTGGGGACGCGGGAGCGCCTGCGGGGCAAGGGCTTCGCGGTGCGTCGCGGGGACAGCTTCCCCGGCCTCGGCGCCGACTGGGTGCGCATCGCGGTGCGCGATGCGCAGACCACCGAGGCGCTGCTCGGGGCATGGCGGGAGCTGACGTGAACCCGCGCGCCGCCGGCCTCGTCCTCGGCTACCTCGCCGATCAGGCGTTCGGCGATCCCCGTCGCGGCCACCCGGTGAGCGGCTTCGGCCGGATCGCCCGGACCACCGAGCGCGCGCTGTACGCGGACCACCGGGCGGCCGGGACGCTGTTCACCGCGGTGCTGGTCGGGGCCGCGGCCGGCCTCGGCTACGGCGCGGACCGGCTCACCCGGCGTCGTCCGCTGCTGCGGACGGCGGTGACCGCGGCCGCGACGTGGACCGTGCTCGGCGGCCGGTCGCTGGCGCGGGAGGCGACGACGATCGACGGCCAGCTGCGCCGCGCGGATCTGCCCGCCGCGCGCCGGCAGGTCACCCACCTCGTCGGGCGCGACCCGTCGCGCCTCGACGCCGCCGGCGTCGCCCGCGCCACCCTCGAGTCCCTCGCGGAGAACACGTCCGACGCCGTCGTCGCCCCGCTGCTGTGGGGTGCGGTGGCGGGGCCGGCGGGCCTGCTCGGCTACCGGGCCGCGAACACCCTCGATGCCCGCGTCGGCCACCGCACGCCGCGCCACGAGCGGTTCGGCTGGGCGTCCGCCCGGTTCGACGACCTGCTCAACCTGGCGCCGGCGCGGCTGTCCGCGCTGCTCGCGGCGGGCCTGGGCGAGCGGCCCGGCGCGGCCCTGACGGCCTGGCGCCGCGATGCCCACCGGCATCCGAGCCCGAACGCCGGGCCGGTCGAGGCCGCGTTCGCGGGCGCGCTCGGGGTCACTCTGGGCGGGGTGAACGTCTACCACGGCGTGGTGGAGGACCGCGGCACCCTCGGCGACGGCCCGGCCCCGGAACCCGGGGACATCGCGCGGGGCGTGCGGCTCGCGGCCCGGGTCGGCGCGGGCGCGCTCGCGGTGTCCGCGGTCGTCGCGTCCGCGAGCACCGTTGTGGCGCGAATCACGTAAGCGGTGTAACACTGTAATCAGTGATATTGGCACTTCGTCCCGAGGAGGACGACATGCGACACCATCCGCACATGCACGGACCCCGCTTCGGACGCCCGGGCGGCTGGCAACAGGCCGACGTCCCCGATGCGAGCGACGCCGCCGAGTGGTTCGCCGGACGCCTGCCCGACGACTGGTTCACCGGCCCCGCCGACATCGAGGTCGACCGCGAGGAGATCGTGGTCGTCGGGGAACTGCCCCCGCCCGAGGACACCGGCCCCGCGTCCGTCGACGGGCGCATCGCCCGGTTCCGGGAGACCACCCGGCCGGACCGCATGCGCATCGCCGACGAGGCCGAGGCCCGCTACGGCCGGAAGGTCGCGTGGGGCGTCACGCTCGGCGAGCGTCGAGTGCTGTTCACCCACTTGGCCGTTCCGGTGATGACCCGGTTGCGCCAGCCCGAGCGCAAGGTCCTCGACACCCTCGTCGACGCCGGCGTCGCCCGCTCGCGCTCCGACGCGCTCGCCTGGTGCGTCCAGCTCGTCGGGCAGCACAGCGAGCAGTGGCTCGCCGAGCTCCGCGAGGCGATGCGCAAGGTCGACGACCTGCGCACCGAGGGCCCGCAGGTCTGAGATCGCGGACCCGCGCGGTTCCCGGTCGCCTGCACACGAACTTGGGTGCACGGAGGACTAATTCGCG
Source organism: Rhodococcus sp. 2H158 (assembly GCF_053764755.1). NCBI lineage: Bacteria > Bacillati > Actinomycetota > Actinomycetes > Mycobacteriales > Nocardiaceae > Rhodococcus > Rhodococcus sp. 2H158. Next base: position 5,363 of record NZ_JBSNCE010000035.1, read on the forward strand.
CGAGAATCCGTCGCCCACGCGACGGCGTCCGCGACCGTCGCCACCGTCGGCACGCCCGCCGGCGACGGCGGGCGGCGCACGACGACCACCCGCACCCCGAGTTCGGCGGCCGCGTCGAGCTTGGCGCGGGTGAGGTCCCCGCCCGAGTCCTTGGTGACGAGCACGTCCACCCCGTGGCCGGCGAGCAGCGCACGCTCGCCGTCGACGGTGTAGGGGCCGCGCGCCAGCAGCACCGTCCAGGAGTCCGGCACGTCGAGGTCCAGCGGCTCGACCACCCGCACCAGGACGCGGTGCCGCGCGAGCGCCCCGAGAAAGCGGTCGAGGGTCTGGCGGCCCGTGCTCAGGAACACGCTCGCCCCCCGGGCGGCCACCGCGGCGGCCGCGTCGTGGTCGTCGACCCACGTCCAGTCGCCGGTGCCGGTCCAGCCCGGCCGCGCCAGGCGCAGCAGCGGCACCCCGGCCGCCGCGCAGGCGGCCGCGGCGTTGCCGCTGATCCGCGCGGCGAACGGGTGGGTGGCGTCGACCACCCGGCGGATGCCGTTGCCGCGCAAATACTCCCGCAGTCCGTCGATGCCGCCGAAACCGCCGATCCGCACCTCGCCGACCGGCAGGCGCGGGTTGCGCACCCGTCCCGCGAGCGACGACAGGTACGCCACCCCCGCGGTGTCCAGACCGGTGGCGAGCGCCCGCGCCTCGCCGGTGCCGCCGAGGATGAGTACGGTCACGCCAGGCCGCCCGTCAGTGTGGGCAGCACCGGCCGATCCCCGAGCATCCGAAGCAGGGCGTCGACGTCGAGGTGCTCCTCGACCATGTCCGCGAGCACCTCGAGGCGCGCCTCGCGGGCGGCGTGGAAGCCGACGGTGCCGGTGGCGAGGTCGCGGCCGGTGAGGGCGGCGGCCTCGCGGAGCCACGCCGTGCGCAGGGCGTCGCCCTCGAGGCTGCCGTGCCACATGGTGCCGAACACCGTTCCCGCCCGGGCGCCGCCGAGGAACTCCTCGTCGCCGCCGCGGGAGATGCGGCCGTGGTGGATCTCGTACCCGGAGGCAGGCACCCCGAGCGCCGACCCGGCCGGCAGCCGCAGCACCTTCTCCGGGTCGAACCGGGTGTGCACGTCCAGCAATCCGAGCCCGTCCACGCACGCCCCGGGGGCGCCCTCGACGCCGTGCGGATCGGAGATCCGCCGGCCGAGCATCTGGAAGCCGCCGCAGATCCCGAGCACCACGCCCCCGCGACGGGCGTGATCGGCGACGGCGGTGTCGAGGCCGCGGCCGCGCAGCCACGCGAGGTCCGCGAGGGTGGCGCGGGTGCCGGGCAGGATCACCACGTCGGCGCCGGCGAGGGCGCGCGGATCGTCGACGAACCGCAGCCGCACGTCCGGTTCGAGGCACAGCGCATCGACGTCGGTGAAGTTGCTGATCCGCGGCAGCATCACCACCGCGACGGTGAGCGACCCGGCGCCGTCGTGGGCCGGGCGCGACGACAGGGCGAGCGAGTCCTCCGAGTCGAGCCACAGGTCGCGCTGCCAGGGCAGCACGCCGAGCACGGGCCGGCCCGTGAGCTCTTCGAGCGACTCGAGACCGGGACGCAACAGCCCGAGGTCGCCACGGAACTTGTTGATCACGAAGCCGCGGACGAGGGCCTGATCGGACGCGTCGAGCAGGGCGAGCGTGCCGTACATGGCGGCGAACACCCCACCGCGATCGATGTCGCCGACGAGCACCGTCGGCAGGTCGCCGTGCCGGGCCAGGCCCATGTTCACGTAGTCGTGGGCCCGCAGGTTGATCTCGGCGGCGCTGCCGGCGCCCTCGCAGACCACCACGTCGAACCGGTCCCGCAGGTCGTCGAGCGCACCGAAGGCGGCCTCGGCGAGGTGCTTTCGGCCGCCGGCGAATTCACCGGCCTCGAGGTGACCGGCGGGCCGGCCGAGCACGACGACGTGACTGCGACGGTCGCTGCCGGGTTTGAGCAGCACCGGATTCATCGCAGCCTCGGGTACGGCGCGCGCCGCCACCGCCTGGATCCACTGCGCGCGACCGATTTCCACACCGTCGCCGGTGACCGGGTCGACGGCCACCATGGAGTTGTTGGACATGTTCTGCGCCTTGAACGGCGCGACCGACAACCCGCGGCGGGCCAGAGCCCGGCAGATCCCGGTGGTCACCACGGATTTCCCGGCGTCCGAGGTGGTTCCGGCGACGAGCAGGCCCTGTCCCACGACGGCTACGCCACGCGGACGGGCACGCGACGATCGGCGCGTTCGGTGAGGAACGCGAACGCCACGCCCAGGGCGAACCACAGGGTGGTCTGGACGATCACCGACGCAACGCGGAAGTCCCACAGCAGTGTGGCCGGAAAGTCCGCGCCGACCTCGTCGATCGTCGGCAGCACCGCGTACCCGAGGCCGACCACGACGAGGAACGCCAGGACCGGTCCGGCGAGCCGGACGGTACGCAGCTCCTGACGGGCGAGCGCCTTCGCGGCGGCCACCGCCACCGCGAGCGCGACGAGGCCGAGCACGACCGCCGCGACCCACAGGAGGGTGCGCTGGTCGATGGTGTCCGGGTCCCCCACCGCCGGCGGGTTGGCCGGGTACTTCAGGAACGGCACCGCTTCGATCGCGAGCCATCCCGCTCCGGCGCCGAGCAGTCCGAGAGCGGGACCCGACAGCGTGGTGTGGCGCCGGGCGAAGTGCAGCACCGACGCGAACAGCGCGCCGAGCGCCAGACCGGCGAGGGTCGTGGCGAGGATCAGGCCCACCTTCTGCCCGGTGCGGCTGACGAGGGCGTCCTCGCCGTGGCTGTGACCGGCGGACGCGACCTCGTGCGTGTGGGAATGCGCCTCGGTGGCCGCGTGCGTCGCGGCGGCCTCCTCCAGCGCGATCGCGGCCTCGATGTGCGGCTCGCCGACCACGAAGGCGACGGCGCCGGCGAGCAGGCCGGCAATCAGGCCGGCCAGCAGGCCGCGCAGCAGGATCCGGGTGTAGGGGCCGGTCAGCGGGATGCCTGCCGACACGACAGCGTCCGGGTGCGACGAGACGCCGGCCCCCGGCCTCAGTGACACGCCAGCCCCCGGCCTCAGTGACACGCCGGCCCCCGGCCTCAGTGGCACGGCAGGCCGAGCAGGTGCCGGCCGTCGTGCATCAGCTCGTGCATGAACATGCCGGTGCGCGAGATCGCGCCCTGGTCGAAGCCGACCAGGTAGAGGGTGACGAAGGCGAGCAGCACGACGGCGGTGATCGCGGCGGCCAGCGCCGCGGAGCCCATCGTGGACTCGGGGGTGTGAACAGTAGCCATGGCATCCTCCTGGGATAACGCGTCCCGTCGAAAATCCATGCGCCGAGACAGTTTTCTGACTCCCGGGCGGGTGGCCCGGTCACAGTGGCGCGACCGCTCCGGACTTGCACCGGATTGCCTGCACCTCGGCACGTGTGACGCAGGAACAGTCGCACCGTGAGCCCGCCCCTGTCAAGGCGACACCCCCGGCGGTTGTGATTCGATGACCGCCGTGGTTCGCCTCGTCCTTCTGTCCCATGCCTCGACGGAGGCGCAGCGCGCCGTCCGGTTCCCCGCCGACGAGCCGCTGTCGCAACGCGGCCGACGCGAACTGGAGCGGGCGGTCGCGCCGGTGGCCGACCGCGTCGTCGTGGCGCCGGAGCGACGGGCCGTCGAGACCGCAGCCGCGCTGGGCACGACGGCCGGGGTCGATCGGGCGCTGCGGGACCTGGACTACGGCGACTGGGCGGGGCGGGCGATGGACGAGGTGCCGGCCGAGAGCCTGCAGCAGTGGCTCACCGACCCGCACGCGGCGCCGCACGGCGGCGAGTCGATCGCGAAGCTGACCGAGCGGGTGGCGCAGTGGCTCGACGGGCTGGCGCCGGGCCGGGTCGTCGCGGTCACCCACCCGGCCGTGATCCGCGCCGCGACGGTGCACGCCCTCGGCGCGCCCGCGGCAGGATTCTGGCGGATCGACGTGCGCCCGCTCGCACAGGTCCGGCTGCACGGACGCGGGGGCCGGTGGTCGCTGCGGCTGGGTTGAGCCCGCCCTACCAGGTGACGTTCTCCTCGCAGCGCCGCCCATTGACGGTCGTCTCCACCTGGACGGTGGCGTGCTCGAGCCCGTGGGAGGTGAGGACGGCGCGGGCCGATTCGAGCACCCACTGCGCGTCGTGGTCGCTGATCAGGTGCACGGTGGCGACGTCCATGCCGGTGGTCAGGGTCCACACGTGCAGGTCGTGGACGCCGGTGACGCCGGGCAGGGCGGACAGGTCGGCGCGGACCCCGTCGACGTCGAGGTGGGCCGGCGAAGCCTGGGTGAGGATGCGCAGCGACGCCGCGGCCAGGCGCACCGCCCGCGGCACCACCCACAGGGAGATGAGGACGCCGACGACGACGTCGGCGAGGCTCCAGTCGAACAGCAGGACGAGGGCGCCGGCGACGAGCACCCCGACGCTGCCGACCGCGTCGGCGAGCACCTCGAGGTAGGCGCCGCGCACGGCGAGGCTGTCCTTGGCGTCGGCCCGCAGGAGCAGCATGACGACGAGGTTGGCGGCCAGGCCGGCCGCCGCGGTGACCACCAGGGCCGTCCCGGGGATCTCCGGGGCGTCACCGATCCGGCGGATCGCCTCGTAGAACACCCACACCGCCACCGCGAGCAGCAGCGCGGCGTTCGCCATGGCGGCGAGCACCTCGGCGCGGTGCCACCCGAAGGTGCGCGCGGCCGCCGTGCTGCCCCGCCGGGCCAGGATCAACGCGACCATGCCCATGGACATGCCCACCACGTCGGTGAGCATGTGGCCGGCGTCGGCGAGCAGGGCCAGCGAGTCGATCCACAGGGCGACGCCCGTCTCGAGGATCAGGAACGCGACCAGGACGACGAGGGCGATCGCCATCCGCCACAGGCGTCCCTTCGACGGGCCGGCCCCGCCGGGAGTGCTCGTCCCGGAATGGCCGTGCGAGTGGCCGTGTCCGACGCCCATGGTCCTCCCTCCGAAGTTTCGGCAATCATATGCAGACATACGCATATGTTCAACGGAGAGGGGAGCCGCTCAGGACTCGGGGGGATACGCCGGATGCTCCACCGTCGGGGGCAGCGTGGCGATCGCCGAGACCCGCTCGAGGCCGGCCACCTGCAGCAGGTCCACGACGAGCGAACGAATCTGCGCGAACACCACCGTCGAGGACAGGCCCGCCCCCGCCACGAGGTCCGGCTTCATCTCCCGGGCCACGCTGCGCAGCACCCGGGCCGCCTCCGCCTGATCGGGCTGCTCCCCCGGCTCGGCGAGGACCATCAGCCGCAGCACGTCCACCGCCCCGGCCAACTCCTCGATGCGCCGCACCAGCCGCGGGTCGAGGATCTCGTCGTCGCGCACGAGCGAGAGCGACCGGCGCGCCAGCACCCGCGTGTTGCGCATGGCGTTGTCGATCGGGTCCGCCGCGGCCATGAGGCGCTCGAGCCGGGGCCGGCTGTTCCAGTACAGCGGCGAGATGCGGCTCACCTCCTTGCCGCCGGAGATGTTGGCGCGCATCGCGTCGATCGCCGACTGCGTGGCCCGGGCCTCCCTGAGGGCCGCCTCGATGGGTTTCGGGTTGTTCTCGACCAGCCCGGCCTCGACCTTGCGCAGCACGTCCGCCGTGGTGGACAGCACGTTCGCCGCCTCCCGCCGCGCCCGGCGCACCGGGTGGGTGGGAATGACGGCGACGACGGCGATGCCGACCAGCCCGCCGATGAGGGCGTCGACCATTCGGTCGATACCCCCGGACCCGCCGGGCGGGATCAGGGTCGCCACCAGCACCGCCGAGTTCCCGGCCTGCATGGAGAAGATCGGGCCGCTGTTGAGCGCGACCGCCGTGCCCATCGCCATCGCGACGACGAGCGCGATCTGCCACGGGCCGCTGCCGATGAACGAGATGATCAGGTCGCCGACACCGATGCCCACGGTGACACCGCAGACGAGTTCGACCGACCGTCGCATCCGCGCACCCAGCGACAGCCCGAGCGACACCACCGCCGCGATGGGCGCAAAGAACGGCTGCTCGTGCCCGACCGGCCCCGTGGCGACCCACCAGGCGATGCCCGCTGCCAGCGCGCACTGCAGGATCGGCAGCGCCGAGGAACGCAGGCGACGCCCCGACGTGCGCAGCCGCCGGCGCGTGCCCACCTTGGTGGGTAACCGGGGACTAATCGACGCCAAGTGCTTCGGCGGCGCGCGGGTCGCAGTCCTCGAGCAGGTCGAGGCAGCGGGCGTGCTCGTCGGCCTCGCCGATCTCCTTCGCCGCGCGGGCCAGCGTCGCGACGCACCGCAGGAAGCCCCGGTTCGGTTCGTGGTCGAACGGCACGGGACCGAAGCCCTTCCAGCCGTTGCGGCGCAACTGGTCGAGACCGCGGTGGTAGCCGGTGCGGGCGTAGGCGTAGGCCGCGATCGTCTCGCCGCGCCCGAGGGCGGCTTCGGCCAGGTATGCCCATGCGATCGACGCGGTCGGGTGGTCGGCGGCCACCTTCGCCGGGTCCTCGTGGTTCAGCAGCGCCGACTCCGCCTCGTCGTCGCCGGGCAGCAGGGTGGGTTGGGGTCCGAGAAGGTCACCGAAAGACGTCATGGCCACCATTGTGCCCACCGCCGGAGGACGGTCGATAGGCTGCCCGGGAGAACAGCCGTCCGTCCAGCAAGGGGGATCGCGTGCCGGATCCGAAGAACGAAGACACCACCACGTCCCCTGATCCGGCGACGGACACCCCCGGGTCCTCCGCGGAGCACGACGACGCCGAGGACCCGGCGCCGCGCGCGGGCTCGGAGCGCGACACCCCCGGCAACGACGCGCCGGCCCCGGCCGGCGCCGCGGATCCCGCCCCCCGCGCCGGCGTCCCGGACACGCCGGCCGCACAGTCCGAGCCGGCCGAGGCGAGCGAGGCGGAGACCGTGGCCATCCCGGCCACGCGTCGCGCCGAGCCCGCGCCCTCTCCCGCCGACGCACCCACCGCACGCATCCCCGTCACCACGCACACCCCCAAGCAGGCGCCGCAGCGGATCGAGCCCGATCGGGCGGCCGGACGCGCGGAGCCGCAGCGGGTCGCCCCCCAGCGCGCCGAACCGCCGCGCGTCCAGCCGACGCGGGTCCCGCCGCCCCGGCCGGAGGCGCGGCGTGTCGAACCCCAGCGCATCGAACCCCAGCGCGTCCAGCCGGTCCCGGGGCCGCAGCGCATCGACCCGGTCGCACCAGCCCGGCGCGGCCGCCGGGGCTGGGCGATCGCGGCCCTCGTCGCGGGCCTGCTCGTCGTCGCCGCGGTGGCGGCCGCGGCCGTGAAGGTCTACCTGGACGACCGGGCGGCGAACTCGCCGGAGGCTCGGATCCGGACCACCGTCGAGACCTTCGTCCGGGCGCTCGCCGCCGGCGACCTGACGACGCTGCGCACCACGACGTGCGGCGGCCTGCAGGAGTTCTACGCCTCGGTGCCGCCCGAGCAGTTCGCCGACATCCACCGCACCGCCGTCGACCAGGGCACCGTGCCCGTCGTCACGGGCATCGACAAGGTGCAGATCACCGACGGCCAGGCCATCGCGCAGGTGACGGCGCACCCGGCCGGCACCCCGACCGACGTCACCCAGCGCACCTTCGACCTGGCCCGGGAGGGTGAGGACTGGAAGGTCTGCGGGGAATGAAACGACACGAGCGGTGACCGCGGGCCGGGCCCGCGTCACCGCTCGTGTGAGGTGACCGCGCAGGGGCGGATCAGCCGGCGGACACCGACCGGCCCGCGGACCTGAGGTCGTTGCAGGCCTCGACGACCCGAGCGGTCATCGACGCCTCGGCCTTCTTCAGGTAGCTGCGCGGGTCGTAGGTCTTCTTGTTGCCGACCTCGCCGTCGATCTTCAGCACACCGTCGTAGTTGGCGAACATGTGGCCGGCGATCGGGCGGGTGAACGCGTACTGGGTGTCGGTGTCGACGTTCATCTTCACCACGCCGTAGCTCAGCGCCTCGTCGATCTCGGACTTCAGCGAGCCGGAACCACCGTGGAAGACCAGGTCGAACGGCTTCGAGCCGGCAGCCAGGCCCAGCTTCTTCGAAGCGGCGGCCTGGCCGTCGGCCAGCACGGACGGCTTGAGCTTGACGTTGCCCGGCTTGTAGACGCCGTGGACGTTGCCGAACGTCGCGGCGAGCAGGTACTTGCCCTTCTCACCGGCGCCGAGCGCGTCGACCGTCTTCTCGAAGTCCTCGATCGAGGTGTACAGCTTCTCGTTGATGGCGTTCTCGACGCCGTCCTCTTCACCGCCGACGACGCCGATCTCGACCTCGAGGATGATGTTCGCGTCCTTCGACAGGGCCAGCAGCTCCTGGGCGATCTGCAGGTTCTCGTCGATCGGGATGGCCGAGCCGTCCCACATGTGCGACTGGAACAGCGGGTTCTCGCCGTTCTTGACCCGCTCCTGCGAGATGGCGAGCAGCGGGCGCACGAAGCCGTCCAGCTTGTCCTTCGGGCAGTGGTCGGTGTGCAGCGCGATGGTGACGTCGTACTTCGCGGCGATGACGTGCGCGAACTCGGCGAGCGCGACGGCGCCGGTCACCATGTCCTTGACACCGAGGCCGGAGCCGAACTCGGCGCCACCCGTCGAGAACTGGATGATGCCGTCGCTGCCGGCGTCCGCGAAGCCCTTGATGGCGGCGTTGATGGTTTCGGACGAGGTGCAGTTGATGGCCGGGAACGCGAAGGAGTGATCCTTGGCGCGGGCGATCATCTCGGCGTAGACCTCGGGAGTCGCGATTGGCACGGCGGCTGTCCTCCAGATGAGAGTCGATGGGTGCCTCCCCGGGGGTGCGGGAGGCGCCAGGGTTGTCCCTGCAGTATGTCAACTGTCGGCGCGGGGACACAGTCGGGTGCCCGCCGTGATTCGGGCCACCGGCCTCCCACCGGTACTCTGGTGGCCGTGAGTGTGCTCGGAGGCCTGGAGTCCGTGACCGTCGTCCCGGAGACCGTGACGAATCTGGCGTTGCTGCCGGGATTTCTGGACCCGGTGAACCTGCTCAATTCCTTCGGCACCTGGGTGCTCATCGGCCTGCTGCTCGTGGTGTTCATCGAGTCGGGTCTGCTGTTCCCCTTGCTGCCGGGCGACTCGCTGCTCTTCACGGCGGGCCTGATCGCCGCCTCGAAGTCCGAGGAGATCCCGCCGTTCGCGCCGCTGTGGGTGCTGATGGTGACGATCCCGATCGCGGCGATCCTGGGCGACCAGGTGGGCTACTGGATCGGCGCCAAGGGCGGCACGCGCCTGTTCAAGAGCTACGACGCGAAGATCCTCAACAAGCAGTACATCGACCAGTCCGAGGACTTCTTCCAGCGACACGGTCCGATCACGATCGTCCTCGCCCGGTTCGTGCCCATCGTGCGCACCTTCGCGCCGGTCGTCGCGGGCGCCTCCCGCATGCGGTATCCGGTGTTCCTCACCTACAACATCGTGGGTGGTGTGCTGTGGGGCGCCGGCGTGACGCTGCTGGGCTACCTGCTCGGTCAGATCGCCTTCATCCGCGACAACATCGACATCATCTTCCTGCTCATCGTGTTCGTCTCCGTCGTCCCGATCCTCCTCGAGGTCGGCAAGCACCTGATCGCCAAGCGCAGGGCCGCGGCCGTCACGGAGGCCGAGGCCACGGCCGACACGGTGCCGGTGCCGACGACCCGTCGCGACACCACGCCCTGAGCACGCGCGCGAACGCGTCCTCCATGATTCTCGCCGCGGAAACCTTCGGTCCTCTCGAAACCGCCGGGCCCGCCCTGGTGTGGCTCGTCGTCGTGACGTTCGTGTTCGTCGAGTGCGCGATCATCCTCGGACTGTTCCTGCCCGGGGACTCCATGCTGCTGACCGCCGGCGTCGTGCTGGCCGCCCACCATTCCGGTGCGGCGCAGGTGTGGGCCCTGGCGGTCGGCGCGATGGTGGCCGCGATCGCCGGGAACCAGGTGGGGTACGTGATCGGCCACCGGCGCGGCCACCACCTCATCGCCCGCCGCAACGGCCGATACCTCAACGCGGCCAACCTGCGGAAGGTCAATGTCCTGCTCGACCGGCACGGGTTCTGGGCGGTGCTGATCGCCCGCTGGATCCCGTGGGTGCGCACGCTGTCGCCGCTGGTGGCCGGGGCCGCCCGGATGAACCACACCCGGTACACGATCGCGTCGACGATCGGCGCGATCCTGTGGGCGCCCGTCCTGCTGCTCGTCGGGTTCTACTTCGGCGAGTACCTCGAGCGGGTCTCGTGGCTGCTGCCGACGGTCCTCGCCGTGATGGCCGCCGTCCTCGTCGTGGGTACCGTGCTCGGCGTCCGGCAGTACCGGATCGAGATGGCGCGGCCCGCGGTGGACGTGGAGATCGCGGACGTCGACCCCGACTAGGAGTGCCCGGCCACGAGAGCCGGATCCAGGAGGCGGCGCGGGGTGTCCGGGTCCAGGCGCACCCCGATGAAGACGATCTCCTGGCCCGGCGTCTCGCCGGTCAGAGACCACGGCTGCGCCGGTTCGAGCATCAGGTTGGGACCGGCCTGCGACCAGATCGCCGCGGTGTCCGGGTCGTCGGCGAACCAGCAGAAGCCCTTGCTGCGCAGCACCCCGTGCAGGTTCTCCACCGCCGCCTCGAGCCGGCCGCGGTCGAAGGGACGGTCGGCGCGGTAAACGACGCTGCGGATCCCGTACTCCTCGGTCTCCGGGGTGTGACCGCCGGCGAGTTCCTCGGCCCAGCCCGGGGCGAGCGCGGCCGCCTCCGGGTCGTAACGGCCGGTGCCGAGGACCTCGTCGATCGGGACGGCGCCGTGGACGGTGCGCAGCAGCCGCGCCGTCGGGTTGAGCCGGCGCAGCGTGGCCTCGACGGCCCCGGCGACGGCGTCGCTCACCAGATCGGTCTTGTTGACCAGCAGCACGTCGGCGAACTCGACCTGGTCGACGAGCAGGTCGGAGATGCTGCGCTCGTCGCCTGCGCCGGCCTCGAGCGCGCGGTCGTCGAGGCGGTCGCCGCGCGCGAGCTCGGCGAGGAATGTGGCGGCGTCGACGACGGTGACCATCGTGTCGAGGCGCGCGAGCTGCCCGAGGCGGAAGCCGTCGTCGAACTCCCAGTCGAACGTCGCGGCGACGGGCATGGGCTCGGAGATGCCGGTCGACTCGATCACGAGGTGGTCGAACCGGTTCTCCCGGGCGAGCCGCGCGACCGTCTCGATCAGATCCTCGCGGAGCGTGCAGCAGATGCAGCCGTTGGTGAGCTCGACGAGCTTCTCGGTGGTGCGGTCGAGGCTGCCCTGGCCGGCGACGAGCGCGGCGTCGATGTTGATCTCGCTCATGTCGTTGACGACGACCGCGACGCGCGCGCCGTCGCGGTTGGCGAGGATGTGGTTGAGCAGTGTGGTCTTGCCCGCGCCGAGGAAGCCGGAGAGCACGGTGACGGGCAGGGGCGTCGCGACGGTCATGCCGTCGACGATAGCCGTTATCGATAACCGTTTTCAAAACGGGTGCCGTCGGGCCGCGCCGCGCTCGGCCCGGGCGCCCGCTCGTCGGCCACGGCGTACGCCGACTCCATCAGCATCCACCCGCTCAGCTGCACCGACAGATCCCGCTCGGCCACCCCCGAGCTGCGCACCGTGCCGCCGGAGAAGCGCGCGATCCCGGGGGCCGTTCCCGGCAGCCGGGCCTGCACGGACCAGTCCCGCCCGAACAGGGGCAGCCCCTCGATCTGCAGGCGGTTCGCCCACGCGGCCTGCGCGGACGCGAGCACGATCCGCGCCGCGACCCGACGGGCCCGTTCGTCCTCGGGATCGACCACCGGCAGCGTCGTCGCGACCATCGCCAGGTACCGGACGAGGATGCCGTTGAACAACCCACCGTCCCCACCGCCGCCGCCGGTGATCACCCCCCGTTCGGTCAGCTGGTGGTCGACGGCCTCGACGAGGGCGTGCACCCGCTCCCGGTGCCGCGGATCGCCCATCCGCACCGCCAGCTCCGTCTCCAGGCCGAGCACGACGCCCTGGCAGTACGTGTAGACGGCGCGCTCGACCCGGTCACGACGGATCCCGTCGAAGATCAGGCCCGTCTCCGCGTCGCGCAGCGTCTCGTGGATCCAGTCCGCCATCTCCTGGGCCCGCAGCAGCTTTCCGGTGCGGGCGAGCAGCAGACCCGCCGGGCCGTTGGCCGGGGTGTTGTAGAAGTCGTCGCGGCGCCGCCACGGGATGCCGCCGCCCCGCTCGGGCGCCCACGCCGCGAACAACTCGTTCTCGAGGACGGCGATGGCGTCGCGGCGGTCGACGTAGAGGTGCCGTTGCGCCCGCTCGAGCGACAGGCCGAGCCAGGCCATGTCGTCGAAGTAGTTGTTGGTCCAGCCGGCGAGGTTGCGGATCCGGTGCGAGCGCGTCAGCCGCAGCACCCGGCGCCGGCGCCGCGGCGTCGCCTCCCGCTCGGCGGCGTCGACCGCAAGATCGATCAGGTGGGCCTGCCACCAGTAGTGCCAGGTGAGGAAGAGCCGTTCGCGGCGCACCGCCGGCCAGCCGACGACCCCGAGCGCGGTGCCGGGCAGCGCCCACAGCCGCCGCACGTGCCGCGACATGACTGCAGCCTCCGCGAGATCCGCCCGCTCGGCCCACACATCCGACATGTCGTCGCCAACCTCGTCTCACCGTCGCTACCGATACCAGCTTTCCCCTATCGGCCGCTCCCCGTCGAACGTTTCTTCACCAAGCCCGGTCGAGATCGGCGTGCTGCCGGATCCAGGCGTGCATCGCGATCCCGGCGGCGACGCCGGCGTTGATGCTGCGGGTCGAGCCGAACTGGGCGATGGACACGGTCGTCGCCGCGACCTCCCGCGCCCGCGCCGTGACACCGGGCCCTTCCTGGCCGAACAGCAGCATGCATGCGCGGGGCAGCTGCGCGGTCTCGAGCGGCACTGATCCGGGTGTGTTGTCCACCGCGACGATCGTCAGTCCCCGTTCGGCCGCCCAGTCGATCAGGGAGTCGACGTCGGGGTGGTGCACGAGATGCTGGTACCGGTCGGTCACCATCGCGCCGCGACGGTTCCAGCGCCGACGGCCGACGATGTGCACGGCGGCCGCCGCGAACGCGTTGGCGGTGCGCACCACCGTGCCGATGTTCGCGTCGTGCCCGAAGTTCTCGATCGCCACGTGCAGCGGATGACGGCGGGTGTCGATGTCGGCGACGATCGCGTCGCGCGTCCAGTAGCGGTAGGCGTCGACGACGTTGCGGCGGTCGCCGCGGGCGAGCAGCTCCGGATCGTAGCGCGGATCCTGCGGTGGTTCGGTGCCGAACTCCTCGGCCCACGGGCCGCACCCGTGCGGGTGCTCGCCCCACTCGGTGGGGCCGGGAGCGTCGTCGAGTTGCACGGTCAGAAGGTCGTGTTGGAGCCGGCGGCGATCGTGAAGCCGTGACCGGTGGCGTCGTTGGCGCAGGTGACGTCGGCGTCGGTGGTCTCGCACGTGTAGCCGAGCTTGCTCAGCCGCGATCCGCTCGGCAGCACCGGGTCGTCGCCGCCGGAGGTGTAGACCGAGCCGCCCGAGCACATGAACTCCGCGGGGCCCGCGTCCTGTACGCGAATACCGTTGCCCCAGTTGACCATACAATTCTCGGGACGCGGGGGGACCGGATCGGTGGCGCCCTCGCAGCCGGCCTCGGTGCGCGAGGGGAGTTTGACGATGCCGCAGCGGAACCCGCCGTCGGGGCTGGTGAAGTAGTACGACTCGTTGCGCTCGTACTGCACGTCCGCCAGCGTCGGCGGCGCGCTCTCGGGAGCCGGCGGCGGCGTGGTCGTCGTGGTCCCGGTGGCCGACGTGGTCCCGGGGGCCGTCGGCGCGGGTGCCACGGTCGTGGTGGTGGTCGTGGCGGCCGCGCTCGCCGACGACGCGGCGGCCGGCTGCTCCACGCCCTCCGCGGACCCTCCGCACCCGGCCAGTGCCAGCACCGCCACCGCGGCCGCACCGATCGACGACATCCGACGCACGTTCACCCGACTCCCTTCCGTCGCTGATCCGTCCGCCACTCTAGCGAGACCGCGTCAGCTGCCGGTCACCCACCGGTTGACCAGGCGATTGAGCCGGGTGGGCGTAACCTGCGCGAGGGCGGCGAACGCCTTGGCCTGCCAGCCCACCGCGTGGTGCACGCCCGACGGCCGCCGCCCGGGGCGGGTCAGGTCGTAGAGATCCCGGGCGACGTCGTCGGCGGTGAGCCGGATCCCCAGCCGCCGCGTGGCGCCGACGTTCAGGTCTCGGGTCATCGCCGTTTCGACGAACAGCGGCCACAACGCGATCACCCGGACGCCGTGCGGGGCCCATTCCAGATCGAGCGCCTCGGTCAGCCCGCGCACGGCGAACTTGGTGGCGCTGTAGGTCGCGAGTTCCGGCTGGCCGTAGAGCGCCGACGCCGAACAGAGGTTGACCGCCTGGGCGCCGGGCGTGCGGCGCAGGTACTCGAACGCGCTGTGGCAGCCGATGATCGTGCCGGTGACGTTGACGTCGACCATCTGCCGGTGCCGTTCGAGCGCGGTCTCCTCGAACGGTCCCGACGCCAGGAGGCCGGCGTTGTTGACGAGCAGGTCGAGGGTGCCGTCGGTGCAGAACCCCTTCAGCGCCCGCTCCCAGCCCAGCGCGTCGGTGACGTCGAGAAGGCCGGTGACGATGCCGGGCTGCTCCGCGGCGAGCACCTCGAGGCCCGCCGCGTCGACGTCGACGGCCGCGACCCGGTAACCGCGGCGGGCGAAGAGCAGGGCGGTGGCGCGGCCGATCCCCGAGGCGGCGCCGGTGACGAACACACTGGGTGAATTCATGGATGCAGCGTAGCGACGACGGACGTGGCGCAGGTCACGGACTATCCTGGCATCGGAGGAGCAATGAACCACGTTCGAGTCGTTCGTGCCGTCGCGTTCGTCACCGCCGGGTACATCGTCGTCCTGGCGCTGTGGCTGGGCCTGTTCGTCGGCAGCTCCCCCGAAGGCACCGTCCCCTACCAGATCATGTTCCTGCTGGCCGCGTACGGCTCGGCGCTGGGCATCGCCATGATCCTCGCCGGGCGGCCGCCGCGCGCCGACCGCCGCCTCGCCCGCCGCGGCCTCGAGGGCTGGGCCACCATCACCTCGGCCCGGCAACTCGGCCACACCGTCGACAACGGCGAGCTGACCGAATTGGACCTCGACCTGACGGTGCCGGGCTCCGAGCCGTACCACGGACGGGTGCTCTACGAGGTCGCCCGCGAGGATCTCGCCCGGTTCGAGCCCGGCCGGGTCGTCGGCATCCGGGTCGACCCCCGCGACCGCGACCGGATCGTCCTCTGCCCGTAGGCGACGTGCGCACGAAAGTGCCTGGCGCGCCCGTCGTTACCCGCGCAAGTAGTCCCGGCGCGCGCGAGTGCCGTCCCGGCCGAGGGCGAGCATGCCCTCGACGAGGAGCAACTGCGCCAGCGTGTACGTCGCGAGCACGAATCCCTCTGCCGCGGCCCGGGTCCGCTGCGACCGCAGCAGCACCCGCCGCACGACGATGGTGCCGTCGGACAGGGTGAAGACCAGGCCGCCGGCGCCCAGCCAGCTGCGCCGGTCCTCGTTCGGGATCGGCAGTCCGGCCACCCGGCGCGCGCCCGGGGCGAGCGCCGGATCCGCGGCGAGGGTCGCGGTGGTGCCCAGCAGGGCGCCGTACCCGGTCAGCGGCGCCGCCACCTCCGGAGACCGTGCGCCGAGCAGACCGGCGGCCCCGAGCGCCGCGACCGCCCGCGGCACCGCCGCCGACCGCGTCGGACGGGCACCCCGACGCGCCAGCAGGGCCGAGTAGCAGGCCTGCATCACGGCGAACGACGACGCACCGCGCAGCAGCCGTGCGTCGTCGTCCGGATCGATCATGAACACGTCGCCGACGGTCGCACCGGTCAGCCCGAGCAGCAACAGGGCGGTGTCGAGCCGGTCGGTGTGCGGGGCGTGCCGCAGCACCCGCACCGCCAGCGACGGGCCGATCAGCGGCTTGGCGACCCGCTGCAACCGCTCGTTGCCGAGCACCCCGCCCACGACCGTCGCCGCCGCGGCGGCGGCGAACACCGCATGCTCGGCGTTCCACTTGTCCCGGCTGAACCATCCCATGGCCGGCAGCGTACCGACCCGCACGACGCCACCCGGCCGGCTTTCCCTCAGGAGCAGCGCCGGGCGCCCGCCGCCGCCACCGCACGCAGGAACTTCGGCCGCGGCAGGCCGCGCTCGCGGGCGGCCGCCGTCACCGCCTCCGCCACCGCGGCGACGTCCGTCGCCCGGCACAGCGCGATCGCGGAACCGCCGAATCCGCCGCCGACCATCCGGGCCCCGAGCGCCCCGGCGGCGCGAGCGGCGTCGACGGCGCTGTCGAGTTCGACGGAGCTGACCTCGAAGTCGTCACGCAGCGACCGGTGCGCCGCGTCGAGCAGCGGCCCGAGCCGGTCCGGGGCGTCGTCCCGCAGCGCGGCGACGGCGGCGCGCACCCGGGCGATCTCCGTGACGACGTGCCCGGCCCGGCGCCGCAGCACCGGATCGGTCAGCGCGTCGAGCGCGGCCACGGTGTCGACGTCGCGCAGACTCGTCACGCCGAGCCGGCGCGCGGCCTCCTCGACGTCGCAGCGCCGCTGCCCGTACGGCCCGTCGACGAGGCGGTGCGGCGCGTCCGTGTCGACGACGAGCAGCGCCAGGCCGTGCGATTCGAGATCGATCGGGACGTGCTCGACCGCTCCGGTCGCGCAGTCCAGCAGCAGTGCACGACCGGCCCGGCCGCGCAGCGCGATCTGCTGGTCCATGCCGCCGGTGGGGGCGCCGACACAGTCGTTCTCGGCTCGCGTGCAGGCGGCGGCGAGGGCGGCCCGGCCGGCATCGTCGACCGGCAGCCCGTACAACTCGGCCAGGGCGAGGGCGACGGCCGCCTCGAGCGCCGCCGAGCTGGACAGACCCGCCCCCACCGGCACGTCGGAGGCGATCGCGACGTCGACGCCCGTGAACCCGGGCGGGTCGAGCGTGTGAATCACCCCGACGACGTAGGCGGCCCAGCCGCCGGTGCGTCCTTTGGGCGGCTGGAGCAGCCCAAAGGACACACCGGCGAAGCCCTCGCTGACGAGCCGCACCGCCCCGTCGTCGCGGCGACGCACCGCCGCCGCCGTGACCTGCGGCAGCGCCAGGGGCAGGCACAGCCCGCCGGCGTAGTCGACGTGCTCACCGATCAGGTTGACCCGCCCCGGCGCGCACCACACCCCCTCCGGTACCCCACCGAACTCCCGGGCGAACTCCGCCGCGGCGGCCGCGCACACGGTCGTCATCGGGCGAGCTCCCGCAGCCGCGCCGCGATCCGTTCAGCGGAGGTGTCGCTGATCCATACACCCATCGCGGACTCCGATCCGGCCAGGTACTTGAGCTTGTCCGCGGCGCGGCGCAGCGAGAAGATCTGGCAGAACAGACGACCGTACGGTCGCTCGTCGCCGACCGGCGCCTGGTGCCAGGCCGCGATGTAGGGGACGCGGTCCACGCCGTCGAAGAACAGGTCCACGCGGCGCAGCAACTCCCGGTAGGCCACCGCCAGCTCGTCGCGCTCGGCGTCGTCGAGGGCGGCGAGATCCGGCACGTCGCGATGCGGGGCGAGGTGTACCTCGATCGGCCACCGCGCCGCGGCCGGCACGTAGGCGGTCCACCGCCGTCCGGACCACACGATGCGCATGCCCGCCCGGCGTTCGGCCTCGAGCACGTCGCGTTGCAGCAGCCGGCCCGTCGCGGCGTGGTGCGCGCGGGCCCGCTGCACCAGCACCTGCGAGCGCGCCGGCAGAAACGGGTAGGCATAGATCTGCCCGTGCGGATGTTGAAGTGTCACACCGATTTCCACGCCACGATTCTCGAAGCAGAACACCTGCCGCACGTCGGGGGCCGCCGAGTGCTCGGCGGTGCGGTCGGCCAGCGCGTCGAACACCGTGCGGGCCCGCGCGACGCTCAGGTCGGCGAACCGGGCGTCGTGGTCGGCGGTGAACGCGACCACCTCGCAGCGGCCCGTCGCGGGCCGTCGCGGCCACAGCGGGTCGCCGTCCACCGGACCGGCGACGGCGCCACCCGGCCCGAGGGCCGGGAAGCGGTTCTCGAACACCACCACGTCGTAGTCGTCGGCGGGGATCTCGGTGGCGGCCCGGCCCGGACGGGTGGGGCACAGCGGGCAGTCCGCGGGGTCCGGCAGGAAGGTGCGGTCCATGCGGTGCGACGCGGAGACCACCCACTCCCCCGTCAGTGGGTCGAAGCGGAGTTCGGACGCGGCCCCGGCCGACGGTAGCCGCCGCGGGTCGTGCCGCTCCCGCACCGCGCCACCACCGACGTACGGCTCGGTGTCGTCGAAATAGAACAGTGCCCGGCCGTCCGCGAGGCGCGTCGCGGTCCGTCGCACCCGCCCGGCCACGGAAAACCTAGGAGTCCTGCAGTCCCAGGTCCTGCAGGCCCAGCAGGTAGCGGTACTCGACACCCTCCGCGGCGATCACCTCGCCGGCGCCGGTGGCCCGGTCTACGACGGTGGCCACACCCACGACCGTCGCGCCGGCGTCGCGCAGGGCCTTGACCGCGGTGAGCGGAGAGTTGCCCGTCGTGGTCGTGTCCTCGACCACCAGGACGCGCTTGCCGAGCACGTCGGGGCCCTCGATCTGCCGCTGCATGCCGTGCGCCTTGGCGGCCTTGCGGACGACGAACGCGTCGATCGGGCGGCCGGCGGCGTGCATGACCGCGAGCGCCACCGGATCGGCACCCATGGTGAGGCCGCCGACGGCGTCGAAGTCCCAGTCGGCGACCAGTTCCCGGATGAGCTTGCCGATCAGCGGGCCGGCCCGGTGGTGCAGGGTGGCGCGGCGGAGATCCACGTAGTAGTCGGCCTCTTTGCCGGACGACAAGGTCACCTTGCCGTGCACCACCGCCAGTTCGCGAACCAGCGCAGCCAACTCCTCGCGATCACTCATCGCAACCCCTCACCGTCTCTCGTTCCACGCCGCGCCCCGAGGACGCCGGCGACGACGAGCCTAGTCGGGGTCCGACGGTCAGGCCGCGACGGTGTCCGATCCGCCGGTCGGCGCGTCCGATCCGCCGGTCGGCGCGTCCGATCCGCCGGTCGGCGCGTCGTCTCCGGGGGCGGAGGCGGGAGCCGTCGCGGCGGGTTCCGGCGGGGCCACGGCGGTGGGGGCGGGCGGGACCGCGACCTCGAACAGCGGAACGGGTCCGACCGCGGCGAGGCGCGCGAACACCGAGGCCGGGAAGGTGGTGGCCGCGGTGTTGATGGCGCGGCCGAGGTCGTTGTGGACGCGGGCGGCACCGGCGATGCGCTGCTCGCGGGTCTGCAACTCGCGGGCGACGCGGATGAACGGCCAGTGGTTGACGCCGTCGAGGACGCCGATCAGGTCGTGCAGGGCCGCCGACAGGGTGTTCTCGGCCGCGGCCCGCTCGCCCAGGGGCAGCCGCTGGTCGCGCATGGCGATTGCCAGGGAGCGGGCTCCGACGACGGGGCTGAGCCGGCTGCGCTCCATGCCGGCGCCGGCGGAGGCCGCGACGAGGGCGGGCACCTGGTCGTAGCGGTCGTCGAGTTCGTTGGTCAGCAGGCGCAGGCTGTCGCGGTGACGCAACTTCAGCACCCGGAGGCGGCGGACGGCGGCGCGCGTCCACAGCAGCAGTACCACCACAACCGCAACGACAATCACAAGAGCCACAGACGTCACAGGGCGAAATCTACCGCGAGGCCGAGGTGGCGCCCGAGTCGCGACGCGCCGTGTCGTCGCGCCGTGTCCGGACCGTTACCTGCGGTGAGCCTACGTCCGTCCCCGGCCGCGGCCGACCAGGTTGGTCGCCCTGCGCACCAGGTTCTTCGGGACGAGCCGGCCCACCGTCGTGAGCACCTTGTACTGCAAGCCGGGAATGCTGATCACCTTGCCGGCCTCGAGGTCGGCGAGGGACGTGCGCACCACCGTGTCCACGTCGAGCCACATCAGTTCCGGGATCGAGCTCATCTCGATCCCGGCCCGCTCGTGGAACTCGGTGTGCACGAAGCCGGGGCACAGCGCCTGCACCCGCACCCCGGTGCCGGCGAGACCGCCGGCCAGCCCCTCGGTGAACGAGACGACGTAGGCCTTGCTCGCCGAGTACGTCGAACCACGCCCGGAGAGCAACCCGGCGACGCTGGCGACGTTGACGATGCTGCCCCTGCCTGCCGCGATCATCGGCGGCAGCGCGGCCCGGGTCAGCTGCATCACGGCGGTGACGTTGACGTCGAGCTGCGACTGCAGCAGAGCGGGGTCGGCGGTCCAGAATTCGCCCGACGTGCCGAACCCGGCGTTGTTGACGAGCATTTCCACGCCCTCGGCGAGGCGCCGCGCGACGGCCGCGCGGCCGTCCTCGGTGGCCAGGTCTGCGGCGAGGATCTCCGAGGTGGTGCCGAAACGCGACGTCACTTCGTCGGCGAGGGAGCGCAGGCTCTCCTCATGACGGGCGACGAGCACGAGGTCGTACCCCTTGCCGGCGAGCGCGCGCGCGAAGCCTGCGCCGATGCCGGACGTGGGGCCGGTGACCAGAGCGACGGGCCGGGTGGCAGCGGAAGTCATGGGGCAAAGCTAGCGCAGCGCGCCGGCCGTTTCCGGTGACGCGGTGTGCTCAGCGCCGCGCGGAGGGGCGGCCTGGGTCGTGCGCGACCCGGTCGAGTTCCTGCGGCTCCACGATCGGCGGCAGCACGTGCAGGATTCCGGAGAGCCGGGCGACGGTCTCGATGGCCGAGTCCCATTCCCGGCCGGTGCTGCCCACGGGGATCGAGCCGAGGGTCCATTCGCCCTCGCTCCACAGCATCTGCACGTGCGGCGGGATCGACTCGGTGTAGGCGACCATGCGCTGGTCACAGATGCGGCGGGCGATCTCGAGGTCGGTGGCGAACACGAT
This sequence comes from Rhodococcus sp. 2H158, assembly GCF_053764755.1. NCBI lineage: Bacteria > Bacillati > Actinomycetota > Actinomycetes > Mycobacteriales > Nocardiaceae > Rhodococcus > Rhodococcus sp. 2H158. The sequence goes on from NZ_JBSNCE010000035.1 coordinate 26,263, forward strand.
GCGTGGCCCGATGGCGCCGAGCAGGTTCATGTCCGAGTCCTTCGGCGGCGGCGTCGACTTCAGGCGCAGGTCGATGTCGACGTCGGAGCCGACCTTGCGGCGCACCGCGACGATCGTCGCGGTCTCCTCGATGTCGAAGAGGATGAACTCCTCGCCGCGGCGGATGCCGTGGACCACGTCCACCGCACCGAGATACTCCTGCTTGGCCAGGGCCGCCCGGTGCCAGTGCCCGGGCAGGGTGTCGTCGGCCGCGCTGTACTTGTAGCCCTGGGCGCGCGCCCAGATCTCACGCACGCGGCCGGACTGTTCGCGGCGCGTGCGGTCGATGTAGAGCAGCACCAGCGCACCCGCAAGTGCGATCGCCGCCAGTCCGAACCACATAACCGTCATCGAGGGTCAGCCTATCGCGTTCTAGTTGCCCGGACCGCCGAAGGACGGCAGGGACGCGCTGACCACAGTGTCGGCGATCATCTCCCCGTTTCGCAACGGCGAGCCCTGCGCGACGACCGAGTCGCCGACCCGCAGCGCCGACGGATCGGAGCCCGCGAGCGACATGATCTGCGTCTCGGGCGTGAGCCGCACGGTGACACTCGAGCCGCCCATGCCGCTGAGCGTGAGGGAGGTGCCGTCGTTGGCGGTGATCGTGCCGACGACGGTGCCGGCTGCGCCGATGACGTCGCCGAGCCCGCCGGGCAGCTGCTCGAACGGCAGGCCGGGCACGGCCGGTTCGGTGGTGGGCGCGGGCGTCGTGGGCGCGGGCCGGGGCACCGTGGTCGTGGTGGTCGGGGCCGCCGCGCTGCGCTGCTGCGGGTCGTCGCCGCTGCCGCCGCTGAGCAGGTAGCCGCCGAAGCCGGCCAGCACGATCAGCGCAACCGCGGCGAGCAGGATCAGGCCCCATCGGCGGCGCCGGGGCGGCTTCGCGTCGAGCGCCGGGTACTCGCCGGTGTGCGGCGGGGTGGGTGGCGCCGCCCCGTACTGCTGGGTGTGCGGGTACTGCTGCGCCGAGGTGTACTGCTGGGTCGGCGCGTACTGCTGGGTCGGCGCGTACTGCGGCTGGGGCCCGTAGGAGCCTGGCTGCTCGAACGCCTGCGTCGGGTTCGGGGGCGCCGCCGTCGGATCGAACCGGGGGTCGTACGCCGGGTAGACCAGGGTGGGGTTAGCCGGCGGACGGCCGTACGCCTCGGTTGGGTCGGCGGTGTGCAGGACCCGGGTGTCGTCGGCGTCCGGGTCGGTGCGGCCGGTGCCCGTCGCGCGCGCGTCGTCCTCACGCCCCTCGTCGAGCGAGTAGGCGCGTTCCTGGGGGGTGCGCGGATCGTGCGGGTTCGTCATGGTCCCTCCAGGTTAGGCGCTGCGCGCCGATCACGAGGTGGTCGCCGTCGTCGCTGACGCCCACCGAGACGGTGTCGCCGTCCTTGATGTCCCCGGCCAGCAGCTTCTTGGCGAGCTGGTCGCCGATCGACTGCTGGATGAGCCGGCGCAGCGGACGCGCACCGTACTGGGGGTCGTAGCCCCGCACGGCGAGCCAGAACCGGGCCGAGGTCGACACGTCGAGCGTGAGCCGCCGGGCCGCCAGACGCCCGGCCAGCTGCTCGAGCTGGATGTCGACGATCTGCTCGAGCTGCTCCTCGGTCAGCGAGTGGAAGATCACCACGTCGTCGAGCCGGTTGATGAACTCCGGCTTGAACGCCGCCCGCACCGCCGCCATGATGTGCTCCCGGTCGCCACCCGCACCGAGGTTCGAGGTGAGGATCAGGATCGTGTTGCGGAAGTCGACGGTGCGGCCCTGCCCGTCGGTGAGCCGACCGTCGTCGAGCACCTGCAGCAGCGTGTCGAACACGTCCGGGTGGGCCTTTTCGACCTCGTCGAACAGCACCACCGAGTAGGGGCGGCGACGCACCGCCTCGGTGAGCTGGCCACCCGACTCGTAGCCGACGTAGCCGGGAGGGGCACCGACGAGCCGCGCGACGGAGTGCTTCTCGCTGTACTCGGACATGTCGATCCGCACCATGGCGCGTTCGTCGTCGAACAGGAAGCCCGCCAACGCCTTCGCCAGCTCGGTCTTGCCGACGCCGGTGGGGCCGAGGAACAGGAACGACCCGGTGGGCCGGTTCGGGTCGGCGACGCCCGCCCGGGAGCGGCGCACCGCGTCCGACACGGCCTGCACGGCCTCGTCCTGGCCGACGACCCGCTTGCCGAGCTCGGACTCCATGCGCAGCAGTTTGGCGGTCTCGCCCTCCATCATGCGGCCGGCGGGGATGCCGGTCCAGGCGGCGACGACGTCGGCGACGTCGTCCGGGCCGACCTCCTCCTTGAGCATGACGTCGCCGTCGGAGGCGGCTCCGGACGCGGCGGCGGCCTTCTCCAGTTCCTTCTCCAGCTGCGGGATGCGGCCGTAGCGCAGCTCCGCGGCCTTGCCGAGGTCACCGTCGCGCTCGGCGCGTTCTTCCTCGCCGCGCAACGCCTCGAGCTGCTCCTTGATCCCCCGCACCGAATCGATGGCGGTCTTCTCGTTCTGCCAGCGGGTGGTGAGCTGGTTCAGCTTCTCGCGTTCGTCGGCGAGTTCGGCGCGCAGCTTCTCGAGCCGGTCCTTGGAGGCCTCGTCGGTCTCCTTCTGCAGCGCCATCTCCTCGATCTCGAGGCGACGGACGATCCGCTCGACCGAGTCGATCTCCTCGGGGCGCGAGTCGATCTCCATGCGCAGCCGGGACGCGGCCTCGTCGACGAGGTCGATGGCCTTGTCCGGCAGGAACCGGGAGGTGATGTACCGGTCGGAGAGGGTGGCGGCGGCGACGAGCGCGGAGTCGGTGATGCGCACGCCGTGGTGCACCTCGTACCGCTCCTTGAGCCCGCGCAGGATGCCGACGGTGTCCTCCACGCTCGGCTCGCCGACGAGCACCTGCTGGAAGCGGCGTTCGAGGGCGGCGTCCTTCTCGATGTACTTGCGGTACTCGTCGAGGGTGGTGGCGCCGACGAGGCGCAGCTCACCGCGGGCAAGCATGGGCTTGATCATGTTGCCGGCGTCCATCGCCGATTCGCCGGTCGCGCCGGCGCCGACGATGGTGTGCAGCTCGTCGATGAAGGTGATGACCTGCCCGGCCGATTCCTTGATCTCGTCGAGCACGGCCTTGAGGCGTTCCTCGAACTCGCCGCGGTACTTCGCTCCGGCGACCATCGACCCGAGGTCGAGCGCGATGACGGTCTTGCCGCGCAGCGACTCGGGGACGTCGCCGGCGACGATGCGCTGCGCGAGGCCCTCGACGATGGCGGTCTTGCCGACGCCGGGCTCGCCGATGAGCACGGGGTTGTTCTTGGTACGCCGGCTCAGCACCTGGACGACGCGACGGATCTCGTTGTCGCGGCCGATGACCGGGTCGAGCTTGCCCTCCCGGGCGCGGGCGGTGAGGTCGGTCGAGTACTTCTCGAGCGCCTGGTAGGTGCCCTCGGGGTCCGGGCTGGTCACGCGGGCGCTGCCGCGGACGGTGGTGAACGCGTCGCGCAGCGCGGCGGGGGTGGCGCCGTGCCCGACGAGGAGCTTGGCGACGTCGGAATCGCCGGCGGCCAGGCCGACGAGCACGTGCTCGGTCGAGACGTACTCGTCGTCGAGTTCGGTGGCGAGGTGCTGCGCGGCGGTCAGGGCGGCGACGGCCTCCCGGCCGAGCTGCGGCGTGGTCGTGGCGCCCGTAGCGCTGGGCAGCCGGTCGACGAGTGTCTGCGCCTCCCGGTGCACGACGGTCGGGTCGACCCCGACGGCCTTGAGCAGCGGCGCGGCGATGCCGTCGGTCTGGTCGAGCAGCGCGACCAGCAGGTGGGCCGGACGGATCTCCGGGTTGCCCGCAGCGGACGCGGACTGCATGGCGGCCGTCATCGCCGCCTGGGTCTTGGTGGTGGGATTGAACGAGTCCACTGCGAACCCCTTCCCTTCATTGAGCGAGCCGGTATCAATTCTGCACCCGCAAGCCTCCCGCCGCGGGCGTTCGCATGCTTCAACGGCGTCAAAGTTGAGTTTGTTCCGCTCAACTTTATCGAGCCGTGTGACCTGTGGCACATCGCGGGGGTCATCGAGCCGCCCGACGTCGATTGTGGCCGAAACACCGCCGCGGGACTACAGTGGCGGCCGACCAGCAGAGACGGCGAGCGGGAGGGTGCGTGGAGGCCTTCGCCGTCGCCCGCGTCCAGCTCAGCTTCGCGTCGATCGTCGCGACACCCGGCGGCGGCGAGCGCTTCGCCACGGCCTTCTACACCGCCCTGTGGAGCGATACCGTCGGCATCCGCGAGCTGTTCCCCGCGGGAATGGAGACGATGCGGCAGCGGTTCGCGACCGCCGTCGGCTGGGCGATCAACCGGCTCGGCGACCTCGACACCGTCACCGCCTTCCTCACCCAGCTCGGCCGCGACCACCGCAAGTACGGCGTCCGGCCCGACCACTTCCATGCCGCCGGCCGGGCCCTGCACACCGCCGTGCGCGAGTGCACCCCGCCCATCCTCTGGACCGACGCCCTCGACCGCACGTGGTCCGGGGTCATCACTTACCTCGTCGACACCATGGCGGCCGCCGCGGCCGAGGACGACCTGCCCGCCGCGTGGGGCGCCACCGTCGTCGGCCACGAGCGGGTGCTGCCCGACCTGGCGATCATCCGGCTCGAGACGGACTCACCGATCCCGTACCACGCCGGGCAGTACATGAGCGTGCAGATCCCGCAGCGACCGCACATGTGGCGGTACCTGTCGGCGGCGATCCCCCCGAACCCGTACGGACAGATCGAGTTCCACGTCCGTCGCGTGTCCGGCGGCTGGGTCAGCCCGGCACTGGTCGGCGACACCTCCGTCGGTGACCGCTGGGTGATCGGGCCCCCGCTCGGCGGCCTGCATGTCGACCGCGACAGCGGGGAGGACGTGCTGATGATCGCCTCCGGTACGGGCCTCGCACCGCTGCGTGCGCAACTGATGGAGATGGGCATGCGGGGCGACAACCCACGCGTGCACCTGTTCTTCGGCGGCAAGTACCCCTGCGACCTCTACGACCTGCAGACCCTGTGGCAACTGGCCACCACCAATCCGTGGCTCACGGTCGTGCCCGTCGTGGAGGAGACCGAGAACCCGTGGTGGCACCCGGTTCCCGTCGAAGATCCGCCGCCGGGCCTGCACAGGACCCTGCACGGCAAGCTGGGAAAGGTGGTCTCACAGTTCGGCTCCTGGGCCGACCGGCAGATCCAGATCGCCGGCTCCCCGTCGATGATCAAGACCACCCTCTACGCACTGTCCGCGGCCGGGACCCCACGGCAGAACATCAGCTTCGATCCGCTGTAGGCGGCGGGTCACGGCAGCCATTTGTCGGGACCGAACACCTCGTAACGGATGTTGCCGTCCGGCACGTTACGGGCCAGCAGCGACGTCCGGACCGACTCCATGAACGGTAGCGGACCGCACAGGTATACCCGGGAATCCGGCCGGATATCGATCTCGTCCATGTCGATTCGACCGAGCCGGGTGGTGTCGGTAGCCGACCGAACACCGAGGTCCTCGTACCAGTGATGCAGTTTTGCGCCGGGTAGCCGATCGACCAGCTCGACCAGTTCCTGCCGGTGCGCGTGCCGCGACGGCGCCCGGTCGGCGTGCAGCACCGTGACGTAACGGTCGGTTTCGGTGCGCGCGAGATAGTGCAGCATCCCGATGATGGGTGTGCAGCCGATGCCCGCCGAGATCAGCAGCAGTGGGTCGCTGCTGTCGTCGAGCACCAGATCCCCGAACGGCAGTGACACGTCCAGCTCGTCACCCTCGAACACGTTGTGATGCAAGAACACCGACACCTCACCGGCCGGAATCTCCGTTCCGTCCTCGGCCGTGCTCGGACCGATCGCCTTGACGGTGATCCCCCAACTGGTGCGCTCCGGAGCTCGGGTGAGGCTGTACTGACGGATCTGCCGGGCGCCGTCCGGAAGTCGCACCGCCACCGACACGTACTGGCCGGGCCGGGCCGCCGGCAGCGTCGTCCCGTCCGGATTCGCCAGCACGAACGACACCGTGTCCGGCGACTCCTGGACGCGCCGCGTCACCACGAGACGCTGCCACACCCGTCCCGGCTCCACACCCGCGTCCTGGTAGAGCCCGTCCTCGATCGAAATCAAGGCCCGCGCCATCTCCCAGTACACCTCGTCCCACGCCGCCGCGACCTCCGGCGTGACCGCCTCGCCGAGAACCTCCACGATCGCCTCGAACAGGTGTTTGTGCACGATCTCGTACTGGTCGGCGACGATCCCGAGCGAGGCGTGCTTGTTCGCGATCCTGGCGAGCAGATCGTCCGGCTGCGGAACGCTCTCCGATACCAGCAACGTCGCGTACGCGGCGATCGCCCCCGCGAGGGCGCGCTGCTGGTCGCCCTGCGCCTGGTTGCCGCGGTTGAACAGGTCCCGCTCCAACTCCGGGTGCGCGGCAAACATACGGCGGTAGAAGATCGGGGTGATGTCGCCGATCGCAGCACCGACGACCGGCAGGGTCGCGCGCACCACGTCGGCGGACTCGACTGAAAGCATTACGCCTCCCAGGGATGTCCGATGTGTCACTACCACGCTATAGGCGGCTGCGCCGCCGGTGTGTCCTTTGGGCGGCTCCGACCGCCCAAAGGACACACCGGGTTATCCCCACCCTCCCGGTTCGTCCACAGATTGCGCCGCTTCACCCTCTGCCGGCCTCCGGAGACGATCCACGCCCGAATCATGGCTCCCATGCCAGTTCTTCCGGACGTGCCCGAACTCGATCGGATCGTCGCGTTCCAGCACGGCATCGTCACCCGCGCCCAGCTCGAACGTCACGGACACACGTGGCCGTGGATCCGGCACCGTCTCGAGTACGGGCGGTGGCAGCAGGTGCTCCGTGGCGTGTACTCGGTGACGACCGGCCCGCTGTCCCGGCCCGCGGTTCTGGCCGCGGCCGTCGCGTTCTGCGGTGACGCCGGCATCCTCAGTCACCGCACAGCCGCCGAAGAATGGGGGATGCTGTCCCACGACCCACTCGAACCGGTCCATGTCACCGTGCCGGTGGGATCGTCGACCAAGGGACAGGCTGCCACCTTCGCCACGGCGAGGCCACGCGGCATCCGGCTGCCGCACCTCGGCGAGATGCTCCATCCGGGGGTGATCGTCCACCGCAGCCGGGCCCATGCGCACATCGGGGTGCCGACGATGCCCCCGCGCACCGGCCGGGCCGACACCGCGCTCGACCTGGCGACGGCCGCGCCCACCTCGTACGACGGCTACATCCGGTTGATCCGGGTCGTCACGGACAGTCGTATTCCGCTGTCGGAGATCCGGCGGCGGATGCAGGAACGAACCCCGTTCCGATACCGGAAGGCGCTCGAGGATGCGGTCCGATTGCTCGCCGACGGCGTCCAGTCGATGCTTGAACTCCGTTACGCGACCGAGGTGGAGCAACGGCACGGACTTCCCCTCGCACGTCGACAGACGCCGGTCGTCGTGGATGGGCGGACACTGTACGAGGACTGCACGTACGACGGTCACGGTGCCGCGTTGACGGTCCGGCTCGACGGACGCAGGTTCCACTCGATGGCGGAGGTCGCCTTCCGGGACCGTCGCCGCGACAACGCCGCCGAACTGGCCGGGCGTTCCCGCCTGGTGTACGGCTACGACGAGGTCAGCCGGGACCCGTGCGGCGTTGCCGAAGAGGTCGAGACCGTCCTCGTCCGGCTCGGGTGGCGACGCAGCGCCGACAACAGGTGCAGCTGCGCTGCCGGTGTCTCCTTTGGGCCCCCCTGACCGCCCAAAGGACACACCGGCGGCGGAGCCGCCTACCGGTACGACGCGCGCAGGGTCTTCTTGTCCAGCTTGCCCAGCGGGGTGAGCGGCAGCGCGTCGAGGAAGTCCACCGACTTCGGTGCGTGCACCGAACCCTTTGCGGCGCGGACTCTCTCGATCAGCTCCTCCGCGCGGACCGACCGGCCGTCGCGCAGCACCACGCAGGCCTTGACGGCCTCGCCCCACTTGGCGTCGGGCACGCCGACGACCGCGACGGACGCGACCGCCGGATGCGCGGAGATGACATCCTCGATCTCGCGGGGGAAGACGTTGAATCCGCCGGTGACGATCATGTCCTTCTTGCGGTCGACGATGGTGAGGAAGCCGTTCTTGTCGGCCCGGGCGACGTCGCCGGTGTGCAGCCAGCCGCCCCGCAGCGCCTCGGCGGTCTCGGCGGGCTTGCCGAGGTATCCCTTCATCACCAGCGGCCCGCGTACGCAGATCTCCCCCAGTTCCCCGCGCGGCACCTCGTTCAGGTCGTCGTCGAGCAGCTGCACGTCGAGCCACGGGACCGGCCGCCCGCACGTGGCGAGGCGTTCCGGATCGTCGGCGAGGTGGTCCTCCTTGCGCAGCACGGAGATGGTCATGCCGCATTCGCTCTGCCCGTAGAACTGGAAGAACACCGGGCCCAGCCGCTCGAGGCCCTCCCGCAGCCGCGCCGGGGACATCGCCGACGCGCCGTAGAACAGGGTCTCGAGGCTGGACAGGTCGCGGCGGTCGACATCGGGGTGATCGAGCAGCAGGTAGATCATCGTGGGCACCAGCATGGTGGCGTTGATGCGGTGCTTCTCGATCGTCTCGAGCACCAGACCCGGCTCGAAATACGGCAGCACGTAGAGGGATCCGCCGCGCAGCAGCGTCGGGACGAAGAACGCGGCGCCGGCGTGCGAGAGCGGCGTGCAGATCAGGAAGCGCGGCTCGTCGGGCCACTGCCATTCGGCCATCTGGATCTGGGTGAGCGTCGCGCCGGAGCGGAACGAGCCCATGACACCCTTGGGTTTGCCGGTGGTGCCGCCGGTGTAGACGATGCTCGACGTGTCCTCGGCCGCCACCGGCGCGGCGACGAGCAGCTGCGGCGTGAACTGTGCGGCCAGGGCGAGGATGTCGGTGCCGACATCCGACGGCCCGAGGGAGAAGACGTTCTTCAGCGTCGGCACCTGCGCCTTCAGTTCGGCGGCGCGTTCCTCGAAGTGGTTCGGATCGAAGATGAGGGTCTCGATGGCGGCGTCGTCGACGATGTAGAGGTGGTCCGACAGCGAACCCATGGGGTTGAGCGCGCTGTTGCGGCAGCCGGCGACCATCGTCGCGCCCATGGAGATGAGAACCTCGGGGCGGTTCTTCGACAGCATCGCCACCGACGATCCCCGCCCCACCCCGACCGAGGCGAGCGCCTGCCCGAACCGGCTGATCTCGTCGCGCATCTCCCCGCCGGTGAGCACCACGTCGCCGAGGTACAGGGCCGGCTTCTCGGCGCTGCGCTCGAGGGCGGTGATGAGCAGGTCCGCGGTGAACACGGGCCGATGCAGGTCGGCGTACTCCTCGGTCATTGAGAGTCCTTCTCCTCGATGGTCAGCGTGGTGACGGCTCGACGTGGCGGGGATCACCCCTTCGTCACCATAACCGCTCCGGCGGCAGAATTGGAACATGTTTCATTTCGGGACGGGGCTGCGGCCCTGCCCTAGAGTGGGGCCACCTTCACGCTCGAGCACCGGGAGTCACACCATGCAGCCGGCCGGACAGACCCTGCACACCACCGACACGGTGTGGTCGGCGACCGTCGTCGAGCACCACCGGATCCGCCACGACGTCGCGGTGGTGCGCCTCGAATGCGACGACACGATGGTGCCGTTCGCGCCCGGGCAGTACGTCGACGTCACCGTGCCGCAGCATCCCCGGCTGCCGCGCCGCCTCTCCCCCGCACTGCCCCCGTCGCTCGACGGCAAGCTCGAGTTCCACGTCCGTACCGTCCCCGGCGGCTGGGTCAGCGGCAGCATCGTCACCGCCACCCGGCCCGGCGACGTGTGGACGATCGGCACGCCGCAGGGCGGCAACCTGCACGTCGACGACTCCGGCCGCATCGTGATCATGGTGGCCGGGGGCACTGGCCTGGCCCCGCTGAGGGCGCTGATCCTCGACGTCGCGCGCCGGCCGAACCCGCCCCAGACCTTCCTGTTCGTCGGCGGCCGCACGCCCCGCGACCTGTACGCCGCCGACATGCTGATCCTGCTCGCCGAGACGCTGCCGTGGCTGACCGTGGTGCCGGTGGTCGAGTCGGTCGACGATCCCGGGATCCCCGACGAGTGGTACGACCGCATCGTCACCCACGTCGGGGATCCCGGGTTCCACCCCGACGAGCTGCTCGAGGGCAGCCTCGACGACGTGGTCACCTCCTACGGAGCGTTCGGCGACCACCAGGTGCTCGTGTGCGGGTCCGCGGCGATGGTCCGCGCGACCCTGCACACGCTCGTCGAGACCGGGACCCCCGCCGAGAACGTGCGGTTCGACCCGTACTGACCGGGCTACGACGGCCGGCCGGTTGACCGGGCGGTACGCCCGCGACGATACTCGAGGGGGCCACCAGCGCGACGAGTGAGGACTGCGCCGGGTCGTGACCGTTCGAATCACGGGAGCTGCCATGGGTATTGCAGATTCGCAGGCCGACCCCCCGACGCCGGCAATCCTGTCCCGCGCCCACCTCGACCGGCTGATCGAGGTGCTGCAGACCGAGGGATATCGCGTCGTCGGCCCCACCGTCCGCGACGACGCCATCGTGCTCGACGAGCTCGGGTCGGGACGAGAGCTGCCCGACGGGTGGGGCGTGTCGACCGCACCCGGGCGGTATCGGCTCCGGCGGCGCGACGACACCGCCGTGTTCGGCCATTCCGCGGGTCCGCAGTCGTGGAAGCAGTTCCTGCACCCCGCACGACAGCAACTGTGGTCGACTGCGCCGGACGGCAGTTACCGGGCCCCACCCGCGGACGAGACCCGGTACGCGTTCCTCGGCGTCCGCGGCTGCGACCTGGCCGCGATCGGCATCCTGGGCACGGTGCTGACCCGCGGCGCCCATCCCGACGGGGCCACCGCGCGACGGTTCCGCCGGCTGTTCGTCGTCGCGGTCAACTGCACCGAACCCGGCGAGGTCTGCTTCTGCGCCTCGATGGCCACCGGACCCGCCGCGGGCCCGGGGTACGACCTGGGCCTGACCGAACGCGTCGACGAGCAGGGACACCGTTTTCTCGTGGACGTCGGGACCGACGAGGGCGCCCGCATCCTGGACCTGCTCCCCCACCGTGACGCCACCGCGGACGAGACCACCGGGGCCCGCAACGCGGTGGCGGCGGCCGGCGACCGGATGGGACGGAGCATGCCCGAGGTCGACCTGCGGGCGATGCTCCGCGACGCCCGCGAGGCGGACGTCTGGGAGGATGTCGCCGATCGCTGCCTGACCTGCGGAAACTGCACGATGGTGTGCCCCACCTGCTTCTGTACGTCGACGGAGGACGTCACCGACCTCGCCGACGGGCACGCCGGCAGGTGGCAGCACTGGGCGTCCTGTTTCGAACCGGACTTCTCCTACATCCACGGCGGTGACGTCCGGGCGTCCGGCCGGAGCCGGTACCGGCAGTGGATCTCGCACAAGCTCGGCACCTGGCACGACCAGTTCGGCAGCTCGGGATGTGTCGGCTGCGGCCGCTGCATCGACTGGTGCCCGGTCGGCATCGACATCACCGCGGAAGCGGCCCGCCTCACCGGCGCGCTCGCCACCCACGACGACGAGACGGACGGGCACCGATGACGACCCCACCGCTCGACGGCATCCGGGCCCTGGCGGGGCTGGGCCCGGAGGCGCGGGATCGGATCGCCGCGCTCGCCCACCCGGTCCGCTTCGCCGCCGGGGAGCACGTCTTCCACGAGGGCGGCGAGGCGCGCAGTTGCTGGCTGCTCCAGGAGGGCCGGGTGGATCTGTACACGGTGGTGCCCGGCCGCGGCCCGGTCACCCTCGACACCTTCGTCGACGGTGACGTCCTGGGATGGTCGTGGGTGACGCCGCCCCACCGCTGGCACTACGGGGCCGTCGCGGCCGCTGCGACCTCGGCTCTGGAGGTGGACGCCGCGGCGCTGCAGGCGCTGAGCGAGGCCGACGCCGAGTTCGGATACACGGTGATGCGGGCCCTGTTCGGGGCGCTCCTGGAGCGGTTGCAGGCCACCCGGGCGCGACTGCTGGACCTGTATGCGGGTTCCGATGTTCGGTGACCTCGCGCACGACACCGCAGCGGCGCCGGGCGCGCCGATGCTGCCCAGCGCCCACCGGGTTCGCTCGCGGACCGTCGAGACCGCCGATGCGGTGACACTGTCGCTGGCCCCGCTGGGGGCGCCGCGACCGCGGTTCCGGCCCGGGCAGTTCATGATGCTCTACGCCCCCGGGGTCGGCGAGATCGCGATCTCGGTCAGCGGGGATCCCACCGACACGACCGGGGAGCTGGTCCACACCGTACGGAAGGTGGGTGCGGTGAGCCGGGCCCTGCACGACGCCGAGCCCGGCGCGATCGTCGGCGTGCGCGGTCCGTTCGGGGTGGGCTGGGACCTTAAGTCGTGCACCGGCCGGGACCTGGTGATCGTCGCCGGCGGGGTGGGTTTGGCCGCGGTGCGGGCCGCCGTTCTCGGCGCGGTGGCCGCGCGCGACGACTTCCGGCGCGTCGTGCTCGTGGTCGGAGCACGCCGGCCGGCCGAGATCCTGTATCGGCGCGAGCTACAGGACTGGGCCGACGGCGGCGTGGAGGTCCGGCTGACGATCGACCAGCCGGTGCAGGGCTGGTCCGGGTCCGTCGGATTCGTCACCGAGCCGCTGAGCCGGCTCACCCTCGATCCCGGACGGACGACGGCACTGCTGTGCGGGCCGGAGGCGATGATGCGGTTCTCGGCCCGGGTGCTGCTGGGCAAAGGGATTCGGCCCCCGGATATCCGGGTCTCGCTGGAACGGAACATGCAGTGCGGGATCGGGCTGTGCGGGCACTGCCAGCTCGGCGAGATCCTGCTCTGCCGGGACGGCCCGGTGCTGGATTACGCGGTGGCCGGACCGCTGCTGCACGTACGGGAGCTGTGATGGACAGGCCGAAGCTCGCGGTGTGGAAGTTCGCGTCGTGCGACGGATGTCAACTGTCCGTGCTGGACTGCGAGGACGAGCTGCTCGCGCTGTCGGGTGCGGTGCAGATCGCCCATTTCCTCGAGCTGTCGAGCGCCGTCGACGACGGCCCGTACGACCTGTCGCTGGTCGAGGGCTCGATCACCACCGCTGCGGACGTCGCGCGCATCCACCGGGTCCGGGAGCGGTCCCGGACCCTCGTCACGATCGGCGCGTGCGCAACCGCCGGCGGTATCCAGGCGTTGCGCAACTTCGCCGACGTCGCCGAGTTCACCTCGATGGTCTACGCCCACCCGGAGTACATCGAGACCCTGGCGACGTCGACGGCGATCGCGGCGCACGTGCCGGTCGACTTCGAGTTGCGCGGCTGCCCGATCGACCGGCGCCAGTTGCTCGAGGTGATCACCGCGTTCCTGGCCGGCCGCCGGCCGAACATCCCGAACACCAGTGTGTGCACCGAATGCAAGCGCCGGGGGTTGACCTGCGTGATGGTCGCCGACGGCACGCCCTGCCTGGGCCCGGTGACCCACTCCGGCTGCGGCGCCCTGTGCCCGGCGCAGTCGCGCGGCTGCTACGGTTGTTTCGGGCCGACGGCCGACCCCAACATCGCGTCGCTGGCCGGGTGGCTGCGCACGTGCGGCATGAGCGACGACGACATCGACCGCGCCTTCGCGACGTTCAACGTCGGCGCCCCCGCACTCGCCGAGAGGCACCGCCGTGAGCGGGAGCCGTAGAGAGCTGACGGTCCGTGCTCTCGCCCGCGTCGAGGGCGAGGGCAGACTGAACGTGTCGGTGCGCGACGGGCGGGTGCAGCGCGCGGAGCTGAACATCTACGAGCCGCCACGGTTCTTCGAGTCGTTCCTGCGGGGAAGGGATTTCCGCGAGCCTCCGGACATCACCTCCCGGATCTGCGGGATCTGCCCCGTCGCCTATCAGGTCAGCGCCTGCAATGCGCTGGAGCAGGCCTGCGGGGTCGAGCTCGACGAGCCGGTGCTGAACCTGCGCCGCCTGCTCTACTGCGGCGAGTGGATCGCCAGCCACGTGCTGCACATCTACTTCCTGCACGCCCCCGACTTCCTCGGCCTTCCCGACGCGATCGCCCTCGCCGAGCGTCATCGGAGCGCGCTCGAACGCGGGCTGGCCCTGAAGAAGGCCGGCAATGCGATCCTCGAGCAGATCGGCGGACGACCCATCCACCCGGTCAACGTGCGGATCGGCGGTTTCTATCGCGCGCCGACGCGCACGGAACTCGCCCCGCTCGCCGAGCGGCTGCGCCGCGCCCTCGACGACGCGCTCGACACGGTCCGCTGGGTGGCCGGGTTCGACTTTCCCGATCTCGATCTCGATCACGACCTGCTCGCCCTGCACCGGCCGGACCGCTATGCCATCGAGGACGGGCAGATCCGGTCGTCGACCGGATCCTCCTTCGCCGCAGCACAGTTCCCGGACCATGTGGTCGAACACCAGGTTCCGCACTCGACGGCCCTGTACGCGCGGCTCGACGGGCGCCGGTATCTGACCGGACCCCTGGCCCGATACACCCTGAACTCCGCGCAGCTGTCGGACACCGCACGACAGTCGGCACACGCGGCGGGACTGGGGGTGGAATGCCGTAACCCGTTTCGCAGCATCGTTGTTCGCGCCGTCGAGACCGTCTATGCGGTGGAGGAGGCGCTCCGCCTGATCGCCGGGTACGAGCGTCCCGGCCGGCCCGGCACCGAGGTCGCCGCCCGCGCCGCGATCGGGCACGGCGTCAGCGAGGCACCGCGGGGACTGCTGTATCACCGTTACGAGCTCGGCGACGACGGTCTGATCCGCTCGGCCGTGATCGTCCCCCCGACCTCCCAGAACCAGGCTGCCGTCGAACACGATCTGCGCACGCTGATCGCCGGCCACCTGAAGCTGTCCGATGCCGATCTGACGTCGCTGTGCGAACGGGTGATCCGCAACTACGACCCGTGCATCTCGTGTGCCACACACTTCCTCGACCTCACGATCGACCGCGGGTGATCGCGACGAACTTCGTGGTGATCGGCGTCGGCAACGAGTACCGCCGCGACGACGGCGTCGGGCCCGCGGCGGCCCGGGAGGTCGGCCGGTCCCGGCCCGGATGGCGGGTCCTGATCTCCGACGGCGAGCCGACGGCAATGCTGGACGCGTGGGCCGGGACGCGGTTGGCGGTCGTCGTCGACGCTACCGTCGGCACCGGTCCGCCCGGCGCGATCCGGCGTCACGAGATCGGGGATGCGAGCCTCGCCCGCCGCTCGCGACACGCCGGGTCGCACAGCCTCGGCCCCGCCGAGGCGTGGGCGCTGAGCCGGATCCTGGGCGCCGACCCGGGTCGGGTCGTGGTCTACACCCTCGAGGTGGCGGAGGTCGGTTACGGCGTCGGCCTGACGCCCGCCACCGCCGCGGCACTGCCCGCCGTGGTGCGGGCAGTGATCGACGAATGCGAGCGGTAACGCCGTTGCCGAGTCATCCGTTCGCGGGAACGGCCGCCTTCGCGGCGTCCTGCGCGGCGATGTACCCGAACACCAGACCCTGACCGATCGTCGCCCCCGCACCCGGGTACGTGTTGCCGAACGCGTTCGCGGCGGTGTTGCCGATCGCGTAGAGACCGTCGATCACACTGCCGTCCTCGCGCAGCACCCGCGCCCGCTCGTCGGCCTGCACGCCACCGCACGTGCCGAGGTCGCTCAGCGTCATCTTCACCGCGTAGAGCGGCCCTTCGGTCAGCGGCCGCAGGTTCGGGTTCGGCTCGACGGTCGGATCGCCGTAGTAGCGGTCGTATGCGCTTCGCCCACGCCCGAATTCGGAGTCCGTTCCCGACGTGGCGTCGTCGTTGAACCGGCGGAAGGTCTCGGCGAAGGCGCTCTCCGGCACCCCCATCGAGCGCGCCAGCTCGACCGGATCCGTGGCCCGGTGCGCAATGCCCGCCTTGTACCAGGAGCCCGGGATGGGCTGGCGCGGGAACAGCCCCGCCGCGAACAGGTAACTGTTGCGGTATTTCTGGTCGAAGACGATCCACATCGATTCGACCGGGTCGCCGGCCCGTTCCCGCTCGAGGATCCGCTGACCGAACGACATGTAGTCCGAGGACTCGTTGGTGAACCGGCGGCCCGTGTGGTCCACGATGAACGAGCCCGGCAGGGACCGCTCCGCCAGCATCACCAGCGGCGGCTTGCCCGGGGCCGTCGGCGCGACGGCGGGGAACCACCATGCCTGGTCCATCAGGTCGAGGCCGGCGCCCACCTCCTGGGCGACCTTGATCGCATCGCCGGTGTTGCCTTCGGCGCCGAGGCTCTCGTTGTCGGCGAGCATGTCGGACTGGAACTTCCGTCGCATGGCCATGTCGTGGTCGAACCCGCCGGCCGCGAGGACCACACCGCGACGGGCGGTCACGGTCACCTCACGGCCGCTCTGTTCGAGGACGGCACCGGTCACCCGATCGCCCTCGGTGACCAGCCGCACCAGCGACGTCTCGGTCCAGACGGGGATGCCGGCCCGCAGCACCCCCGCGAACAGGCCTGCGGCGATCGCCTGCCCGCCGGCGACGTACTGCCGGCCGAGCGCGAGGCCGCCCACGCCCTGCGCCAGCCGCCGGAAGATGCGCGGGAATCCCTTGAGGGGAACCCGCATCATGAGGTTGAGCCACTTGTAGTCGGCACCGGTGGTGGGCATCGGCAGCCCCGCCTCCATCAGACCGGGGCGCAACCGTCCGCGCTCGTCGCCGAGCACCGACGTGTCGAACGGCCGGCACTCACAGGTACGTCCGACCGCGGCGCCGCCCGGCTGCTCCGGGTGGTAATCGGCGTAACCCTTGGCCCAGAAGAACTTCATCGGCGTGGTACGCCGGAGCATCTCGACGGTCGCGGCGCCGTGATCGACGAACGCCTCGCCGCGCTCGGCCGGCGCCGAGCCGTCGACCACCGACCGCACGTAGGTGTGGCCCCGCTCGGGGGTGTCGCCCGAACCGGCCTCGCGCAGCACCGGGTTGGCGGGCACCCAGAACGCGCCGCCGGAGCGGGCGGTGGAGCCACCGACGTAGCTGGTCTTCTCCACGATCAGCGCCGACAGGCCGAGTTCGCGCGCGGTGAGCGCGGCGGCCATACCGGTGCCGGACCCGATCACCAGCAGATCCACGGTGGTGTCGTGGGCGGGGGTCACGGCCGGTACGGGACTCGTCGCCATTTCGAATTCTCCTTCACATCGTCGCTGCCTGGTCGGGTCGCGCCTCGGACCCGAGGCGACCCACTGCACGCATGCCCGACGACGCTAGGACAGTTCCACCACGCCGGCGGGCGGGTTCCCGCCCACCGGGACGCAGACCGGCGTCGGTGGGCGCGTTCGCCACCAGCCCACGGCACCGCGCGCAGACGCGCTCCCGCAACCTCCCGATGCGTGGGACGACGACCCCGACCGGGTCCACGGTGCCGCTAGCGTCGACTCGTCTCGCGACGAGCCGTCGATCCCACAGGAGCAGCCATGACCACGTCCGGCACCGTCACGCACGCCGAACGCATCCGCGCCACCGTCGTCGCGTATCTGGCGGCCGTCGCCGACGGCAGCGGCGCCGACATCGCAACCCTGTATGCGGATGACGCCACACTCGAGGACCCGGTCGGCTCCGCGCCGAGGACCGGACGGGCGGCGATCGCCGAGTTCTACCGCGCACTCGAGGGCTCCCGGCGCGCGACCGAACTGCTGGCGCTGCGGGTAACCGGGTCGTGCGCGGCGTTCCACTTCCGGGTCGTCACCGAGACCGGGGGCCGGGTGTACGAGATCGAGCCGATCGACGTGATGACCTTCGACGACCAGGCCCGGATCACGAGCATGCGCGCCTACTGGGCGCCGTCGGACATGCGGCA
Source organism: Rhodococcus sp. 2H158 (assembly GCF_053764755.1). Taxonomy (NCBI): domain Bacteria; kingdom Bacillati; phylum Actinomycetota; class Actinomycetes; order Mycobacteriales; family Nocardiaceae; genus Rhodococcus; species Rhodococcus sp. 2H158. The sequence goes on from NZ_JBSNCE010000035.1 coordinate 44,082, forward strand.
GCGCTGAAGGCACCGGCACGGTCCGCCGGACGCCGGTCGCAACCCGCCGCCGGAATGACGGACACTGGAGAGATACCGAACGGCGAGAGGAACCTTATGAGCGCGGAACACACGGTGCTCGATCCCCGGACGATGCGCGACGTGCTGGGCAACTTCTGTACCGGCGTCACCGTCGTGACCGGCCACGACGGCCGCGAACCGCTGGGTTTCGCGTGCCAGTCGTTCGCGTCGGTGTCCCTGGATCCGCCGCTCGTGTCGTTCTGCCCCGCCCGCACGTCGCGGACCTGGCCGAGGATCCGGCAGATCGGCACCCTCGCGATCAACGTCCTGGCCCACGACCAGCGCGACACGTGCATGGCGTTCGCCGTCAGCGGCGGCGACAAGTTCACCGGCGTGGACTGGACGCGCGGCGACAACGGCGCGCCCGCCCTCGCGGGCGCGCTGGCCCGCATCGAGGCCACCGTCGAGGCCGAGCACGACGCCGGCGACCACACCATCGTCGTCGCGCGTGTGACGGGGCTGACCGCGCTGCACGACGACGGACCGCTGTTGTTCTACCGCGGCGGCTTCGGCAGGTATGCGGGCGAGACGCTCCTCGATCCCCGCACCGCCACCGACGTGAACCCGGTGCGGTGAGCGGCGAGGCGCACGTCACGGAATAGTGGACCGGCCGGTGTGGTTGGACCGATCGTGTGCCCGGATCCCGAACCCGGGCCCCGGACACGCGAAGGATCCAGGTGACCACACCACTATCGATTCTCGACCTGGCTCACATCGGCCGCGGCGAAACCGCGCGCGACAGCTTCGCCGCGAGCGTGGACATGGCGCAGCGCGCCGAGCGGTGGGGCTACCGCCGCATCTGGTACGCCGAACACCACAACATGCCGACCATCGCCTCGTCGGCCACCAGCGTGCTGATCGCGCACGTCGCCGCCCACACGTCCACGATCCGGCTCGGCGCCGGGGGCATCATGCTGCCCAACCACTCGCCGCTGACCATCGCCGAGCAGTTCGGCACCCTCGAGACGCTGCATCCCGGCCGCATCGACCTCGGTCTCGGCCGCGCGCCCGGCAGCGACCAGAACACCCTGCGGGCGTTGCGCCGCGACCCGTCGTCGGCCGACAGCTTCTCGCAGGACGTGCTCGAGCTGCAGGGCTACCTGCGCGGCACGTCGCGCATTCCCGGCGTCGACGCCGTCCCCGGCAAGGGCACCGACGTGCCGCTGTACATCCTCGGCTCGTCGCTGTTCGGGGCGAAACTCGCCGCGCTGCTCGGCCTTCCGTACGCGTTCGCGTCGCACTTCGCGCCGCAGGCGCTCGAGGACGCCGTCGCGCTGTACCGGCGCGAGTTCCAGCCGTCCGAGCAGCTCGCCGAGCCGTACGTCATCGCGGGCGTCGGCGTGATCGCCGCGGACACCACCGACGAGGCGAATGCACTGTTCGAGGCCACCAAGCGACAGCGCATCCGGCAGATGCTCGGCCGCGGCCGCACCTTCACCGACGACGAGGTCGAGATGCTGCTCGACGCCCCCGCCGGGCAGCAGGTGCTGCAGATGCTGAGGTACACCGCCGTCGGCACCCCGGCCGAGGCGCGCGCCTACCTCGACCGCTTCACCGAGCGCGCGCAGGCCGACGAGCTGATCGTGGTGTCGTCGGCGCCCGGACGCAAGGCGTGGCTGCGTTCGCTCGAACTGCTCGCCGACGTCAGCGGGCTCGTCCCGGCCTGAACGGCCCGTGACCGCCCTGAACGGCCGAATGTCACATCGTGTCGATCTGATCGACACGATGTGACATTCGGCCACAACGGTATTGGGTGACCGAGGCCGCAGGGGGCCGCGCGTCTACCTGTCGCGCTGGTGCTTCGGCTTCCAGACCACCAGCGCGTTGCTGCGCGGCACCGGCACCAGTGCCCGGCGCGACGCGTGCAGTTGCGCGATCTCGGCTGCCATCTCGGACAGCCGCTGCTGCAGGGCCTCGACCTGATTGGTCAGCTCGATGATCCGCTTGATGCCCGCGAGGTTCACGCCCTCGTCCTGCGACAGGCGCTGCACCTCACGCAGCAGCGCGACGTCGCGCGGGGAGTAGCGGCGCCCGCCGCCCCGTGTGCGGTGCGGGGTGACGAGGCCGAGCCGGTCGTAGTTGCGCAGCGTCTGCGCGTGCATGCCGGCCAGTTCCGCCGCCACCGAGATCACATAGACCCGGGCGTCCGGGTCCATCGGCGAATCGTGCCGGTTGCGGTTCTCGCTCATCAGGCACCTGCCCAGCCCGCCCGCGGATCGAAGCCGCTCGCCTGCTCCGCGTGCATGTAGATCCGCAGTGCGTCGATCGCCTGGTCGTCGAGGTTCTGGGGCACGGCCACCTTGACGGTCACCAGCAGGTCGCCGGCGCCGCCCCCGCGCTTGGGGACGCCGCGCCCGCGTACCCGCAGCACCCGACCGTCGGCCGTACCGGCCGGGATCTTCAACCCGACCCGGCCCTCCAGGGTGGGTACCGAGACGGTGGTGCCGAGCACCAGCTCGCCGTAGCTGACCGGCAGCACCAGCGTCAGGTCGTCGCCGTCGCGGCCGAACACCCTGTCGGCGCGCACGTGCACGGTGACGAACAGGTCGCCGGGCGGGGCGCCGCGCAGTCCGGCCTCGCCCTGACCGGCCAGCCGGATGCGCTGACCGTCCCGGACCCCGGGTGGGATCCGCACCGTGATGGTGCGCGTGCGGTTCTGGATGCCGCTGCCGCGACAGTCCGTGCAGGGGTCGTCGATGATCGACCCGGTGCCACGACAGTCGTCGCACGGCTCGGAGAACCCGAACGCACCCTGGTTGCGCGAGACGATGCCACTTCCGTTGCAGCGCGGGCACACCCGCGGGCTGGTGCCGGGACGGGCACCACTGCCGTGGCAGGTGGTGCACGGCGCCGGGCTGGTCAGCCGCAGCGGGACGGTGACACCGAGGGCCGCGTCGCGGAAGTCGAGCGTGGTCTCGGCGTCCACGTCGGACCCGCGCCGGGGCCGCGACGTGGTGCGCGCGCCACCGCCGCCGGCCCGGTTGAACAGGCCGCCGAACAGGTCGCCGAGACCGGCGTCACCGGCCCCACCCCCGCCGCCACCGAACAGGTCACCGAGATCGAAGGTGGTGGTGCCGCCGGAGAACCCGCCGCTACCGGCGCCGGGACGGAACCCGCCGCCGAAGCCGCCGGAGGCGAACAGCTGCCGGGTCTCGTCGTACTCCTTGCGCCTGGCCGGATCGGACAGCACGGCGTACGCCTCGCTGACCGCCTTGAAGCGCTCCTCCGTCTGGGTGTCGCCGGGGTTGGCGTCGGGATGCAGGTCCCGCGCCAGCTTGCGGTAGGCCTTCTTGATGTCGTCGGCCGACGCGTCGGAGGAGACACCCAGCTCCTTGTAGAAGTCCTTCTCGATCCACTCCCTCTGGCTCACCGGGCGTCTCCTCCTCTCGCTGTTTCCCTGTACTTACTCGTTGTCCGCACCGGAGGCCGGCTTTTCCGCCGGTGCGTCGCCCGACGGGACCGCGTCCGTCACGGTCACCATCGCGTGCCGCAGGATCCGCTCACCGAGCCGGTATCCCTTGCGCAGCACCGTGTCGAGCACCGGGCTGGCGCCGTCGCCCTCCATGTGCACGGCCTCGTGGATCTCCGGGTCGAAGGCGTCGCCCTCGTCGCCGAAGGGCTGGAGCCCCAGGCCCGACAGGACGCCGTTCAGCTTGTCCGCCACCGACTTCAGCGGCCCCTGCTCGAGGTCGCCGTGGGCGCGGGCCCGGTCGAGGTCGTCCACGACGTCGAGCAGCTGGGTGACCACCGAGGCCTTGGCCGCCTCGGTCGTGACCACCCGCTCGCGCTCCACGCGACGCCGGTAGTTGGCGTACTCCGCGGTGAGGCGCTGCAGGTCCGCCGTGCGCTCGGCCAGCTGAGCCGACTCGGGCGACGGTTCGGCCGCGAGCGCGGCCTCCTCGTGTTCTCCCGCAGCCGGAGCCTCGGTGTCCGCACCGCCGACGGACTGCGACCCGGTCTCCGGGTCGCGAACCTCGAAGGTGTCGGGGTCGATCCGACGCTTGTCGGTGACGGTCACCGGCTCCTGCTCGGGCTTCTCCGTCGTCACTTCTTCTCCGAGTCGGTCGGCTCGTCGACGACCTCGGCGTCGACGACGTTGTCCGAGCCGGCAGCCGCGCCGTCACCGGCGGCAGCACCCGCGTCGGCGGCCTGCGACTCGTACAGGGATTGACCGAGGGCCTGCGACTCCGTCGCGAGCTTCTCGACGGCGGTCTTCACCGCGGCGATGTCCGTGCCGGCGAGGGCGTCCTTGGTTTCCTTGATCGCGGCCTCGACCTTGCTCTTGGCGTCGGCGGCGACCTTGTCCCCGTTCTCCTGGAGGAACTTCTCGGTCTGGTGCACGAGCGACTCGGCCTGGTTGCGGACCTCGGCCTCCTCGCGACGCTTGCGGTCCTCCTCGGCGTGCGCCTCGGCGTCCTTGATCATCCGGTCGATCTCCTCCTTGGAGAGGCCGGAGCCCTCCTGGATCTTGATCGTGTTCTCCTTGCCGGTGCCCTTGTCCTTCGCCGTGACGTGCACGATGCCGTTGGCGTCGATGTCGAAGGTCACCTCGATCTGCGGGACGCCGCGCGGAGCCGGGGCGATGCCACCGAGTTCGAACGAGCCGAGCAGCTTGTTGTGCGCCGCGATCTCACGCTCACCCTGGAAGACCTGGATCTGCACCGACGGCTGGTTGTCGTCGGCCGTGGTGAAGGTCTCGGAGCGCTTCGTCGGAATGGTGGTGTTGCGCTCGATGAGCTTGGTCATCACGCCACCCTTGGTCTCGATGCCGAGGGACAGCGGGGTGACGTCGAGCAGCAGCACGTCCTTGACCTCGCCCTTGAGGACGCCGGCCTGCAGGGCGGCGCCGACGGCGACGACCTCGTCCGGGTTCACGCCCTTGTTGGGCTCACGGCCACCGGTCAGCTCGCGCACCAGGTCGGTCACGGCGGGCATGCGGGTCGAGCCGCCGACCAGGACGACGTGGTCGATGTCCTTGACGGCGATGCCGGCGTCCTTGATGACCTGCTGGAACGGCGCGCGGGTGCGGTCGAGCAGATCCGAGGTGATCTTCTGGAACTCGCTGCGCGAGAGCTGCTCGTCGAGGAACAGCGGGTTCTTGTCCGCGTCGACCGTGATGTACGGCAGGTTGATGGACGTCGACTGCGAGCTCGACAGCTCGATCTTCGCCTTCTCCGCGGCCTCGCGCAGACGCTGCAGGGCCATCTTGTCCTTGGTCAGGTCGACGCCGTGCTGTGCCTTGAACTTCTCGACCAGCCAGTCGACGACGCGCTGATCCCAGTCGTCGCCACCGAGGTGGTTGTCACCGGAGGTCGCGCGGACCTCGACGACGCCGTCGCCGATCTCGAGCAGGGACACGTCGAAGGTGCCGCCACCGAGGTCGAAGACCAGGATGGTCTGTTCCTTCTCGCCCTTGTCCAGGCCGTAGGCCAGGGCCGCAGCAGTGGGCTCGTTGACGATGCGCAGCACGTTCAGGCCGGCGATCTGCCCGGCCTCCTTGGTGGCCTGCCGCTGCGCGTCCTCGAAGTAGGCGGGGACGGTGATGACGGCGTCGGTGATCTCCTCACCGAGGTAGGCCTCCGCGTCGCGCTTCAGCTTCATGAGCGTGCGCGCGCTGATCTCCTGCGAGGTGTACTTCTTGCCGTCGATCTCCACGGTCCAGTCGGTGCCGATGTGACGCTTGACCGAGCGGATGGTGCGGTCGACGTTGGTGACCGCCTGGTTCTTGGCGGGCTGGCCGACCAGCACCTCGCCGTTCTTGGCGAAGGCGACGACCGACGGGGTAGTGCGCGATCCCTCGGAGTTGGCGACCACTACGGGCTCGCCGCCCTCCAGAACGGAAACGACGGAGTTGGTGGTTCCGAGGTCGATACCGACCGCTCGAGCCATAGTGTTTCTCCATTCTTCGCTGCGGCACACCGGTGTGCCGCATAGGTGTCCTTGCACAACCTGAGCCGGATCGGCTCAGCTGAGCGCAGTCGACTCAAGCTTGCACCGGCCCGGAATCCCGAGTCAAGTCAAAGTTGAGTCTGCAACGCTCAAGTTGTCTGCTTCCTCCAACGGCAGACCACCCCGCGATGTTCCTTTTGTGACTCGGATCACAAGAATTGCGGGAGGCTACGATCCCGGGGTGAGCACGCGCCCGCAGCCGCCCCGCCCGGAGTTCTCCGTCACCCCGCTGCACCCCACCGACTCCCCCGGACCGCGCGTCGGCGCCGCGGTCTCGGCCTGGGTCCTGTCGTTCGTCGTCTTCGCCGGACTGCTCGGCGCCGTCCTCCTCGACCGCGAACCCGTCCGGGACGCCCTCGAACAATCGCTGCGCAGCGCCAACCCCGGCACCACCGCCGAGAGCATCGCCGACACCGTCGCCCTCACCCTCGCCGGTTTCGCCGCCGCCGGCCTGCTCCTCGTCCTGCTCGCCGTCGTCTTCCTCGAACTCCTGCGCCGCGGCCACCCCCGGGCGCGCCTCGCGCTCGCCGTCGTCTCCGCCGCCACCGTCGTCACGGCCGTCGCCGCCCGCAGCGTCCTCGCCGACGCCGGCGACGCCACCGCCGGCGTCCTGCTGTGGGCTCCCCTGCTCTGGGCCGGGCTCGCCGTCGTCGGCGCCGTCGCGGCCCGGCGTCGCTGACGTCGCCGCTCGTCGCGCACGAAAGTGCCCGTTGCGCGCGTTCTTACGCGCGCAAGCCGCACCGACGCGCGCAAGGAGTTGTCCACAACCAGCACCTTCATCCACAGATCCGGCCCGCACGTCGCCGAGTGCGCGCGATCGACGGATGTCCACCCCACTCTGGTCGGTATGAACGACCCGACACCACTGCGGCGCTCGGCCCTGATCGCTTCCGGACACACGCCTGCCGAACTACGCAACGCCCTGCGTACGGGACGACTGCGGAGGATTGCGCCCGGCATCTATCTCCGCCGGGACGACACCGACGGCCTCGACGACGTGGACCGGCATCGGCTCCGCCTGCGGGCCGTGGCCCCCTCTCTGTACACCGACGCGGTGTTCAGCCACGTCTCGGCCGCCGTCCTCCACGGCTTCGACGTGTGGAACGTGGATCTCTCCCGCGTGCACGTCACCCGTAAGCGCACGTCGGGCGGCCGCCGAACCCCGAATCTGCACGTCCACGTCGGCGGCTACACCGCCGACGAGATCGACACGTGCGACGGGCTGCCGGTCACCTCCGCTGCCCGCACCGTCGTCGATCTCGCCCGCACCCTGCCCGCGGACCGAGCCGCGGTGATCGGTGACTCGGCGCTGCGGTTGCACTCCGTCGACGACGGCGCGCTGTCCGTCGCGCTGGCAGCTGCGGGGACGAAGGCCGGTGTCGCCTCTGCACGGCGTGTGGTGGCCTTTCTGGACGGGCGCAGCGAGAGCCCGGGCGAATCCCTCAGCAGACTGCGGATGCGCGACGCCGGAATGCCCCGACCGCAGCTACAGCACGAGCTGCGCACGGCCGACGGTCGATTCGTCGCTCGCACCGACTTCTACTGGGAGGGAATCGTCGGCGAGTTCGACGGCATGGGCAAGTACGGTGCCGACGAGCCCGGCGTGACCGCCGAGATCGTCCGCCGCGAGAAGCTGCGGGAGGACGCCATCCGGCAGCTCGGTCTGGAGGTGATCCGGTGGACGTGGCCGGATCTGTTCCGCTTCCATGTCGTGCAGGCTCGGTTCGAGCAGGCGGCGCAGCGGGCACGACGTTGAGAACCACCGGGCCTTGCGCGCGAAACTGCTTCCTGCGCTGGTTCTTACGCGCGCAGGAAGCACCGTCGCGCGCGGATCAGCCTGCGACGTCAGCGAGGATGCCTTCCCCGCTGCGCGCCGCCACGCCGCACGCGTTCGCGGTGAACCGGTCGAGCAGGGGATGCTCGGCGCGGGCACGCCAGGCGCGGACGGCGGCGACGCCGGCGGCGTGGATCTCCGCGGCGGTCGCGTCCGGCCCGAGGCCCAGCCGCTGGGCAGGGCCGATGCCGAAACCGCCGATCAGCCGCTGCAGTTCGAGCAGGTCGTTCTCGCTCAGCGCGACCCGGGTCGAGCGCAGGCGGCCGAGCAGGCGCAGCTCGGTGAAGCCGTGGACGTCGGCGAGCAGCCGCTGCACCGAGGCGAGCAGCGGGCCGTCGCGGTGGGCGCGCAGGACCCGTTCGAGCGACATCAGCGCCGAATGCGCCTTGAGCTGATCGGCGCGCTGGCCGAACTGCACGTCGATCACCTGACGCAGTTCGTCGAGCCCGCTGCGCGCCACCAGTTCCGCGGCCAGCGTCGGCGAGTCCCGCACCCCGAGATGGATCAGCGTGACGGCCAAGCGGATCCCGAACAGGCCGAACCGGTCGACCAGGTGCGCCCGCGTCCCCGGATCGACAGGCAGCGCGATGTCGGGGCGGGCGAACCGATCCGCCGACAGCATCGCCACCTGGAGATCCTGCGACGGCACCTGCGCGAGCGCCTCGAACGCGGCGAACTCGCTCTGCCGCAGCGTCCGCGCGCCCAGCGCGAGCAGCCCCGCGACCGGCACGACGGCCTGGCACAGTCCGGTGCGCTCGAGCTCGCCGGCGAACCGGGCCGCGACCTCCTTGGCGGACATCATCGCGTCCATGCGGCCGGCGCCGACCTCGTCGGCGCGGGAGACCACGCCGATCACGCCGAGCGGACCGGACTCGCCGCCCACGTGCTGGCCGATCCGGCCGAGGAACTGCACATCGGCGGCACCGAGGGTGCGCATCAGGTAGACGACGGCGTCGGCGCCGGACGCTTCGTCGTCGGGGGTCAGCAGCTCGAATGTCCGGGCCGAGACGTCCTGTGACAGCGACGACGTGCCCGGAGTGTCGATGATCGTGGTCTGGGCGAGCGCGCTGGCCGGCCACTCCACGTCGATGCGGTCCACCCGCTCCGCGGTCAGCTCGCCGAGGTCGAAGGTGAGCCGGCCGTCGCGGCGCTGCACCGGCACCGGGAGGATCCGGTCGCCGTCGTAGCGGGCGGTGACCGACGGGGTGGAGCCGCTGCGGTACCACGTGACGACGCGCGTGCACTCGGTGGCGTCGGTGGGGGCGATGTCCTGCCCGACGAGGGCGTTGAGCAGCGTCGACTTGCCGGCCTTGAGTGAGCCGGCGAGCGCGACGCGCAGCGGCTGCTCGAGCCGCGCCGCACACAGCGCGAGCTGCTCGGCGGCGCGCGGGTCGCCGCCGTACCGGGCACGCGCGTGGGCGACGAGCTCGCGGGCCTGTTCGACGCTCACGCGTCGGCCCCGGCCAGCTGCGCGGCCCGCTCGCGGAGGGTCGTCAGCGCACGCACGTGCGTCTCGAGTTCGGCGATGCGGCGCTGGCGCTGCGCCTCCTCGACCGTCGCGGCCTCCTGCGCGGCGCGCAGCGACTCGGACAGCGACCGCAGCGTCTGCTCGGCCAGCTCGGTGAAGTGGTCGCGCAGCTGGCGCTGGATCAGCCGGAGCCGGTCCTTCGACTCCTTGCCCACCTGGAAGCCGACGTCGTCGGTGAACTTGCGGACGGCGACCTTGGCGTCGGCGCGGCGCTTGGCGATGCGCGCCTGCTTGTCGTCGCGATAGGCCTTGGTGCCGAGCACAACTCCCGCCCCGACGGAGATCGGGTTGACCAGCGCCATGCCCATGAGCGTGGTGATGAGCCCGAACATGAGCACGCCGCCGTAGGAGCCCTTCATTCCCACGAGCATCTTCTGGCCGACGCCGATGCGGCCCGACTCGAGGTCCGAGAGCCGGGAGACGGGCTCGAGCAGCCCCTCGAGGTCGCCGAGGCGCAGATCCGGCAGGTCCACCGCGCCGCTGTCGGCGAAGTGCCGGGCGACGACCTCCGCGAGCCACACCGAACGTTCGTGGGCCCACACGAAGTTGTCGCCGACGGATTCGGCGACCTGCTCGCCCAGCCATTCCCCGATCCGCGGCCATTCCTCCCCGGGGTCGCATTCGTCGACGGTGGCCTCCGCCTCGCGGGTGACCCGGCGCAGCCGGTCCCGCAGGTCGTGGTCGATGTCGGCGGCGAGGTCGGCGATGCCGTCGGCCAGGGTCTGCTGCCACTGGGCGGCCCGGGTGCGCAGCGCCTCCGCAGCGGTCTTGGCGCGCTGCAGTTCCGCGACGGCCGCCGCACCGGTCTCGGGGTCGCGCAGCGCCGCGAGCTCGCTGCCCAGGCCGAGCGCGACGTGCTCGACGACCGACTTCACGTCCAGCGCGACGGACCGCCGGGCGGCGTCGGCGCCGCGTGCGACGACCCGCTCGCGGAGGAACCCGTACACCGATTCGAAGCCCGACTCCTCGTGCAGCGACGCGTCGTCGAGGCGCAGGGCGTGGCTGCGCAGCAGCGACGAGACGGGTAGCAGGGGCACGTCGAGGCCGGCGCGCTGCAGGTGCCCGCGGTCGGCGGCGACGATCTCGCGCCAGTGCGGGTACAGGTCCGTCTTGGTGATCAGCACCGCCGCGGCCGGGCACAGCTGCAGCACCTGCCGAAGGAAACTCAGCTCCGGCTCGGTGAATTCCTGGCTGGCGTCGGAGACGACGAACACCGCGTCGGCCGCCGGAAGCAGACCCAATGTTGCTGCGGCGTGCGGGTTTCCGTGCCCGCCGACACCGGGGGTGTCGACGAGGACGAGACCGTCGGCGAGCAGCGGGCTCGGCACGTTCACCTCGAGCCGCAGCACGTCCCGGCCGCCCGCGCGCGGCGTGCCGGGCGTGACGCGCTGCAGCTCGTCGATGGGCAGGTCCACCCGGACGGGATCGCGACCGGGCTCGGCGAGCACAAGTTCGGCGAAGGTGCGGTCGGCGTTCTGCACGACGGTGGGCACGGCGGTGGTCTCGTCGTCGCCGACCGAGCACACCTCGAGGTTGAGGAGCGAGTTCACGAACTGGCTCTTGCCCTGTTTGAGCTGGCCGACGACGACGACCCGCAGCCGGGGGTCGACGACGCGGGTGCGCGCCGCCTCGAGCCTGGCGGCGAGGTCACCGCGCTCGGCGGCGCGGATGTGTTCGGCGGCCGCGTCGATCAGTTCGACGAGGGCCGCGCGGCGAGCGGCGGCATCTGCGGACGACGTGTGCATGGTGATCGCTTCGACTCGCCTTCTGTCGGAGTGCGGGCTGCACCGAGATTATGTCCTCCGCGACGAACGCCGGCCCCGCGTGGTGCACGCGGGGCCGGCGCCGGGTCCGTGCGGTGAGGTCAGCCGAGGAAGGTGTCGAAGTCGGAATCGGTGCCGGTGCCGGCGCCGGCGTCGATCCCGCCGTGCAGATCGGCGTCGGCACCGGTTTCGGCGGAACCGAACAGGCCGCCGGTGCCGCCCGCGCTGCCGAAGACGTCGCCGGCGTCGATGGACGACCACGCGTCCGTCGTGCCGTCGACGGCTCCCGAGAGCTGGCCGCCGAGCTGCGAGGTGCCCTCGGCCGCGCCGCCGATGCCCGCACCGAGCGCACCGCCGGCGTCGGTGGCTCCCTCGAGCCCGCCCGTGACGGCGCCGCCGACCTGCGACGCGCCACCCGCGGCGCCTTCGAGGCCGCCGCTCAGGCTGCCGCCCAGGTCGGTCGCACCGTCCAGGCCGCCCGCCAGGCCACCGGTCAGCCCGCCGCCCAGGTCCGCGGCACCCTCCAGGCCACCGGTCAGGCCGCCGCCGAGCCCCGCACCGAGATCCGCGGCGCTCCCGAGCCCGCCGGTCAATCCACCGGCCAGGTCCCCGCCCAGGTCCGCGGCCCCGTCGAGACCGCCCGTCAACCCACCGGCCAGCCCGCCGCCCAGCTCCGCAGCCCCGTCGAGACCGCCCGTCAACCCACCGGCCAGCCCGCCGCCCAGGTCCGCGGCCCCGTCGAGACCGCCGGTCAGTCCACCGGTCAGGCCGCTGCCGAGTCCGGCGCCGAGGTCAGCGACGGTATCCAGTCCCCCGGACACGCCGCCGGTGAGACCGCCGACCGCTTCGCCGCCGCCGGCGAGCTGCCCGCCGAGGTCGAGCGCGCCGTCGAGGGCGTAGCCGAGCTGGCCGGTCAGGTCCGCGTCGGCGCCGAGACCGCCGCCGATGGTGGTGGCCAGCTGGGAGCTCAGGTCCACGGTGGAGTCGAGCGTTCCGCCGAGGCCGGCCTCGAACACCCCACCCAGCGCCGAACCGAGGTTCGCGCCGGCTTCCCCGCCGACGGAGAACGCGGAGCCGAGCACCGCGGAGAGGGTGCCGTCGGCGCTCGATTCGACGGTCGTCGACAGGTCGAGCGCGACGTTGAGGGCGTTGCCGAGTTCGAGGGTGGCGGAGTTCTCGAGGCCGAGCGCGCCGCCGAGGAGGCCGCCGACCGCGGTGCCGAGGTCCACGCCGCCGGAGGCGTCGCCGCCGAGGAGGGCGCCGAGGTCGATGCCGCCGGCGAGCCCACCGTCGGCACCGCCCTCGAGTACGGCGCCGAGGGTGCCACCGAGATCACCGGCGACGGAGCCGCCCGCCTCGAGCAGCGCGGACAGGGAGGCTCCGAGGCCGGCGGTCACGCCGGCGACGGCGTCGAGACCGCCGCCGAGGTCCAGGCCGCCGGCGAGCCCGGTACCGACCTCGAGCACGGATTCGAGGGCGCCGCCGAGCTGTCCGGCGAGTTCGGTGCCCAGGCCCAGCGTGCCGCCGAGGGTCGCGCCGACGGCCGTCGCGAGGTCCGCGCCACCGGCGAGGGCCGCCTCGACCGCGGTGGAGAAGCCGCCGCCCGCGGCGAGCGCGGTGTCGAGCAGACCGCCCAGCGCCCCACCGAGCTCACCGCCGAGATCACCGCCGACGCCGAAGGCGGCCTCGAGCGCACCCGACAGGTCCAGAGCGGTCCCGGCCGTCGCGCCGAGCGCCGCGTCGAGCGCGGCACCGAGGTCCGCGACGACGCCGGTCGCGGCGTCGAGCCCGAGGCCGCCGGCGAGGGCGCCGGAGAGGGCCGCGCCCAGGTCCAGGTCACCCGTCAGGTCGAGCGCACCGGAACCGATGCCGCCGAGGGCACCGCCGAGCGTGCCGCCCGCGCCGAGGGCCGCTCCGAACGCCGCACCGAGCGCGGCACCGAGATCGCCGCCGAGTTCCAGGGCCGCGCCCAGCGTGCCGGCGAGATCGGCGGCCAGCTCGGCCGCAAAGTCGGTGTCGAGGCCGAGACCGCCGCCGAGGCCGCCGCCGACGGCACCCGCCAGGCCGAGGCCCGCCCCGCCGGCGAGACCGAGACCCGCGCCGCCGGCCAGGCCACCGGCGGCACCGGCACCGATCGCGCCGGCCGCACCCGCCGCCCCACCGAGCGCCGCGGTCAGCTCGGCGGCCGTCCCCGCGAACAGTCCACTGTCGGCGACCAGGGGCGCGACGGCGACGATGTCGGCGTGGCACACGTCGGCGAGCCCGGCCTGGGCCAGGGCGGCGTCGGGGTTCGCGCAGTAGCGGGCGAGGGCCTCTTCGTCGCGCAGCAGGCTGAGGATGAAGTCGAGCACAGCGTTGGTGGACATCGCATCTCCTGAGGTCGGTGTTCTGCGATTCACGCTACGAACGGCCCGTCCCCCGCCCAAGGGGGCGGAGTCCCCCATCGGTCCGGGGCCCGTACGGGGGCGGGGGTTAGGGGATCGGGACGGATAGGGGGATCGCCCCCGCGCCGGGGCCGAAGGTCTCGAATCGGGCTAACGACATCGTGTCCGATTACGACATCCAACGCGACACGGCGGATCCGTCCGCCCCGACCAGGGGAGCGAAACGACATGGCAACAGGACTCGGAGTCACGATCGGTTCGGCGGACTCGGTGGCGGCCACCGCGTTCGATCGCGCCGACACGTACCGCCCGGTCGTCCTGTCCCGCGCCAGCGAGCTGCACCTTCCCCCCGACGACGCGCCGCACCTCGGTCGTCGTGCGGCCGCGCCGGGTTCGCTGGTGTTCACCGACTTCGTGCGCCGGGTCGGGGATCCGGTCGGTGTGCTCGCCGACAACGGGGCGTCGTACTCCGGGGAGGACCTCACCGCCACGGCGATCGGCTGCCTGGTGCACGAGGCGTCGCGCGACCTGCCGGAAGCGCCCACGATCACGGTGGCGCATCCGGCGCCGTGGGCCGGCTACACCGTCGATGCGCTGCGCGATGCGCTGTCGCGGGCCGGTCTGCCCGACGTGACGCTGATGCCCGAACCCGTCGCCGCGGTGCGCTGGCTCGACGCCGCCCAGGGCCCCCTCGGCGACGGCGTGGTCGTCGTCTACGACCTCGGCGCCCGCACTCTCGATGTCTCGGTGCTGCGCACCGGCGCCGAGCCGGTGCTCCTCGGCCGCCCGATCGGCAGCGAGGACGTGTGCGGCGGTCACCTCGACCACCTGGTCACCACCCACCTGCTGGACACCGTGCGCGACGACGTCCCCGACTTCGATCCGTTCGCCGCCCCCATGACGGCGGCGCTGGCCGAGCTGCGTGCCCGCGCGTCGGCCGCGAAGGAACGGCTGTCGACCGACACCGAGACGGTCGTCGCGATCGACCTGCCCGGCGTGCGGCGGGACGTGCGTCTCGTCCGCGACGAGTTCGAGGAACTCGCCCGCGGCCCGCTGCAGGCGTCGATCGCGCTGGTGCACGAGGCGCTGCGCGGCGCCGGGGTCGAGCCGTCCGACGTGGGGCGGGTGCTGCTCACCGGTGGCGGCGGCGCGATCCCCTTGGTCGCCGAGCTGATCTCGGCGGAGCTGGGCATTCCGGTGGTTGCCGGCCCGCGGCCCGCCCACACCGCCGCCCTCGGGGCGGCCCAGCCGCCGACGGTGAGCTCTGCGGCGGCCCAGCCGCCGACGGTGAGCTCTGCGGCGGCCCAGCCGCCGACGGGTAACTCCGCGGCCGCGGCGACCGTCACCCCGCCGGCGGACGACGAGGTGCCCACCACCGCGCTGCCCGTGACGATCCTGCACGACCGGCCGACCGAGACGGTCTCGCCGGTTCGCCCGGCGATCGTCCCGGTCCCGGCCCCGGCCGCCGCTGCGGCGGCTCCGGCGCCCTCCCGTTCGCGGCGCTACGCGCTCGCCGGGGCCGCGGCCGCTGCGCTCGTCGTGCTCGGCGCGGGTGGTCTCGCGATGGGCACGCTCGGCACTTCCGACGCCTCGGAGACCGGTGCGGGCGTCTCCACCTCCGCGACCGTCCCGGGCGCGACCCCGGCCTCGACGGGGGGCCCGGCGACGACCGCGACCACCGGGGCCGGCACGAGCGGCACCACCCCGGGTGCGGCACCGGGCACCCAGGCCGCGGCCACGGCGGCAACACCCGGGGCGCCGGGCACCGTCGCCCCCGCCGGGAGCGTTCCCGTCGGCACCACCGCGCCCGGTGCGGCGCCGGGAGCGCCGGCCCCCGG
>NZ_JBSNCE010000036.1:0-59195 GCF_053764755.1 Rhodococcus sp. 2H158
TCTTCTACGAGTGGTTCAAACAACCCACCTTCACCGACGCCGCCGGACGCGCCCTCGACCTCGCCCAGGCCAACTGCTCGGTCTCCGCCGCCGGGGTGCTGCGCGGCATCCACTACGCCGACGTCCCACCCGGGCAGGCCAAGTACGTCACCTGCCCGGCCGGCGCGGTGCTCGACGTCGCCGTCGACCTGCGCGTCGGCTCCCCCACCTTCGGACAGTGGGACGCGGTGCTGCTCGACGACGTCGACCGCCGCGCGATCTACCTCCCCGAAGGCCTCGGCCACGCCTTCTGCTCCCTGGCCGACGGCTCCACCGTCGTCTACCTCTGCTCGACCACCTACAACCCCGACCGCGAACACGAGATCGACCCCCTCGACCCGCAGATCGGCATCGACTGGCCCACCACCGGCCGCGACGGGCAACCGCTGCACCACCAGCTCTCCGCCAAGGACCGGGCGGCCCCCTCCCTGGCCGACGCCGTCGCAGCAGGGTCGCTGCCGCACCGCCATATGCAAGGACAGGGGAACAATTCCTGATGTTCAACAGGTGGCAGACCTCGTGCCCGTAGTTCTTGATTCAAGCGCCCATTATCGCTCACGCATCAGAGCGTTTGTCGAATCGAGCAGACCGAGAATGGGAGCCAATTTGCCGACTGAGAGAGTCAGAGTAGGCGTACTTGGTGCCACTGTCGCCACCGCAGCCACTTTCCTGGGATACACTGCAGCATCGAATTCGACCCTCGTAGGTATTGTGCTGCTCGCCGTCGTCGGTGCCGCAATATTTGTATACCGACCCGACTGGCTTGCCCCGGTGACCATCGTTCTAGGATGTGCTGCGCTTCCCGCAGGTTTGACGCCAAGTTTCAGTTTTGGCGGCTTCACCTTCCCGGCATATGAAATCGCATTGTTTGCCGCACTCATGGCAGCATTGCGTATCAGTATCAATAGGTGGACCAGGTTTAATCTTGGCCTGCTGGCGACATGGCTACTGATTGGTGTGGGAAGTGCGATCCTAACGGGCAACCTGAGCGTTCACACGATCGGCGATCTGCGAAATCTGGGCCAGCTCTTTATGGCGCTGATGGTCGCCGCTACAGTGATTAACACACCGGACGCTGAGCGATGTGCCGTTGTAATGAAATGGGTCCTTTGGGGCTCTGTCGTGCTCATCTTGACTGCATCCACAGCGGGGATTGCTCTGGCGGGCAGGTCCGAGCAGGCAGCCTTGGTTGGCGAATCGGCCGAAGCGACCAGGTACCTTACAGCCGCCACTTATCCCGCACTCGCCACGCTCTGCATCTGCGTCGCACTTGCAGTGCTGGGAGCTGTGCCATTCCGGGCGACGTGGTCATGGACGCTGCCGTCGATTCTCATCCTTTTTCTAGCCTTCTCCCGAAACCACATCCTTGGCATCGCGATCACTGTAATCGCCGCATTGGTCGCCCTCAGGAGTCTGAACGCAGCATTTGCGGCCGCCGCGCGGATTGCCCTGGGAGGCATAACCATAGGAGCCTTCGCCTTCCTCGCTGCAAGCCCTGCGATGTCCGACTTGCCGGGAATGAAGTGGGTCACGGTGCAGGTAAACAGCTATTCGGCGCGTGTGGTTGAAGGCGTCAATTCGGATACCCTACAACGAGATCCATCGGCGTTGTTCAGGCAGGAAGAGAACGACCTTCTCAGGCAATCCGTATATGAAGCGCCCGTCTTCGGCCACGGTTTCGGCTACGCGTACAAGCCGCCGGCCGGCGGGCGCGGTACATGGATGTACGAACAAGCGCCGTACTATGCTCACAACTTCTACCTGTGGGCGACTGCAAAGACAGGAATCGTCGGATTAATTCTGTTTGGGGCCGCTACCGTAATTCCTGTTCTTATACCGATATTGCGAACCAGCAGTGCATCCCGCCTCGCCTCCGGAATCTCTGCCGCTGCCCTAGGCTTTTTCGCTATATCGTTCGTCGCCCCGATGCCTCTCGGCTCGCCCACAGCTGCGATATTGGGAGCAATGGTTGGATGCGTGTGTGGTCTACAGCGCGCAGAAAACTGGAGCAAACCGGCATCATTTCGATACCCTAGCCAAGGCGGAAGCGGAGACGCACTTTGTGTCCGCCAACCGGAACCCGCCCAAAGTTCAGGGCAGAGTTGAACGTGGCGCGCCAGGCGTCCATATGCATTGAAACGCCCAGCTAATGGACCGAAATTGTAGTCGAGAGGAACAAAGATGGCATTGGTCATCAGGGGCCGCGCCGCCTCACTGTTGCGCGGGTCAGTTAAAACAGGTAGTGCTGCTCGCTACGATGCGCATGCATGCAATTTTCAATGGTGCCACGAAGAGCTGGCCGGGTTCCTTCAATGAGCTTTTCAGTCGTCCTAAAGAAGATATGGCCTGGAACCGGCCGCGACCTCGCCTTGAACTTCCTTGTTGCATCACCGATAGTACCGAGGCCAGCTCGGTGGCGACTGTTGCGCGCCATAGGGATGGATATAGAACGAAGCACCATTTCTTCCGGTGTTTGGTTCGGAAGTCGGCGGGTGAGCATTGGAACTGGAACATTCGTCAACTACGGATGCAGGTTCAACACATCGGCTCGGATCAAGATTGGTCGAAACTGCGATATCGGGATGGATGTACTCTTCGTAACTAGCACGCACGACATCGGCCGCACTAACCGGAGAGCCGGGAGGCCGATCGCCAAATCGATTTCGGTAGGTAACGGGGTATGGATTGGCGCTCGATCGGTACTGTTACCGGGGGTCGTTATCGGTGACGGATCGATAGTCGCGGCTGGTGCGGTCGTCACAGCGAACGTTCCGGCGAACACCGTCGTGGCGGGCGTCCCAGCCCGCCCCATGCGAAATCTGGACGACGCATAGGCGGCGCGGTATTGCGCGTGCGCATTGGACGTGCCGTCCGAAGACGGTCACACACCAGATTGGCTTCCGAATCAACAGTCGGTATCTATCGGTGGCCGGACTCCACAGGCACACCTCGTAGATTCCTGTGAGGCAAAGGTATGTAGATGAAAGTACTTGTATTGTGGGCGGACGCAAGCTCACCGAACCTGGGCGTCCGGGCTCTTGCCGAGGGTGCAAAATCACTTGTTCACACTGTTTGGCCGACGGCATCTGTCGAATTTCAGAGTTTCGGTGCCGGAGCCGCGCCGATTCCGATCCGCGAGCGGACGCTGGTAAAGGAACAGTTCACGCGAACTTCGCCTCTCCGGTCGTGGTTGTCGGGTTACGACTTGGTCGTCGACATGAGGTGGGGCGACAGCTTCAGCGACATATATGGCGTGCGTCGATTGGCAGTCATGAGTGCCTTCGCCAGGCTTGTCCACGCGTGCGGAATTCCAATTGTAATGGGGCCGCAGACGATCGGGCCATTTAACAGCAAGCTGGGCCAGATGGTCGGAAAGGCTTCAGGCGGACTGGCGAACGGCATCATCGCCCGCGACGAGGCTAGTGCAGCGTACTGCACAGCGATAGGCCTAAATCGAGCCGTCCTAGCGACTGACGTAGTCTTCGCGATCCCCTCAATCAAAGCGCCGCCTATTAGGGACATCGCGATGAACGTATCCGGACTTCTATGGAACGAGAATTCGCATGTCGATTTTCTGCAATATCGCGAAACTGTTATTAACGTTTGTCGTCGATTAATCGACGAAGGACGCGAGTTGTCATTGTTTGCCCACGTGCTCGACAGCGAGAAGGCCGACAATGATGTGCCCTCGGTACAGGCGGCGGCGGACGCCATCGGTAAGCCGGTCGATGTCTTCATTCCAACCTCGTTGGCGGAAGTTCGAGATTTTGCTGCAGGTTCCAACCTATTACTCGGAGCCCGCATGCACGCGTGCTTGAACGGCCTTTCGGTGGGTACCCCGGCGATTGCCATGGCATATTCGCGAAAATTTGAGCCACTACTCAGAGGAATAGGGTGGCAATACACTGTCGACCTGAGATTTCCGGGCGATATGGCCGAGAGGATCCTGAGTCTTTGTCGGCGTGAAGATCAACTTCGAGATGAAATGCCGCAGCTAAGGTCCAACGTAGACGCCCACATGAAAAGAGCTGCTGAAGAGTTGGAGAGGAGCGCGGCATGTCGAGGTCATTGAAGAACGAAGTCGCGAAAGTAGTTGAAAGGGGGAACTGCTCCGGATGTGGGATGTGCTCCCAACTGAGCTCCAACATCAAAATGACGTTCAACGATGATGGCTACCTGAGACCGACTTGGGATGACGACGTCGCGATAGAGGTCGAGCCTCAGGCGGTGTCGGAATTCTCAAGGGCGTGCCCTGGCGTGACGGTCGAGGCGCGGTTAATCGAGGGTGGGTCCAGACACTCGATATTTGGACCTGTTATCTCGGCCTGGGAGGCATGGGCAATCGATCCTTCGATTCGACACTCAGGCAGCAGCGGCGGGACCCTGACCGCAATAGTGAGTTGGTTGCTGGACACCGGACAGTACACGTCCTCGGCGGGCGTTGTACAATCCCCCGCCGATGCACGCGTTTCCACCGCCGTGGCGCTTACCACAAAGGAGGAAGCGCTGAAATCTGCGGGCTCTCGTTATGCCCCGGTAGCGGCCGCGGGATGCTGCCGATTGGATAGCGCGAACGAGTCGATCTTTGTTGGCAAGCCCTGCGATGTTTCGGCAGTGAAGCAGCTTCTCGACGCCCGGGGTTCCGAACGACCATTACTCCTGTCCTTCTTCTGTGCAGGCACTCCGAGTCAAGTTGCCACGGAACGGCTAATTCAGCACCTCGGAATAGATACGAACGAGGAAAGAGTTGAATATCTGCGATATAGGGGTAACGGGTGGCCGGGCGACTTCACTGTCCGAACGGATGGCGGACGAACCGTAACCGCGAGCTACAACGATTCGTGGGGACGCTTTCTTGGACCGACTACTCAGTGGCGCTGCAAGATATGCCCTGACGGCATCGGAGAGAGCGCCGATATCACCGCTGGAGACTTCTGGCACGCCGACGGTCGGGGATATCCAGACTTCGGAGATAGGGAGGGAATAAGCGTGCTGGTGGCGCGAACCGCGCTGGGGGACAGTATTATCCGGCGCGCAATCTCGTCAGGTGTGTTGGGTGCTAAGCCCGCGGACCTCAGTCAAGTTGCGGCTGTGCAACCACTTCAGGTCAGACGACGAACCACACTGGCCGGTCGGATGGCCGGCGCAACCTTGGGTGGTCGTCGCCTACCCCGGTACCGCGGATTTCAGCTACTGCGGACTGCTCGCCTCGCGCCACTTCAGACGTTGCGCTCGGCTGTGGGGAGCTTTGTACGGGTGAGAAAAGAAGCAGAACGGCGGCCTGTGAAAGACCGCCGACGCAAGGTTAATGCGACATCAACAGCTTTTTCCGGAGCATCGGAGTAGGGGGCACTTTGAACGACATCGAGCCGGGTCGGCACATGCTTATTGCATCGACTGGAGGTCATCTTGCGCAACTAGTGAAGTGGTCCCAGGCAGTACAGAGTCGAGACGACTCTTTATGGATTACATTTGACAATCCTCAAAGTCGATCACTGCTTGCCGATAGGAACACGCTATTTGTCCCGTATATACCACCCAGGGGCGTGTCGAAGGCAGCGAAGGCGTTTGCTCATATGCAAAAAGAAATTGACTGGAAGGGTGGGGGATTCTCTGCGGCGGTCAGTACCGGGGCTGCCTTGGCGGTTCCTGGATTGCTGCTCGCACATGCACGCGGAGTTCCGTCTTTTTACATCGAAAGTGTGTCACGAGTTACCGGGCCCTCGCTCAGTGGTCGAATACTGTCCGCGCACCCAGGTGTCAAGCTATCGTGCCAATACAAGTCCTGGGCGGGCGGAAAATGGCATTATCGAGGTACAGTCCTCGACAGGTACGCCCGCATTGAAAGATCGATAGTGGATGATCCGCAGGTATTCGTGACGCTTGGAACGATTCAACCATATCGATTCGATGCATTAGTGGACGGTCTCTTGGCTACCGGACTTGTTAACGACAGAACTGTTTGGCAGCTTGGCTGCACCGGTCGATCCGATCTGCCCGGAGAAGTACACTCGGAGATGTCGAGCGTGGACTTCGACGCGGCCGCGCAGTCTGCCGATCTGGTTGTGACGCACGCGGGCGTGGGAACGATACTTCGACTCTTGGACCTAGGAATCTACCCGGTAGTAGTGCCCCGGCGGAAGTCGCATAACGAGCACGTCGACGACCATCAGCACCAGATTGCGGACGTAGTCGCCGAGCAAGCCATTGGTGCGGTAATGCCCCCAAATTTGATCACTCTTGAAGCGCTAATTGAAGCTACCGGCTTTTCTGTTCGTGGCCTGTGAACCCAGTTCGGTCCGCTGTGGTGTTCGGGTTGTGTCGAGGAAAAGCTGCATCTTGAAGGGACGTGGGTGCGGTGAAAGATGGATTGGTAGTCAGCTGGGTCCGATATCACGGCCGTTCGGCGGGCTTGTCGGAGGCCCTGGGTTATGAGCCGGCATTTATCGTTGATAGCTCTCGAATACTTGTTTGGAGGTACTTCAAGCAAGCATACGCAACGTGGAGGTTGGTTCGCGGTTCGCACTATCGGCAGGTAATAATTATGCTGCCCCCGTTCCCAGTTTTGATGATCGTTCTGGCTGCTACTAGCAAGAAGGTGTCGATAGTTGCGGATCTGCATACGGGATTCTTCCTCGATCCGAAGTGGAGATGGGCCCGGAAGTTATCGCTTCGAATGTTGCTGGGACATAAGGCAATCGTCACGAATATGCCATTGGCTGAAGTCTGTGAGTCCAGCGGTGTCCGCGCATTCGTGCTTCACGATATCTTGCACAGACCGACTGCGCCTGCGGGGGTAATAGAGCCTTCAGGAGCCAATCGCCATCCCACGCTGGTATGTCCGCTCGGATACGCTAATGACGAACCGATTGCAGAATTGATCGACGCAATTCGCAGAATGCCAGAGTTTCGTTTCATATTGACTGGACGTCCTCCTCAGTGGGTTCGCTCGGCCGTATCATCGAACGTAGAGTTCTCCGGATACCTTTCCAATGATGAGTACTGGCGTCTTATCGACGTGTCAGACGGAGTCGTTGCGCTTACGACACGAGATCTGACGATGCAGCGCGCCGGTTACGAGGCACTACTGTGCGGGAAGCCGCAGGTCACGGCCAACTTCGAAGTATTGCGTAGCTTCTATGAAGACGCGGCGGTGTACACGGATCCCGACTCGGATTCGATTGTCGCTGCGGTTCGAGCGATGGTGCATCAGATTCCCCGGCTACGTGAAAGGTGCGCCGTTGTGTTGGAAGAACGGCGAGCAGAACAGCGACGCGCACTACAAGTGCTAGCGGGCGATTGCCCGCCCACAGCGGTGGGCGGTGCAAAGTTCTCCCGCCTACACGGTGGCCGAGGTGCTTGACCGCCCCGCGGGTCTGGTTGTTACGCGCATCGCTGGCGCGCTTTTGGCCCTCCTCACCTCGCCGTTGATCGCCCGAGCAATTGGTCCCGAAGGCAGAGGCCTAACGGCTGCGGCTATGACAACGTTGATGATCGTGCCGATTGCAATGGGGCTCGGCCTACCATGGGCCGTACGCCAGAAGGCTGCCAACTCAGTGGATGTTGATTCGATTATTCGATCCGCGCGCTTGGTCTCAGTATTCTCAGTCATTCCGAGTCTCGCAGTCGGAGCAATTCTCGTTTTCACCCTGTTTGCGAATATGCCCGCTGGGGCGAATGCGTGGCTTATTGCCGGATTGGCGCTCACGCCGCTTGTAGTTCATCGAAATTCAATTGTCAGTGTCCTGGTGGTCCGCTCTGACTTTCGCCGAATATCCTGCATTAATATTGCGCAACCAGTTGTTTTTTTTGTCGTCATTCTTGGTCTTGCTTTTCTTAGTGCACTCACAGTTACGACCGTAGTCGCTGCTCAGACTGTAGCAATCGCTCTGGGTTTTTTGTTGACCGCGACGTTCCTCCCGGTGTCGTGGAGAGGCTCGAAGTACTCGATCCGTTCCCTAGTTCGAGAATCGATTGCGGCTTCTGGTGCGCAAATTTCAGAGATTGCATCATATCGACTGAACCAGCTAGTCCTGTTGCCGCTTATTGGAAGCGCGGCTCTCGGATTTTACGCTGTCGCTGTCAACGTCGCCCTCGCGCCGGCTCCGGTTGGTCAAGCAATTAGTTCCGCGGTCTTCAGCGATGTCGCTCGTGCCGTGAATACGGAGCGTCGAAATAAGGTCATTCTCGCGTTGCAGGCTTCGAGCTATTTGGGGGTAGTTATTGCGGTCATAATTTCGGCACTTTCGCCGGTGGTAATACCGTGGGCGTTTGGATCGGCCTTTGGTCCTGCGGTTCCCGCAACGATTGTGCTAGCCATTGGCTCGGTTTCTGTCATATGCAATTTCGTGTTGACATCGTCTTTGGTTGCAGACGGAAAATCGAGAGAAGCGAGTGCGGCTCAGTTCGTCGGCTTTGCCGGGGGTACGGTGCTATTGATTGCATTGAGCATGCCATTCGGTTTGATTGGTGCCTCTGTTGCGTCCGCGGCGGGTTTTTGGATCACCTCGGTGGTGGCGTCCAAAGCGCTTGGCATCGGACTGCTCGACTGGGTACCTCGGAGGCCAGCTGTGCGGGCCGCCTTCTCCATCCTGTTCTCGCGTGGCAAGTAATCGGTGCTGCGCGATTTCAAGCTTTGACTCGATAATGGGGTGAATTGCTTTGGCTAATGTGTCGCGCGAAATTTGTGTGGTGGTCGTCAACTACTACTCGTCGGGTCTGCTGACGCAACTACTTGAGAGTCTCGACCTCACGCCTCTTACGGCTCTTATGATCGTCGATAATTCCGACGATATGTGTGAATGGTCGAGAATTAAGTCGGCGGCGTCCCGCTTCGGCGTTGACTGCATTCAGATGTCGTCTAACCTGGGGTTCGGAGCCGGTGTCAACCGAGGTGTGAAGGCGTTGGACCCGAGTGACGAGTCGTATATCTGGATTCTAAACCCGGATACGGTCGTTCGCCCGGATACTGCGGTCGCTCTGATGACGGCCCTTTCTGACAGTGGAGCCGACATCGCGTCACCGTTGATCGTCACGGATCCGAGTGAGCGAGTGTGGTATGGCGGTGGAAATTTCGATTCGCGGCGTGGCCGGACTTGCCATTGGAGCGACGCGCCCGAGGTTATTACGGAGTGCACTTTTGTAACTGGCGCGGCTATGATGATTCGCGGATTGGCCTGGCGTCGACTGGGCGGATTTCGGGAAGATTTGTTCATGTATTGGGAAGATGCAGAATTGTGTATTCGTGCGCACCAACGCGGCATGAAGATGGTAATTGTCCCGTCGGTGGAGATTTGGCACGCGGTCGGCGGGACGGCCAATGATTCCGGCAAGAGTGCGCTCTACTATTTTTACATGCAGCGCAATCGAATCCTGATTCTTGGGGAATACTTCGGACTCCGCGGACTCGTTGGCGTTTTGGCCATCCTGGAAGCATTGCGAATTGGCGTTCGTCCGTTCCGCGAGGAATCGCAGCGAGTCCGCAAGTTCACGGCTTCCGCGCGAGGAATTGTGCATGGACTACGCCTATTGGCAGGAAGAAGCTCCGGGATTATGAGACGCCCTCGGGTCGGAGATGTGTAGGTCAGATCAGAGCAACTCTTGGTTCTATTGCCGTACGGCTGCCGATCTGGGGCGTTAATCTCTTGAATTTGGTCCTTCGCTCGATTCCATTGTTCGCGTGGTGTCCCAGTGCCGCAAGAGTTGTTGAAACTCTGCCGGCTCTTTTGTCCAAGGGTGGAGTTCGAGCAACTCGTCGCGGAGTTCGCCGGTGAGTCGCTGTCCGATTGGCCGGGCTGGGTTGCCGACTACAATGGCAAATGGTTCTACGTCCGAGGTGACGACTGAGCCAGCTCCGATGACGGCGCCAACACCGATCTTGCGGCACCCCGGCAGTATCGTGACGTTGGCCCCGACCCATGCGTCGTGTTCAATCTCGCATGGGGTCCTCTCGACATCTGCGCGATCGTCAACGTAGCCGAGTCGAGGATTGTACCAGAATGGATGCATGCTGGGCGCATCCAGTGGATGCGCCGCCCCGAATCTGCGAACGTTGGGCCCAATGGAAACGTACGAGCCGATCCGGGTGCAGCGATCGGCGTACCCCGGAGTGAGCAGAGAGCCATAGGAGTATGGACCAACTTCTACACCGTAGTGCTCCTCGAGGATGTATCGAAGCGTAGCAGAGTAGAACTCGCCGCCTTCGCGTTTGGAGATCCAGCTGAGAATCTTGGATCGCATTGGAATCCTTGTGTAGAACTTGCAGAATACTCTACCAATTGTGCTTTGTCGAAGTGTCCGGGGCTTCATTGTTTCTCCCAGTGGTTTCAAATGAGTGGTGATGTTCCTAGCGATGTTGCGCGATTCAAGGTTTACTTGTGTGAGAATTCCCTCGGCCGCAAGTGATCCGCGGGATCTTCGATGATTGGATAGATTGAATATGCTTGCTTGGACTCGCCATTTTAGCGTGTTGGTCGTGGAAGAAGATTACTAGATGAGGCCCGGAAGGGCTAAGTGTGGCACTTCTTCTCTGGTTGGCTGGAGTGAGGGGATAGGAGTGGAGACGACTGCGGTAGATTTGTTTCGTCCCCTGGTCTTCATGTGCTCGATTTTCGCTTCTGCTGCTTGGTGTCTCGCTCGACCGCATGTGGTTTCCGTTGCTGCCCTGGTTGTTTCGTCGTTCTTGTGGTTGCCATTCAACGGGCCACTCGAAGGTGAGGTTCTGTACACCTTGAATCCTGACCACGGCATTACCGAGGGAGATCTACTCTCCCTGTGCGGATTCGGCATCGCTCTTTGGGAGTCGGCCCGGTTGTGGTGGCGTCGTGGCAATAGAATCAGGGTCCGGCGTCGGTAATGATTCCGACGCTCAGCACGTAGGCACTTCCACGATAGCCTCGGGGGAGTCGACAAGTGGCTGAAAGGTAAGTCTTGCGGTTCCGTGCGAACTTGGCTCGGTTAGCTCGAAGATTATCTCCGCCGTGTGCCCCTGCTCGATTGGGAGTTGGACACTGTAGACGGGGTGCTTCATTTCAGCCCCGGTGAACTGCATTGCGGGCACGCCGTCCACCGTCACCCTCTCGAGGCGAGCGCGCTGGGTGGCCACTAGCGACAGATCGACCAGATTAGTGCCGAATGGTGCGCCCACCGGGTTGTCGAACATGCCGGCGACGTAGGTCGTGTGGCTACCCTCTGGAAGGTCGTTGGTTAGCCGTACAGTCACCGTCGACTCTCGGGTGTCCCCGTCGCACGACCCTGCGGTGTATTCGATTTCCCGCCGGAGGTAGTAGTCGAGCTTGTTTCCTCCGAGGTTGTTGACTACGACACCGGCGTATGGCGCAGGGTCGTCAGGGACCACGTGTCCCAGTTTTGTGCGCTCCAGAGTTTCCTGCTCTTGAGGATCGTCGCTCCACAACGCCAGGCGTCCTTCGCTCGCGGCGCGGCCGAGTGCCTCTAGAAGTGCCTGCGGCCTGCTGATGCTGCCCGTCATCTTCTGGACGACCGCCGATGCCACCCGTTCCAGGTATTGCTTGCGGGCCGCCTGGTTGTCGCCGAACCGCGAGTACGCCGTGGATTCGGTGAGTTCGACGACGTTGTCGGCGGTGATCTTCTCGCCGTCCGGCAACGTCACCGGGCCGACCACCTCGAGGACGTAGCTGAGCGCCACCGGATCGGTGGCGACCGCGCCGTCGACGCGCTCGCCGGACTCCTGCTGCCAGAGGGACTGCCAGATCTGCGCCGCGTATGGGAAGTGCGAACTGACGTTGCTGTTGCGGAAATCCACCGTCGGCCGGCTGTGCCCGTAGGTGCGGGCGAAGTCCGGTCCGAGGTCGATGGGCTGGTAGTTCGTCCGCAGTTCCCGGTTGCTCGCCAGGTCGTCGACCCGCACCGCACCATCGGCCGCGCGCACGATGCCGAACCCGCCGAGCAGGCCGCCCGTGCCCCGTGCCTCCGCGTTGGTCTGGAACCCGATGAAGTAGCTGCGCGGCCCGTCGGCGCCCAGCATGGCCGGCGCGATCTGCGCCGCGGTGGCCGTGTTGGCGAGCAAACCGGACAATTCGGCTGTCTGGTCCTGCAATTGGACGCGGGCGTCGTCGATCAGGTCGAGGTAGGTGCCGTCGATGTCCTGCGCCCGCGCGTCCAGTTCGGCGGCCGCCGCCGCGGTGGTCTCGAGAACGGGGGCGGCGTCGCGCAGTGCGGCGAGGTTGATGCGGGCGCCGTCGAGGATCAGCTGATCGGGGGAGACGGCCGAGCCGGCATCCACTGCAGGGACCAGGACATCCGATGTGAGTCCTGTCACAACGTCGCTCATCTGCTGGCTCGAGGCGAAGGGGCTGCCGATCCAGGGGATCGCCGCGGCGATGCTCCAGGGCAGCGAGTGGGTGGAGTCCTGGGCCTGCTTCGCGTACTTGTCGGCGTCGCCGGCGGTGCGCAGGGCCGTCTCGGTATCACCGGCCAGGAGAGCGTCTTTCGATCTGGTCGCGTACTCCCGTGCCTGTTCGAGGCTCGACTTTGCCTGCAGCCCTTCGTAAGCCAGCCATGCACCGAGGCTGACGACGACGACCGCTCCTGCGGTGCAACCGATCGCGACGGTCCGACGCTTGCGGCGCTCGGCGGCGATCTGCTCGTCGGTCTTGCGTCGGCGCACCTTGCGCCGCCGTGGTTCCGGCGAAAGTGACTCGTCGGTAACATCGTTCACGCGGTCAAACCCCCTTCGATTCCTCCGCGGCGACCATATCCGAGAAACCGGTCGGATGGTCGGTTCGAGTGGTGAGTAACGCTCAGGATCGTTAGGGTCGATGTATTCGACGGTGATGGATGCAGGGAGGCGTCCACGCCGTGGTCGATCGAGGGGTTCCACTGCACGCCCGTCGGTCTCGAGGGAAAACGAGGGGGTGCGGTGCCGTCTTTTGCCATGTCCACGAGTCAGCGTGGACTGTGGTTTGCTCAGCAGCTCACCCCGGACGTCCCGTTCACCATCGCCCAGTACCTCGACTTGCACGGCCCGCTCGACGCAGACCTGATCCGCGCGGCCTGCAACCGGGCCGCCCGCGAGGTCGAATCCGGCACGCTGTTCCTCGAGATGGTCGACGGCGAGCCGCGGCAACGGGTGATTCCCGACGTCGACGACTGCCCCGGCTACCTGGACCTGCGCGGCCACGACGACCCCGAGGCCGAGGCGCGACGGTGGATGGATGAGACCTACACCCTTCCGCTCGACCCGCTGCACGACCGGCTCATCGCCACCACGCTGATCCAGCTCGCCGACGAGCACTTCTACCTCTTCACCTACATCCACCACCTCGCCCTCGACGGGCACGGCGGCATGGTGATGCTCGGCCGCAGCGCCGAGCTGTACACGGCATGGGCGCGCGGGGAGGAGCCGGCGCCGATCAGGGCGATGAGCCTCGAGCAGATCGCCGAGCACGAGCTCGCCTACGTCGCCAGCACGCGGCAGGCCGCCGACCGCGAGCATTGGAGGCAGCGCCTGGTGGACCTGCCGCCGCCCGTCACGCTCGCCGCCGGCTCCGCCGCCCCCTCGATGCCGTGCCGACACGTCGGTGCGGCACTCACCGCCGAGGTGACCGCCGCCGTCGCCGAGCTGGCCCGTGACGCCAACTCCACCGACGTCCCGATCGTCGTCGCCGCCTTCGCCGCCTACCTGGCCCGCATGACCGGCACCACGGACGTCGCGCTGAGCCTGCCGGTCTCGGCCCGCACCACCGCGTCGCTGCGCCGCTCGGCGGGCTCGATCTCGAACATTGTGCCGCTGCGGGTGGGCGTGGAACCGGACGTGACCGTCGCCGAGCTGGTGCGGCGCGTGCAGGTGGAGCTGACCGGGGCGCTGCGGCACCAGCGGTACCGCTACGAGGACATGCTGCGCGACCTGCACGCCGTCGGCGATCACCGGGAGACCCGCAGCGCGTTCGGGCCCGTGGTGAACCTGATGATGTTCAACCCGGAGTACGCGTACGGCGATATCTCCGGCGAGTACAACCTGCTCTCCACCGGCCCGGTCGACGACCTGTCGGTGAACGTGTACGCCGGGATCGCCGGGCGCAGCACGCGGGTGGACTTCGAGGCCAACCCGCGCCGGTACGGCGACGAGACGCTCACCCGGCACCACCGGCGGTTCCTCGACCTCCTCGGCGCGTTCGCGCGGTCGGCCGACCACGCGGTGGGCGACCTGCCGCTCGCGGCGCCCGACGAACTCGACGGCCTCGTCCCCGCGCGCGGCCCGCACGTCGAGGACGTGTGCCTGCTGCCCGACGTGCTCACCGCGCACGCCGGCTCGGACGGCGTCGCCGTGCGCGACGGCGCCGTCGCACTGACCTACCGAGAACTGGACGAGCGTTCAACTGCGCTCGCGCGCAGGCTGATTGCGTGCGGCGCGGGACCCGACGACCGGGTCGCGGTGCTGCTGCCGCGCTCGGCCGGTTCGGTGGTGGCGCTGTGGGCTGTCGCCAAGGCCGGCGCCGCCTACACCCCGATCGATCCGGGCACCCCGGCGCTGCGGCTCGCCGAACTGCTGCGCGACGTGCCCATCGCGGTGTGCGGCGACGACGTCGCCCTGCCCGACGGCGTGACCCGCGTGGACCCGGCGGGCGGCGAGGCGTCGTCGGCGCCGTTCGACGCGGGCGAACGGCGGCGTCCGCTGCACCCCGACCACCTCGCCTGGGTGATCCACACGTCCGGCTCCGCGGGCACCCCCAAGGCCGTCGCCGTCAGCCACCGCGGGCTCGCGGGTCTCGTCGCGACGCTGCGGGAGCGGTACCCGGCCGACGCCGCGTCGCGCGTACTGCACCTGGCCGCCCCGAGTTTCGACGCGTCGCTGCAGGAACTGCTGCTGGCCTTCGACGCCGGCGCCACTGTAGTGGTGTGCCCGCCCGACGTGGTCGGTGGACCGGATCTGGCGGCGCTGCTGCGCGAGCAGGCCGTCACCCACGCGATCACCGCGCCCGCCGTCCTGGCCGGTACGCCCGAGGCCGACCTGCCGGCGCTGCGGATGCTCGACGCGGGCGGCGAGGCCCTGGCGGTCGACGTCGCCGACCGGTGGTCGCGTGGGCGCACGATGCTCAACGCCTACGGGCCCACCGAGACCACCGTCCTCGCCACGCTCAGCGATCCGCTGCGGCCGGGCGGGGGAGTGCCCATCGGCGCACCCGTCCACGGCGTGACGGCCGTCGTGCTCGACGCGCGGCTGCATCCGGTGCCCGTCGGCGCGGTCGGCGAGCTGTACCTGGGCGGGCCGGCCGTCGCCCGCGGCTACCTCGGCGACCCGGCGCTGACCGCGGCCCGGTTCGTCGCGTCACCGTTCGGGGACGGGCGGATGTACCGCACGGGGGACAGGGTGCGCTGGAGCGTGGTGTCCTTCAGGACCCCGGCAGGTCCGAAAGGACACCACGGCGGCGGAGCCGCCCTCGAGTTCGTCGGGCGCGCCGACCGGCAGGTGAAGATTCGCGGCTACCGCATCGAACCCGGCGAGGTCGAGGCGGCGCTCGCCGCCCTCGGCGACGTCGCGAGCGCGGCCGTCGTCGTCCACGGGGACACGCTCGCGGCCTACGTCGTCGGCGACGTCGAGCCCGACGACGTGCACGCCCGCCTCGCCGAGCGCCTGCCCTCCTACCTGCGGCCCGCGACGATCACCGTCCTCGACGCGCTGCCGCTCACCCCGGGCGGCAAGATCGACCGTCGCGCCCTGCCCGCCCCCGCGGTGGACACGGCGACCGGCTCGCGGCCGCCGACCGGCCCGACCGAGACGCTCGTCGCGCAGCTGATGTGCGAGATCGTCGGCGTCGACCGGGTGGGGACGGACGCGAATTTCTTCGCCCTCGGCGGGCATTCGCTCGGCGCCGCACAGCTCGCGGCGCGGCTCGGGGCCGCGCTGGGCCGCGACGTGCACCTGCGCGACGTGTTCGACCACCCCACCGTCGCCGGACTCGCCGCAGCCGTCGACGCCGGACCCGTCGCCTCGATGCCCGCGCCCACGCGCTCGGACGACGACACGCCCGCCCCGCTCGCCCCCGCGCAGCGACGGCTGTGGCTGCTCGCGCACGGCGACACCGCCGCCTACCACCTGCCGTTCGCGCTGCACCTCGACGGCACCCTCGACGCGGCCGCGCTGCGCGCCGCGCTCGGCGACGTCCTCGATCGGCACGAGATCCTGCGCACGGTGTTCACCGAACCTGGACCGCGGCAACGGGTCCGGGCCGTGGCCGAGGTGCTGCCGGCCCTCGACGCCGAACCCGTCGACCCGGCCGACGTGGACGCCCTGATCGCCGAGTGGGCCGCCGCGCCGTTCGACCTCGCCACCGACATTCCGTTCCGGGTGCGGCTGCTGCGCGTGGACCCGGACCGCCACGTGCTCGCCGTCGTCGCCCACCACATCGCCATGGACGGCGCGTCGTTCGTGCCGCTGACCCTCGACCTCGCCGCCGCCTACGCCGCCCGCGCCGACGGGCACGGCCCGCGGTGGGAACCGTTGCCGCTGCGGTACTCCGACTACGCCCGCTGGCACCGCACCCTGCTCGGCGACGCGGACGACCCGGACAGCCTCGCCGCCCGTGAACTCGCGCACTGGACCACCGCGCTGGCCGGGCTGGGCGAGGCGCCGGCCCTGCCCACCGACCGTCGCCGCCCCGGCAGCCCCGGGCCGGCCGAATCGCTCGAATTCGCTGTCCCCGCCGCGCGGTTCGAGGCGCTGCGCAGCCTGGCCGCCGTGCACGACGCCACCGCGTTCATGGCGGTGCACGCCGCCGTCGCCGTGTGGCTGTCGGCGTGGACCGGGGGGCGCGACGTCGCCGTCGGCTCCGGCACGGCCGGCCGCGAGCACCCCGACCTCGAGCGTCTCGTCGGCATGTTCGTCGGCACCGTCGCGCTGCGGCTCGACGTGGACCCGGCCGCGTCGTTCACCGAGTTGCTCGCCGCCGCCCGTCGCGCCGACCTCGACGCCTATGCCCACGCGGCGGTGCCGTTCGACCGCGTCGTCGACGCGCTCGGCTTCGCGCCGTTCCAGGTGATGCTCGCCTACGACAACGTCGCCGTGCCCGACCTCGCGCTGCCCGGCCTGGCCGTGCGCGCCGAGGAGATCCCGTCCGGCCGCGCCCGGTTCGACGTGGAGATCGCGGTGCGCGAGCTGCCCGACGGCTCGCTGCGCGGACGGGTGATCTACGACGGTGCCCTGTTCGAGCGCGCGACGGTCGCCGCCGCGGTGGCCCGCCTGCACGCGGTGCTCGACGCGGCCGTCGCCGCGCCGCAGGCACCCGTCGGCGATCTCGACGTCGGCGCCCCCGAGATCGCTCTGGCCCCGGCCGGTCCGGTCGCGACGCTGCCGGAGTTGCTTGCCGCGCATCCGCTGCGGGTGAGCGCACCGGGCGGCGCACCGATCGAGTTGATCGCCGCCGCAACACCGTTGGCGTGGCACTTGATCGAGCGCGGCCTCGGCCCCGAGGACCGGGTGGCGATCCTGCTGCCGCGGTCGGTGGACTCGGTGCGCGCGGTGGCCGCCGTCGCGCTGACCGGGGCGGCGTTCGTGCCCGTCGACCCCGCGCAGCCCGCGGTGCGGATCGCCCAGATCTTCGCCGACGCCGGGGTGCGGCACGTCGTCGCCCGGCCCGGCACGTCGCTGCCCGACGGTGTCGCACTCGTCGACCCGGACGCGGGATCCGCGCGGTCGGGTGAGATCACCGACGCCGACCGGACGCGGCCGCTGCGACCCGATCACGCCGCCTACCTCGTCTACACCTCCGGCTCGACCGGCGCGCCGAAGGGCGTCGTCGTCACCCACCGGGGGCTCGCGCCGCTCGTCGCGTCGCTGCGCCGCCGCATGAATCTCGACCCGCAGGCGCGGGTGCTGCACGCTGCGTCGCCCACGTTCGACGCGTCGGTGCTCGAATACCTCATGGCGGCCGCGGCCGGTGGCACGCTCGTCGTCGCGCCGGACGATGTGTACGGCGGCGACGAACTGCTGGAACTGCTGCGCGCCGAACGCATCACGCACTGGTTCTCCACCCCCGCCGTGCCGACGCAGCTGGACCCGTCAGGGCTGGACGCGCTGCGGGTGCTCGCCGTCGGCGGGGAGGCGTGGCCGGCCGAGACCGCCGACCGCTGGGCGCCCGGCCGCACCATGCTCAACGTGTACGGGCCCACCGAGACCACCGTGCTCGCCACCGCCGGCGCGCCGCTGGTGCCGGGGGAGCGGCTGACCATCGGCACCGGCCTCGACGGCGTCACCGCGCTCGTCCTCGGCCCGCGGCTGCGGCCCGTGCCCGTCGGCGTGGTCGGCGAGCTGTATCTCGCCGGGGCGGGCCTGGCCCGCGGCTACCTCGGGATGCCGGGTCTGACCGCGAGCCGCTTCGTCGCGTCCCCGTTCGGCGGCGGTCGCAT
Organism: Rhodococcus sp. 2H158; assembly: GCF_053764755.1. Taxonomy (NCBI): domain Bacteria; kingdom Bacillati; phylum Actinomycetota; class Actinomycetes; order Mycobacteriales; family Nocardiaceae; genus Rhodococcus; species Rhodococcus sp. 2H158. The sequence goes on from NZ_JBSNCE010000036.1 coordinate 18,424, forward strand.
CTACCGCACGGGCGACAGGGTGCGCTGGAGCGGTGTGTCCTTTGGGCGGCCGGAGCAGCCCAAAGGACACACCGGCGGCGGAGCCGCCCTCGAGTTCGTCGGGCGCGCGGACCATCAGGTCAAGCTCCGCGGGTTCCGGATCGAGCTGGGCGAGATCGACGCCACCCTCACTGGGCATCCCGCGGTCGCCGCCGCCGTCACCGTCGTGCGGGGCGATGCGCTCGTCGCGTACGTGCACGGTCCCGACCCCGCCCGTCTCGACCCGGCCGAGCTGCGGGAGTTCGTCGCCGCGCGGCTGCCGCGGCACATGGTGCCCGCGACGGTCACCGTCCTCGATGCGCTGCCGCTGACGAGCACCGGCAAGATCGACCGCGCCGCGCTGCCCGAGCCCACCGCGGAGCCGGACCGCCCGACCACCGGATACCGCAGCGCCGCCGAGGAACTCGTCGCCGGTGTCGTCGCCGACCTGCTCGACCTGCCCGCCGTCGCCGCCGCCGACGACTTCTTCGCGCTCGGCGGCAACTCGCTGCTCGCCACCCAGCTCGCCGCGCGCCTCGGCGCTGTCGCCGGCCACCGCGTCGGCGTGCGGGAGATCTTCGAGCACCCCACCGTCGCCGGCCTCGCCGTCGCCGTGTCCGATCCGCTCGTCGGCGAACGACTTCCGCTGCTGCCGGCCGGCGACGCCGGGCCGGTGCCGCTCGCGCCGGCGCAGCAGCGGATGTGGCTCGCCAACCGGCTCGACGTCGCCGACGCCGCCCCCGGCGACCACGTCGCGTTCGCCGTCGACCTCGCCGCCGGCACCGACCTCGACGCCCTCGCGGCCGCCGCCGCGGACGTGATCGCCCGGCACGCCGTGCTGTGCACCGTCCACCCCGACGGCCCGGACGGGCCGACACAGCGGGTGCTGCCCGGCGTCGCCCTCGACCTCGCGCCACGCGCGGCGCCCGCCGACCTCGACGCCGCCCTCGCCGAATTCGCCCGCACCGGTTTCGATCTCACCGTCGACCCGCCGCTGCGCACCCGCCTCCACCGCACCGGCGCCGGCTACACCCTCGCCGTGGTGCTGCACCACATCGCCGTCGACGGGCTCTCGCTGCTGCCGCTCGGCCGCGACCTCGCCGTCGCCTACGCCGCCCGCCGCGACGGACGCACCCCGGCGTGGCCGCCGCTGCCCGTCACCTACCGCGACTACGCCCGCTGGCAGCACACCCTGCTCGGCGACCCGGCCGACGCCGACAGCCTCGCCGCCCGCCAGCTCGCGCACTGGACCCGCACCCTCGCCGGCGCCCCGCCGCTGCTGGCCCTGCCCACCGACCGTCCGCGCGGCGACGGCGACGGCGCCGCCGGGCGCGTGCGCTTCTCGGTGCCCGCCGAACTGCACGCCGCCGTCGACAAGCTGGCCCGCGCCCACGACGCGACGACGTTCATGGTCGTGCACGCCGCGCTCGCCGTGCTGCTCGCGACCTTGGCCGCCGCCGAGGACGTCACCGTCGGCACCCCCGTCTCCGGGCGGGTCGACCCGATGCTCGACGACGTGGCCGGCATGTTCGTCGGCACCGTCGCGCTGCGGCTGCCCGTGCCGGCCCGCGCGACGTTCGCCGAGCTGCTCGCCGAGGCCCGCCGCGTCGACCTCGACGCGTTCGCGCACGCCGACGTGCCGTTCGACCGGGTCGTCGACGCCCTCGGCGCCTCCGCGTCGCGGCACCACCCGGTCTTCCAGGTGATGCTCGCCTACGAGAGCTTCGCGCTGGACGGCCTCGACCTGCCCGGCGTGACCGGGGTGCGCGAGATCTCCACCGGCACGGCCCGATTCGACCTCGAGGTCACCGTCCGCGAGACCCGCTCCGCCGCCGGCACCCCCACCGGGCTCGACGGGGTGCTCACCTACGACCGTGGCCTGTTCGACCACGACACCGTCGCCGCGTGGGCGCCGTTCCTGCTGCGCATCCTCGACGTGGTCACCGCCGACCCGGCCGTCGCCGTCGGCGGCATCGACCTGCTCGGCCCCGACGACGACGCGTCCGCACCCCGGTCGGCCCCCGACACGGCCACGCTGCCCGCGCTGGTCGCCGAGCAGGCACGCCGCCGCCCCGACGCGGTCGCGCTCACCCACGGCGACGACACCCTGACCTACGCGCAGCTGCACGCCCGCTCCGGGGCGCTCGCCGAAATGCTCGCCGAGCGCGGGCTCGGCGTCGAGGACGTCGTCGCCGTCGCGCTGCCGCGCTCGCTCGACCTGGTGGTGGCGATCCTCGCGGTCGCCCGCGCCGGCGCCGTGTACCTGCCGCTGGACGTCACGCACCCGCCGGCGCGGCTGCGCGCCCTGCTCGACGACGCCGCTCCCGCCGCGGTGCTGTGCGGCACCGGGTTCGCGGTCGACACGGATGTCGTTCTCCTGCACGTCGATGCGCCCGAGGTTCGGCAACGCCTGGACTCCGGCGCCGAATTCGATGCGGCCGTGCCCGCCGGAGCCGGCGCGTACCTGATCTACACCTCCGGCTCCACCGGCACCCCCAAGGGCGTGCTCGTCGGGCACGAGGCCGCCGCCGCGGTGTTCGCCGCCACCGGCAACTTCGGGTTCGGCCCGAGCGACGTGTGGGCCCTGTTCCACTCCCCGGCGTTCGACTTCTCGGTGTGGGAGATGTGGGGGGCGCTGACCACCGGCGGGCGGCTCGTCGTCGTCGACCACTACACCGCCCGCGACCCCGGGGCGTTCGCCGCGCTGCTCGACGGCGAGGGCGTCACCGTCCTCAACCAGACGCCTACCGCGTTCGGCCAGCTCGCCGCCGTCGACACCGCGCTGCCCACGCTGCGGCTGCTGATCTTCGGCGGCGAGGCCCTCGACCCCGGGCGGGTCCGGCCGTGGCTCGCGGACCGGCCGCACGTGCGCGCGGTGAACATGTTCGGGATCACCGAGACCACCGTGCACGTCACCCGCGGCCCCGCCGCCGAGCCCGGCGTCGGGCGGCCGCTGCCCGGGCTCGACGTGCAGATCCTGGACCGGTCGCTGCGCCGCACCCCGCCCGGCACCGCCGGCGAACTCTACGTCGCCGGAGGCCAACTCGCCCGCGGCTACCGCGGCCGCCCCGGCCTGACCGCCACCCGGTTCGTCGCCGCGCCCGGCGGCGCCCGCCGCTACCGGACCGGCGACCTCGGCCGCCGCGGCCGCGACAGGGTGCTGCACCACCGGGGCCGCGCCGACGACCAGCTCGAGCTGCGCGGCTACCGCATCGAACCCGGTGAGATCGAGGCCGCGCTGCTGCGCTGCGACGGCGTCACCCAGGCGGTGGTGGTGCTGCGCGACGACCGGCTCGTCGCCTACCTCGTCGGCGGCTCACCCACCGGGGCGCTGCGCGCGCTGCGCCGCACCCTGCCCGACTACCTCGTGCCCGCCGCCGCCGTTGCGCTGGACGCGCTGCCGCGCACCGCCAACGGCAAGCTCGACCGCGCGGCCCTGCCCGCACCCACCGTCGTACCCACCGGCGGCCTCGCCCCGCACGGGCCGCTCGAGGAACTCGCCGCCGAGGTGTACCGGGAACTGCTCGGCGCCGGGACCGTCGGCGCCGGCGACGACTTCTTCGACCTCGGCGGCAACTCGCTGCTCGCGACCCGCCTCGCCGGGCGCCTCGCCGACATCGCCGACGTCGACGTCACCGTCCGCGACGTGTTCGACGCCGCCACCGTCGCCGGCCTCGCCGCGCTGCTCGCCGCCCGCGCCGGCACCGGCCGTCGCCGCGCCCCGCTCGTCGCGGCCGGCGACGACACCCCGGCGCCGCTGTCGCCGGCGCAGCAGCGGCTGTGGTTCGTCAACCGGCTCGACCCCGGATCCGGCAGCTACAACCTGCCGTTCGCGGTGCGGCTCGACGGCCGGCTCGACGTCGCGGCGCTCACCGCCGCCGTCGCCGACGTCCTCGACCGGCACCGCACCCTGCGCACCGTGTACCCCGACGCCACCGCGCAGGTGGTGCGGCCCGTCGCGCGGCCCGGCCTCGAGCCCGTCGCCGTGCCCGCCGAGGGACTCGACGAGTTCGTCCGCGAATTCGCCGCCCCCGGCTTCGATCTCACCCGCGAGACGCCGGTGCGGATGCGGCTGTACCGGCTCGCACCGCGGCGGCACGTGCTCGCGGTGGTGGTGCACCACATCGCCGCCGACGAATGGTCGCTCACCCCGCTGCTGCGCGACCTCGTCGCCGCCTACACCGCCCGGCTCGCCGGGCAGGCGCCGCGGTGGGCCCCGCTGCCGGTGCAGTACACCGACTTCAGCCGCTGGCAGCGCGCCGGCGCCGACGAGCAGCTCGCGTACTGGACGAGGCTGCTCGCCGGCCTGCCCGACGAGGTGACCCTGCCCGGCGACCGGGCGCGGCCCGCGCGCCCGACCGGCCGCGGCGCCACCCACCGGGTGACGGTGGATCATGCTGTCGCCGAAGGTGTTTCGCGGCTCGCGCGGGACGGTCGCGCGACGACGTTCATGGTGCTGCACGCGGCGCTGGCCGTGCTGCTGGCCCGGCACGGCGCCGGCGACGACATCGCCGTCGGTACCGTCGTCGCCGGGCGCGGCGACCCGCAGCTCGACGACCTCGTCGGCATGTTCGCCGGCACCCTCGTCCTGCGCACGCCCGTCGACCCGGACGCCTCCTTCGCCGACCTGCTCGCCGAGGTCCACGCCCGCGACCTCGCCGCCTACACCCACCCCGACGCGCCGTTCGAGACCCTCGTCGAACGCCTGAATCCCGCCCGCAACCCCGCCCGGCACCCGCTGTTCCAGGTCGCCCTGTCGCTGCGCCGCCCCACCGTCGACGCGTTCGAGCTGCCCGGCCTGACCGGGCGGGTGCTGCCGGTGGCCGACGAGCACGCCAACTTCGACGTCCAGCTCGTCGTCACCGAGACCGGCACCGGCGTCGACCTCGAATTCGCCTACGCCACCGACCTGTACGACGCCGGCACCGTCGCCGCGTTCGCCGACCGGTACATCGCGATCCTGCGTGCCGCCGTCGCCGACCCGGCCGTGCGGATCGGCGACATCGACCTGCTCACCGAGCGGGAACGCGCCGCGCTCGTCCCCGCCGCCGGACCCGAGCCGGCCCCGGCGCGGACGCTGTGGCGGTGGCTGGCCGCGGGTGCCGAGCGGGCGGGCGATGCGGTGGCCGTGCGCGACGGCTCGACGGAACTGACGTATCCGCAGCTGGTTTCGCGCGCCGACGCGCTCGCCGCCCGGCTCCGCGCCGCCGGCGCCCGGCCCGGCACGGCCGTCGCGTGCGCGCTGCCCCGCTCGCTCGACTCCGTCGTCGCCGTGTGGGGCATCGCCCGGCTCGGCGCCGCCCCGATACTCGTCGACCCCGCCCAGCCCGCCGCGCGGCTCGCCGCGATGCTCGGCGACGCGACCGTCGGCGTCACCGGCGCCGCGCACCTGCCGTCGCTGCCCGCCGCCGTGACGTGGCTCGACGTCGCCGGCTCTCACGGTGGCGGCTTTCACGGTGGCAGTGTCGCGGTGGCCGACCCGGGCTCCGGCGCGCCCGCCTACCTGGTGTTCACCTCCGGTACCAGCGGAAACCCCAAGGGCGTCACCATCACTCACCGCGGGGTGAGCGCCCTCGTCGAGGACCTCGCCGAGCGGTTCGCCGCCGCACCCGGCGACCGCATGCTGCACGTCGCGTCGCCGAGCTTCGACGCGGCGATGCTCGAGCTGCTCGTCGCGGGCACTGCCGGCGCGACCCTCGTCGTCGCCGGGCCCGACGCGTACGGCGGCGACGCCCTCGCCGACCTGCTCGCCGGCGAGCGCATCACGCACGCGTGCGTCACCCCGTCGGCGCTGTCGACCGTGCCGCCGCGGGCACTGCCCGACCTGCGGGTGATCATGCTGGGCGGCGAGGCCGTGAGCGACGAGCTCGTCGCGCGGTGGGGTGCGGGCCGTCGCCTCTACAACGGCTACGGCCCCGCCGAGGCCACCGTCTTCGCCACCTGTTCGCGGCCGCTGGTGCCCGGCGCGGACGTCGTGATCGGCGCCCCCGTGCGCGGGGTGCAGGCCGTGGTGCTCGACGAGCGGCTGCGGCCCGTGCCCACCGGCGTGGCCGGGGAGCTGTACCTGGCGGGGGAGCGGCTCGCCGACGGGTACCGCGACGACCCGGGCCGCACCGCGACGCGGTTCGTCGCCGCCGACGGCGGTCGTCGCCGGTACCGCACGGGCGACCTGGTGCGGTGGACCGGTGCGTCCTTTGGGCGGCCGGCGCAGCCCAAAGGACACACCGGCGGCGGAGTCGCGTTGCGGTTCGTGGGGCGCAGCGACGATCAGGTCAAGCTGCGGGGTGTGCGCATCGAACCGGGCGAGGTCGACGCCGCGCTGCGGACCGTGCCCGGCGTCGAACGGGCCGCGACCGTCGTGCGCGACGGGGCGCTCGTCTCCTACGTCGTGCCCGCCGGCGTCGACGCCGAGGACGCGCGGCGGCGGCTGCGGCAGAGCCTGCCCGCCCACCTCGTGCCCGTCGCCGTCGTGCCGCTCGACGCGGTGCCGCGCACCGCGCACGGCAAGCTCGACGTCGCGCGGCTGCCCGCCCCCGACCTCGGCGGGCGCGACGAGCCCGGCACCGGGACCGAGGCGCTCGTCGCGCGGGTCTACGGCGAACTGCTCGACTCCCCGGTCGGCAGGACCGCCGACTTCTTCGCCGTGGGCGGCAACTCGCTGCTCGCGACCGTGCTCGTGGGCCGGCTGCGCGAGGAGACCGGCGTCGCGGTGCCGCTGCGGCTGATCTTCGAGCATCCCACCGTCGAGGGGCTCGCCGCCGCGCTCGACGCCGGCGGACTCGACGTCGAGGCCGGGCCGGTGCCCGTCCACCCGCGCCCCGCCCGGATCCCGCTCAGCCGCGCGCAACGTCGCCTGTGGGGGCTCAGCCGCCTCGACCCCGACGCCTACCTGCTGCGCGCCGACGTGCGCCTGACCGGCCCGCTCGACGTGCCCGCCCTCGAGGCCGCGCTCGGCGACGTCGTGGCCCGGCACGAGATCCTGCGCACCCGCATCGTCGTCGACGAGCAGGGCCCGCATCAGGTCCTGGCGGACCGTGGTGTCCATTGGGACCTCGAGGGGACCGAAAGGACACCACGGCGCCTGCGCCTGACCGTGGACCACGCCGCGGCGGACGGGGCGTCGCTCGCGCCGCTGCTGCGCGACCTCGCCGTCGCCTACGCCGCCCGCGCGGCCGGGCAGGCGCCGCGGTGGGAGCCGCTGCCGCTGCAGTACGCCGACTACGCGCTGTGGGAACAGGCGCGCGGGATCCCGGAGGCGGACGCCGCGCACTGGCGGCGCGCCCTCGACGGGCTCGACCCGGTCGAATTACATACGCAGGCAGGGTATTCGGCGGCAGAGTCTTCGGAGCCCGTGGCCGGGACCGTCGCGTTCGAGGTGCCCGCCGACGTGCGCGCCGGGATCGCAGAGCTCGCGCGGGTCCACGGGGCCACCGAGTTCATGGTGCTGCACGCCGCGCTGTCGGTGCTGCTCGCCCGCGTCGGCGCCGGACACGACGTCGCGGTCGCCGCCGTGGTCTCCGCCCGGCGCTGGGCGCAGGTCGAGGACCTCGTCGGCCCGTTCCTCGAGACGCTGGTGCTGCGCGCCCGCGTGGAACCCGACATGCCGTTCGCCGGCCTCCTCGCGCAGGTCCGCGACTTCGACGTCGCCGCCCTCGACCACGCCGGGGTGGCGTACGAGCAGATCCTCGCCGGCCTGCCCGGCCGCGCCCCGCAGGTCGCGCTCGCCCTGCAGGACTTCGCCCTCGCCCCCACCCGGATCGGGGACCTCACCGTCGAGGCCGAGGAGATCGTCCGCGGCGCACCTAAATTCGACCTGCAGTTCGCGTTCGCGCCCGCCGCGGACGGCTACGCCGGCACCCTCGTGCACGACGCGTCGCGGTTCGCCGGACCCGCCGCGCGGCGGCTCGCGGACCGGTTCGTCGCCGTCCTGCGGCACCTCGTCGCCGCGCCCGACACGACCGTCGGGGACCTGCCCGTCGACCGTCCCGCCGCGCCGCTGACCGGCGCCGCCCCCGCCCCGGCCCGCCCACTGCCGGACCTGCTGCGCGCCACCGCCGCCGCGCACCCCGACCGGGAAGCCCTGCGCGAGGGCGACACCGCGCTGACCTACCGCGAACTCGACGCCCGCTCCGACGCGCTCGCCGACGAACTGCGCGCCGCCGGCGCCGGCCCCGGCACCGTGGTGCCGATCGACCGGCCCCGCGGTCTCGAGTACGTGCTGCGGCTGTGGGCGATCACCAAGACCGGCGCCGCGTTCACCGGCGCCCCCGACGCGGCCGGCCCGGCGCCGGCGAACGTCGCGTACGTGGTGTCGACCTCCGGCTCGACCGGGGCGCCCAAGCGCGTCGCCGTCACCCACGCCGGCCTCGCCCCGCTCGCCGCCGAGGTCGCCCGCCGCTACCGCGTCGGACCCGGCGACCGGGTGCTGCAGGGCTACCACCCGGCGTTCGACGCGGCCCTGCTCGAGATCCTGCTCGCCCACACTACCGGCGCGACCCTCGTCGTCGCCCCGCCGGAGGTGTACGCGGGGGAGGACCTGCAGCGGCTGCTGCGCGCGCAGCGCATCACCCACTACCTGTCCACCCCCGCGGTGCTCGGCACCCTCGACCCGCACGAGCTGCCCGACCTGCGGGTCGTCGCGTCCGGCGGCGAGAGCCTGCCGCCCGCGCTCGCCGCCCGCTGGACCGACGGCCGGCACATGCTCGACGCGTACGGACCCACCGAGGCCACCATCGTCGCGACCCTCACCGACGTCGACGGCCGCGGCGGCATCGGCCGGCCCGTCCCCGGCACCGTCGCGCACGTCCTCGACGCCCGCCTGCGCCCGGTGCCCGACGACGCCGTGGGCGAGCTGTACCTGGCCGGGGCGTCCGTCGCGCTCGGCTACCTCGGCGCCCCCGCGCTCACCGCGCAGCGGTTCGTCGCCGCCCCCGGCGGCACCCGCCGGTACCGCACCGGCGACCTCGTGCACCGCCGTCCCGACGGCACCCTGGCCTTCCGGGGCCGCACCGACCGGCAGCTCAAGGTCCGCGGCGTGCGCATCGAACCCGGGGAACTCGAGGCCGCCCTGCTCGCGCAGCCCGGCATCCGGCACGCCGTCGCGCTGGCCGCGGGCGGTGCGCTCGTCGCCTTCGCCGCCGCCGATCCGGGCGTCGAGCCGAGCTGCGTGCTCGCCGGGCTCGCCGACGTGGTGCCGCCGCACCGCATGCCGACGCGGCTGCGGCTGCTGCCGGAACTGCCCACCACCGTCAACGGCAAGCTCGACACCGCAGCCCTGCGCGACGTCGACACCGCCGGGGACGCGCCCGCCGACGACCGGCCGCTCACCGACGTCGAGGACCTCGTCGTCACCGTCGCCGAGAGCGTGCTCGGCGCCCGGCCCGACATCCACGCCGGGTTCTTCGCCGCCGGCGGTGACTCGCTGTCCGCCGTCGTCCTCGCCGCCCGTCTCGCCGACGCCCTCGGCACCGACGTGCCCGCCCGCGCCGTGCTGCAGGCACCGACCCTCGCGGCGCTCGCCGCCCACATCCGCGACGGCGACAGCACCCGGATCCCGTTGCGCCGCTATGACGACGGCGCCGCCACCCCGCTCGCCCCCGCGCAGCAGCGGCTGTGGCTGCTCGGCCGCGCCGAGCCCGGCAGCGCCGCCTACACGGTGCCCGTCGCGCTGCACCTGACCGGCGACCTCGACACCGCGGCGCTGGCCGCGGCGGTCGCCGACGTCGCCGCCCGGCACGAGATCCTGCGCACCGCCTACCCCGACGGCGTCGCGGCCGAGGTCGATCCGCCTGTGCTCGAAGCGGTTCCGGGCATCGACCCGGCCGCCGCCGTCGCCGAGGTGCTCACCGCGCCGTTCGACCTCACCGCCGAGGCGCCGCTGCGGATCCGGCTGATCGAACTCGGCGCCCGCGAATGGGTGCTCGCCGCGGCCGTCCACCACATCGCGTTCGACGGCGGCTCCGTCGCGCCGCTGCTGACCGACCTGCAGCACGCCTACGCCGCCCGCGTCGCCGGTGCGGAACCGATCTGGTGGCCGCTGCCCGTGCGCTACCGCGACTACGCCCGCTGGCAACGCGACCTGCTCGGCGACCCCGCCGATCCGGACAGCCTCGCCGCCCGCCAACTCGACCACTGGGCAACGACTCTCGCGGGCCTGCCCGACACGCCGCTGCCGCTGCCCGCCGACCGGCCCCGGCCCGCGCGGCCCAGCCACCGCGGCGGCGCCGTCACCGCGCACCTCGACGCCGCCGCCCACCGCCTCGTCCGCGACGTCGCGCGGGCCCACGACGCCACCGGCTTCATGGTGCTGCACGCGGCGCTCGCCGCGCTGCTCGCCCGCCGCAGCGGCCGCGCCGACATCGCCGTCGGCACCGCCGTTGCCGGGCGCGCCGACCCGCGCCTGCACGCCCTCGTCGGCATGTTCGTCGGCACCCTCGCCCTGCGCACCACCGTCGCCGGGGACGAGCCGTTCGGGGACCTGCTGCGCCGCATCCGCACCACCGACCTCGACGCCCTCGCGCACGCGGACATCCCGTTCGACCGGGTCGTCGCGCGGGTCGCGCCGGCCCGCGGCACTCACCATCCCCTGTTCCAGGTGCTGCTCGCCCACCGCACGGTGCCCGCGGGGGAGGACCTGCCGCAGCTGCCCGGCCTGCGCGTGCGCGAATTCGACGCCGGCACACCGGCCGCGCAGTTCGACCTCACCTGGGACATCACCGAACGCGACGGTGACGGCGGCATCGACGTGCGCCTCGTGTACGCCACCGACCTGTTCGACCCCGCCACCGCCGAGGCGCTGCTCGACGACTACGTCGCGCTGCTCGGCGCCGCGCTCGCCGACCCCGGCACCGCCGTCGGCGACCTCGCCGCCCCCGCGCCGGCGCCGCTGTCCGCGCCCGCGGCGGCGCCGCGCACGTTGCCGCAGCTCCTCGCCGCCACCGCCCGCGCCCACCCCGGCGCCATCGCCGTGCGGGCCGGGGCCGTCGCCTGGACCTACGCCGGGCTCGCCACCCGCGCCGACGTCGTCGCCGGGGAACTGCGCGCGCGCGGCGTGACCCGCGGCGACGTGGTCGCCGTGGCCGTGCCGCGCGGGGAATGCTGGCCGCTCGCGGTGTGGGCCGTCGCCCGGACCGGCGCGGCGTGGGTGTCCGTCGACCCGGCGCAGCCGCCCGCCCGCGTCGAGACCGTGCTGCGCGACAGCGGCGCCACCGTCGGGTTGACCGTGGCAGGTGCCGAACCGGTGGGGGAGGGCATCGACTGGGTGGACCTGACCGGCGAGTGGGAGGCGCGGGAAGTCACTGCGCCGCAAACACATCCGGACGACACCGCGGCGGAGCCGCATCCGGACGACACCGCGGCGGAGCCGCATCCGGATGACACCGCGTATCTGATCTACACGTCCGGGACCACCGGCACCCCCAAGGGCGTCGCCGTGCCGCACCGCGGCCTGACCGCCGTCGTCGACGCGCAGCGGCACGTCCTCGGCGTCGCGCCGGGCAGCCGGGTGCTGCACGCGGCGTCGCACACCTTCGACGCGTCGGTGTTCGAACTGCTCGCCGCCCACGCGCACGGCGCGACCCTCGTCGTCGCCCCCGACCACGTCTACGCGGGAGCGGCGCTGCAGCGGCTGATCGTCGACGAGCACGTCACCCACGTGGTCGCCACCCCCACCGTGCTGGCCACCCTCGACCCGGACGCGCTGGAGCGCCCGGTCACCGTCCTGTCCGAGGGCGAGGCGCTCACCGCGCCCGTCGTCGAACGCTGGCGGCGGCACCGCCTGCTCAACGGGTACGGGCCCACCGAGTTCACGATCGCCGTGTCGTTCGGCGGGCCGTTCCAATCCGGCACCCGGCCCACCGTCGGCGCCGTCGTCGCCGGCGCGACCGCCCACGTCCTCGACGCGCGCCTGCACCCCGTCCCGGCCGGGGTGGTCGGTGAGCTGTACGTGACCGGGGCGGGCCTGGCCCGCGGCTATCACGGCCGAAGCGGGCTCACCGCAACCCGATTCGTCGCCGACCCGCACGGCGAGCCGGGTGCGCGCCTGTACCGCACCGGCGATCTCGCGCGCGTGACCGCCGGCGGCGAGCTCGACGTCCTCGGCCGCGTCGACGAGCAGATCCAGCTGCACGGCATCCGCGTCGAACCCGCCGAGATCGACGCGGTGCTCACCGCCGCCGACGGCGTCGAGGCCGCCGTCACCGTCGCCGTGCCCGGCCCCGCGGGCGGAACCGTCCTCGCCTCCTACGCGCAGGGCAGCGCCGACGCCGCCGCACTGCGCACCCGCGCGGCCGCGCACCTGCCGCGCGCGCTGCGGCCCGCCGCGATCACCGTCGTCGACGCGCTGCCGCTGCTGCCGTCCGGCAAGGTCGACCGCGCCGCGCTGCCCCAGCCCGACTTCGCCTCGCCCACGGACGGATTCGTGACGCCCGACGGGGCGACGGCCGAGGCGGTCGCCGCCGTGTTCGCCCGGCACCTCGGCCGGCCCCCCGGATCGGTGTCCGCCGACGCCGGGTTCTTCGACCTCGGCGGCACGTCGCTCGGGGCCGTCGCCGTCGCCGCCGACCTGCGTGCCGAACTCGGCCGCGACGTCCCGCTCGACTGGCTGCTCACCGCACCCGCCGTCGCGGACCTCGCCGACCGGATCGACCACGGCGGTGACGACACCGATCCGCTCGCCACGCTCGTGCCGCTCGCGGGCCGTTCCGGCGGCACCGCGCTGTTCTGCGTCCACCCGATCAGCGGCATGTCGTGGTGCTACACCGGGCTCGCGCCGCACCTGCCCGACGTCGCGCTGTACGGGCTGCAGGCCACCCGGCTCGCGCCGCTGCCGCGCACCGTCGCCGAGTTCGCCGCCCGCTACGTCGACCGGGTCCGCGCCGTCCAGCCGGACGGCCCCTACCACCTGCTGGGCTGGTCCCTCGGCGGCACCATCGCCCACGAGATGGCCGTGCAACTGCGCGAGGCGGGGGAGCAGGTGGCGTCGCTGATCCTGCTCGACACGCTCACCCCCGACACCCTCCCGGACGTCGCGGCGCTGCCCGACGAGCCCGTCGTCGAGCTCGAGGTGCCCGGCCTGCCGTCGACGTTCGTCGCCGAGATCCGGGAGCGGGCTCTGGCCGCGGGTGCCGCGCTGGAGGAGGCCGTCACCGCGCACATCCCACGCGTCCTCGACGGCGACGCGCTGCTGTTCCGGGCCCGGCCCGGCGGGCAGAGCGGACCCGATCTGGCGGCGAGCTGGCGGCGCCACGTCCGCCGCGTCGCCGAGCACGACGTGCCCTACCCGCACTCCGACCTGACCACCCCCGGCGCGCTGGCCCTGATCGGCCCCACGCTCGCCCGGCACCTGACCGAACGACAGATTTCCGCGCCCGTAGGGTGCACCGACAGTGTCACAGCAACGAGGGAGACACCGTAATGGAAGTACACGACTACCTACGCATCCTGCAGGCGCGATGGAAGATCGTCGCCGTGACGACCGTGGTGGCGGTACTCGGTGCGCTCGGAGCCTCCCTGCTCACCACTCCGATCTACCAGGCGAGCACCCGGCTGTTCGTCTCCACCTCCTCCGGGGCCTCGGTCAACGAGATCTACCAGGGCAACCTGTTCTCGCAGCAGCGCGTCGCCTCCTACACCAAGTTGCTCACCGGCACCACGCTGGCGCAGCGCACCCTCGACCGGCTCGGCCTGTCCGACGTCACGCCGTCGCAGCTCGCCGGAAAGGTCACCGCGTCGTCCGCCCCGGACACCGTGCTCGTCGACGTCAAGGTCGACGACGAGTCGCCGGAGCGGGCCCGGGACCTCGCCAACGCCCTCTCCGACGAGTTCGTCGTCATGGCGCGCGAGCTCGAGACCCCTGAGAACGGCGGTGAGCCCACCGCGCGGGTCGTCGTCGAGCAGCACGCCGACACCCCGGCGACCCCGGTGTCGCCGAAGACGAAGCGCAACCTCGCGCTCGGCCTCGCCGTCGGCCTGCTCCTCGGCATCGCCCTCGCGGTGCTGCGCGACCGGCTCGACAACACGGTCAAGGATCGCAAGACGGTCGAGGAGCTCGCCGGGACGGGCCTCGTGGGCACCATCCCCCTCGACAAGGAACGGCAGGAGCACGCGGCGATCGACTTCCAGGAGTCGAACTCCGGCAGCGCGGAGGCGTACCGGGAGATGCGCACCAACCTCAAGTTCCTCGACGTCGACAACCCGCCGCGCGTCATCGTCGTCACCAGCGCCCTGCCGGCCGAGGGCAAGACCACCACGGCCATCAACACCGCGCTGGTGCTCGCGGAGGCCGGCCATTCCGTGGTGCTCGTCGAGGGCGACCTGCGCCGGCCCCGGGTGTCGAAGTACCTCGGGGTCGTCGGCGACGTCGGGTTCAGCACCGTGCTGTCGGGCCAGGCCGGTCTGGAGGACGTGCTGCAGCCCAGCCAGTACGAGGGCCTGTGGGTGCTGGCCTCCGGGCCGCTGCCGCCCAACCCCAGCGAGCTGCTCGGCTCCGAAACCGCCAAGCACGTCATCGACGACCTGCGGGCGCGCTTCGAGTACGTGATCATCGACGGCTCGCCGGTCCTGCCCGTCACCGACTCGGTCGTGCTCGCCGCGGCCACCGACGGCGCGCTGCTCATCTCTCGCCACGGCAAGACCACCCGCGAGCAGCTCAGCCGCGCGGTCGGCAACCTGGGCAGCGCCGGGGCACACCTGCTCGGCACCATCATCACGATGACGCCGACCAAGGGCCGCGGCGCCTACGAGTACCGGTACTACTACGAGTCCGACGAGTCGGCGAAGAAGGCCACGGCCGCTGCGTCGACGCCCGCCCCGACCGGGTCCGCGCCCGCGCAGCCGGGCCCGGCCGCACGGCCCGCGCAGCCGGCCCCGGCCGCGCAGACCACCGGCGGACGCCGCTACCGCGAGGAGCAGAACCGGCCGGAACCGTACCGGCCGGAGCAGCCGCACCGGGGCGGGCAGGACCACGACGACGCGCAGCCGGGACAGCACTACCGCGCCCCGCAGGCGTACACCGCCGACCCCGCCTACCGCGAGCAGGCGGTGCCGACGGCGGTGGCGCGGCCCGTCGCGCCGTCGCCCATGCAGGGCCCGCGCAACGGGTCAGTCGTGGAGCCGGGCGAGCAGCGGTAGCAGCAGATCGGCGATCTCGGTCCCGACGGCGACGAACGTGTCCTCGTCCAGACCGATCGGATCGGTGACGTCCTCCGGTCCGGGCGCGGGGAACTGCGCCCGGGCCGCGGCGAGGTCGGCGACGGTCTCGGCGCCGCTGAGCTGCTGCAGCCGCGCGGCCTCGCGCAGCGTGAACGTCCGCTTGAGCGTCCGCGGCGCCGCCTGCAGCACGGCCCCCCGGTGCGACTCGGCCATCGTGATCACCAGGTCGGCGTCCTGTGCGATGTGCGGCGACAGGCGCCGGGCAACGAATCCGTCGGGCTCGCCGCCCAGCTGGCGCAGCACGAGCGCGGCCGTCGGCTCCATGGGCCGCCCGACCATGGCGCGGGTGCCGGCGCTGTGCGCGGACAACTCGCCCCGGCCCGTCTCCGTCGCGTATGCGGTGGTCAACAGCTCGGCGGTGGGCGATCGGCAGATGTTCCCGGTACAGACGTACAGAACCCGCATCGCTCGATCCTAGGCAGCGAACGGGTCGTTCGCCCGGTTGTGACGGCGTGTGTCCGATTCGCCGGGTAGGCGTGTCCGGACCGTTCGGTACCATCGGGCGGTCGGGATGCGCCGGGGGTGGATGTGCGGCGCAAAACACGATCAGAAGGCGGCTGATGAGTTCGGTTCTCGGGGTGACCGCAGGGACGAGTGCCGTCCGGATCGTTCGTCCGATCGATCCGGCCGCGCCCGCCGCGGGCTACCAGTTCCAGGTGGTGGAGACCAGGCAGGACGAACCGGCACGGCTCGCGGCGCAGACCGTGGGCGTGCTCGTGCAGGCCGGCATTGCGGGCGACACCGTCGAGCGGGTGGGCCTGGTGTACCGCGACGGCGCCGACGCCGAGCGGCTCCGCGCCGCGATGGCCGAGCAGGGACTCGACCGCTACACCCTCGTCGGCGAGTCCGAGGCGGCCCTGGCCTACCTGCGGGCCACCGGCGAGCTCACCGGCGACGTCGCGGTGCTCTACGACCTCGGCGCCTCCGGTCTCACCGTCACCGTCGTCGACCGCACCGCCGGCGCCGTACACACCGAACGCACCAGGACCGTCTCCGGCCGCCTGTTCGACGAGGCGGTGCGCCTGCACCAGCTCGGCTCGGACGGCGTGTGGCGACCCGACGACCCGGAGGACGAGGAGTTCGTCGCCCAGTGCCGCACGGCGAAGGAACAGCTGTCCGGCAGCGACGCCGTCGCCGTGCCGGGCACCGCCGGCGTGATCCTGATGTCCCTCGAGACCTTCGACCCGCTGATCACCCCGCTCGTGGAGGGTTCCGCGCGGTTCCTGCGCGACGTCGTGCACCGGTCCGGCGCCCGGCCCGAGACGATCGTGCTGCTCGGCGGCGGCGCCCATGTCCGGCTGGTGCGCCGGGTGCTCGAGACGTGGATGAAGCTGCCCGTCGTGGTGCCGCACGAACCCGAGCTCGTCCTGGCCAAGGGCGGCGCCCTGCGCGCCGTCGCCGTGGGCCACACCCCGTCGGCGGTTACCGAACTGATCGTCCCGCCGGGGGCGACCGAACGCATCGTCCCGCCGCGCGGAGTGGCGCCCCAGCGCACCGAGCGGCTCGCGCGGACCGAGACACCCGCGCCGGCCTCGGTGGACGACGCCGGGACGCCGGAGCGGACGCCGGCGTGGAAGCGGGCGGCGACCGCGCGCGGCCCGCACGTGTCGGGCCGCCAGATCAGCGGGGCCGGGCTGGCCGGCACCGCCCTGGGCGTGGTGGCCATGATCGGGCTGGCGCTGGGCGCGCAGAACACCTTCGCCGGCGACGACGAGTCGGAGCCCCGGCCGACCGAGGTGATCGTGACGACGCCGCCGCGGACCCCGCAGCCGGCGCCCGCCGTCGCGCCGGCGCCGGTGCCGACGACGACCACGGTGCCGCCGACCGAGGAGTCCACGACGGAGCGGGTAGTGCCGCCCCCGCCGGTGGCCACCCCTCCGCCGCCGCCGCTGATTCCCGGGCTCAACATCCCGGTACCGACACTGCCGCCGCTGCCGCCCCTGCCCACGATCGAAGTGCCGCCGGAGCTGCGGCTACCGATCTGACGGGCCCCTCCGCCGCCGGGGACCCTCGTGGCCGATGGCGCCCGGCGCGACGGGTTAGAGTACAGACGATGTTTTCGCCACAGAACACCCCGCTGTGCGACTCGGTCACGCTGGCCTATCGGCGCGTGCGCGCCGAGCCCGGTCAGCTGACCGTGCTGCGGCGGGCCCTGGAGCGCTGGCTCGACGCGGTGCACGTGCGCCCAGAGCTGACGCGCGACGTGCTGCTGGCCAGCTACGAGGCCCTTGCCAACGCCGTCGAGCACGCCTACCGCGACGGTGTGTCGGGCACCCTCGACCTCGAGGCGACGCTCATCCCGGGCGACCGGCAGGTCGAGGTCGCCATCATCGACCGGGGCAGCTGGCGCGCGAACGACACCGACCCGGGCACCAGCTCGCGCGGGCACGGTCTCACGCTGATCAAGTCCCTGGCGGACACGGCGACCGTGGCCCCGGCCGACACCGGGACCGTCGTCACCATGCGCTGGAGCATCTAGGCCCTGTTTTTCGAAAGCGGAGAATCGACGGGTCGTTCAGGCGTAGAGGCGGGCTTCTCGCGTCGAGACCGACCCCGGTCTCGGTCAGCCGAGGGGTTCGACCTCGCCGGGTTGCCACGTCCGGTCGAACCATGCCTGGAGTGGTCCGTAGAGGCGCAGGATCAGGAACCAGGACTTCCCCGGGACCGTCTGGATCCAGTTCGACTCCCGGCCCGCCGGCGATGCGGGTCCGAAGTAGACGTCCACCGAGCCGTCTTCGTTGGCTGCGACCGTCCCGGTGTTGCTGCTGAGCGACGGGTACGGGTTGTCGGTCTGCAGCAGTGAGCGGGACTGGCAGTCGTAGACGCACAACGACCAGAAGTCCTTGACGGGAATGCCGGCGGGCAGGTGCACCCGGTAGGTGCCGCCCCCGTCCAGCCATTCGCCCTCGGCGTCCTCGGCGGTGTAGGCGTACTGCGAGCCCACTCCCACCATCGGGGTCGCCATCGCCGGCGTGACGACGGTGGCGACGTAGTGGAACAGCGTACGGGCATCCAGGAGGCGAACACCGTCGTGCAGGAACTCGGAGCTTCCGCCCACGAAGGCCGTCTTCCACGACGACACGTCCCGGCCGTAGATGTAGGACTGCGGGTCACGTGGCCGGTACGCGAGAGTGCGCGCAATCGCCGCACCGATCGGCGCCGCCTGAGACAGGATTGCGCGCATCCGCTGATCGGGAGCGAACGGCCGGCCCTTGATGATGCCGATCGCCGCCAGCTGACCGGCAAGCTCGGGATCGAGTGCGTCGACGGGTTCTTCCTGGACGATCTGGTCGACCTCTTCGTAGAACGAGAAGTCGTTCGAGTGGACGGTGTTGTACGGCACGCCGTCTGCTTTCACGAACCGCATCTCCGGCGGGTCACCGGCCTGGGCGAGCGGATAGATACGGGTCTGCTCGATGACATCGAGCCCGCCGAGGTTGCGGGCGAACAGGAAGTTGGTGAACGTGCGCGAGCGGTAGGTGAAGTAGCCCTCGGGGACCTCGCCCTGGTAGCCCGGCGGCAAGAACAGGTACTTCCCGCCCTGCCCCTTGTCGGGCCCGGCATTGCCCAGGTCGGCCACGTACCGGAACCAGAAGTCGTCGACCACGTCGAGCGACATCGGCGGGCACTCGATCACCGTCGGCCCGTCGGCCCGTAGGTCGAGCAAAGTGAACCCATAGGTCGTCTCGGTGTTGGCTGTCAGGAGGTAGGGCACCGAATCCATGCGCGGGCACACGGCCATGTCCCGCGACGTGTGGATTCCCAGCGACGGGAACGCGGCACGTGCGGCCGCGAGCGACGCGCCGGGAACCGCGTTCAGGAACACGTCGACGCCGCGCAGCAGGTCGAGACGATCCCAGCACAACGCCATCGTGTCCAGGTCCGGGACACCGTCGTCGAATCGGAATGTCCCCAGGTCCGTCTCGACGACATCAGGGATCCCCACCGCGCGAGGACCCTCGTCGGAAATCCCGCCGGAAGACCGACCCAGCATGATCACTCCTTCCCCGGCCGGCGCTCAGGACCGGATCACCGTGTTGCGCGACTTCTGTCGAAGGTCACGAAAGGAGTAGGCCGGGCAGTTGGTGGCTTCTGCGTCCTCTCTGCAAGATAAGGGCATCACACTGGATCCAGCAAGGCTGCTTCCGTGGACCCGGGGCGGCCAGAGACGTAGGCCCTGAATCGAACGGACAAAGAGCAAGTGCAACTGGGACCTGTGGCCCGTGGCCGAGCGATCCATTGCCTGGGAACCGGCGAAGACGCGGCCGTCCCGATCGGTCGTCAAAAATATCTGCCCAATTGTCTCAAGACACAAAGGAACACATTTGCAGAGCACTGGCGGCGGCGGTATTCGTCGACGGATACCGCAGTCGACGCCGATGGTTACCGGCGGCGGGGCAGCCGCACCACCTGGACGAAGAACTCGTCGATCTGCCGGACCGCCCCGATGAATTGGTCGAGGTCCACCGGCTTGGTGACGTACGCGTTGGCGTGCAGCCGATAGCTGCGCAGGATGTCCTCCTCGGCGGCCGAGGTGGTCAGCACCACGACCGGGATGTCGGACAGGTCCGGGTCGGACTTGATCTTCTCGAGGACCTGGCGCCCGTCGTACTTGGGCAGGTTGAGGTCGAGCAGAATCAGGTCGGGACGCGGCGCTCCGGTGTGCGCGCCGCGCTGGTACAGGAAGTCCAGCGCCTCCTCGCCGTCGCGGACCACGTGCAGCTCGTTGCCGATCTTGTTGTCCTCGAAGGCCTCGCGGGTCATCAGCTCGTCGCCCGGGTCGTCTTCGACCAGTAGGACGTCGATGGGCTCTGCGGGGGTCATGCGGGGGCTCCTTCGAGATCGGTGTCGGCCGGGGCGTGCTCTTCGGGTTCTGCCTCGGGCAGGGCGGGGACGGTGAAGCAGAACCGGGTGCCTCCGGTGTGCTCGGTGTCGATCCAGATCCTGCCACCGTGGTACTCGACGATCTTCTTGCACACCGCCAGGCCGATGCCGGTGCCGGTGTAGACGTCGCGGCCGTGGAGGCGCTGGAAGATGATGAACACCTTCTCGGCGAACTCCTTGTCGATGCCGATGCCGTTGTCCGTGACGCACAGCTGCCAGCGGCCGGCGCCCGCCCGGTCACCGTCGTCCTCACCGTCGATCCGGTCGCACGTGATCCGCACGACGGGTGCGCGGTCGGGGTGGCGGAACTTGATCGCGTTGCCCAGCAGATTCTGCCAGAGCATCGTCAGCAGGGTCGGATCGCCCGTGATCTCGGGGAGCTGCTCGGGCCGCTCGATGCGCGCCTCGGACTCGTCGACGGCGGCGGCGAGGTTGGCCAGTGCCTTGTCCAGCGGCTGATCCAGGTCGACGCGCACGTGGGCGTCGTTGACCCGGCCGACGCGGGAGAACGCCAGCAGGTCGTTGATGAGGACCTGCATGCGCTTGGCGCCGTCGACGGCGAACGCGATGTACTGGGTGCCCCGTTCGTCGAGCTTGTCGCCGTAACGCTTCTCGAGCAGCTGGCAGAAGGAGGCGACCTTGCGAAGCGGCTCCTGCAGGTCGTGCGAGGCGACGTAGGCGAACTGCTCGAGCTCGGCGTTGGAGCGGCGCAGTTCCTCGGCCTGGGCGTCGAGGTCCGCCTTCTGGCTGGCGAGTCGCTGGTGCTGAGTATGGGCGGCCGCGAGCGCGAACACGATGCGTCCGCGCATGGCTTCGACGTCCTGTGCCAGGGCCCGGATGTCCTTCGGGCCCTGGGGCCGGATGTGCTGGTCGAAGTTGCCGTCCGCGACGACGCGCCGCGTCG
Source organism: Rhodococcus sp. 2H158 (assembly GCF_053764755.1). Classification (NCBI taxonomy): domain Bacteria; kingdom Bacillati; phylum Actinomycetota; class Actinomycetes; order Mycobacteriales; family Nocardiaceae; genus Rhodococcus; species Rhodococcus sp. 2H158. The sequence goes on from NZ_JBSNCE010000036.1 coordinate 39,440, forward strand.
CCGCGCGCAGGCTGACCAGCGGCATGGCGACGAGGTTGTGCACGAGGATCACCATGAGCAGGCCGGTGAGCAGGAAGCCCGCCACCATCGCCACGAGCACGGAGTTGCGGATCGTCCGGGCGTGGATGAGGTTGTCGTAGCCCTCCGCGCGGGCCTGGACGAGTTCGGCGTTCTGCGCCTCGAAGAGGGTGCGCATGGCGTCGAACGTGGTCCGGCCCCGCTCGATGCTGGCGGGATCCACGGGTGCGGGGACGCCGGGGACGACGCTCGCGACGAGCGGGTCGGCGTAGTCGGCGCGCCACGCCGCCGCCGCCGCTTCGATCTCGTCGACGGCGGCGAGCAGTTCCGGATGGCCGGCGGTGAACTCCCGCATCCGGTCCGCGGCCTCCTGCTCGATCCGCTTGCCCGTCAGGTACGGCTCGAGGAATTCGACGTCGGCGGTGGCGGCGTAGCCGCGGGCGCCGGTCTCCTGATCCAGCAGCGCCGCCTGCAGTCGGTACGCCTCGGCGCGGGCCGGCTGGATCTGGTCGACCAGTTCGTCCGTGATCTGGGCCGTGCGCTGGATGAAATACCCGCCGACCGCCGTGCCGACGACGACGAACACGGCGAGGACCGCGAAGGCGACCTGGAACCAGCTCTGGACCGTCAGCCGCGAGCGCACCCGCTCGACCTTGGGTTCGGGCATCGACGGGTCTCTCATGACTGTTCCGTCACCTTCTCGCTCCAGCGCACGTGTACCACGGCCACGTCGTCGGCGAGTCCTCCGTGACTCTCCGCCAGCGCCTCGGCCCGGTCGATCAGGGTGTCGACGAACGCCTCGGGCGCCAAGTGGCCCTCCTCGCGGGCCAGCCGCAGCAGGCCCTCCTCGCCGAGGCGTTCGCCGCCGTCGCCGATCCGGCCTTCGAACAGCCCGTCGGTGAACATCATGATGCCGCCGCCTGGCGGCAGTTCCAGCTCGTGCACGGGCCACGTCGAGACACCGGGCAGCAGTCCGAGGGCGGGTCCGCCGGGTGCCTCCACCCAGTCCACGCCCCGGGAACTGTGCAGCAGCAGACCCGGATGCCCGGCGCGCATCACCTGCACCCGGCGCCGGTCCGGCGACATGGCGAGGCTGGTGAGGGTGGCGAAGTGCCGTTCGTTCGCCCGTTCGGCGACCATGATCCGCTCGAGTTTCTGCAACTGCGCGACACCGGTGACGCCGGTGACCACGAGGGTGCGCCACGCGATCCGAAGGCTCACCCCGAGTGCCGCCTCGTCGGGACCGTGCCCGCTGACGTCGCCGATGAGCACGTGCACCGTGCCGTCCTCGGTCTGCACGACGTCGTAGAAGTCGCCGCCGAGCAGGGACTGCTCGCGCCCGGGCCGGTAGCGGGCCACGACGTCCACGTCGCCCGTGCCGCGCAGCATCGGCGACGGCAGCAGGCCGCGTTCGAGGCGGGCGTTCTCGCGCGCCTGCAGCCGGCTGGCCTGCAACGCGACGGCGGCATGCTCGGCCTGCTTGCGCTGGATCGCGTAGCGCACGGTCCGGCCGAACATGTCCGGCTCCACCCGGCCCTTGACGAGATAGTCCTGAGCGCCGGCGGTCACCGCCGCCAGCCCCGTCTGCTCCTCGGCGAGACCGGTGAGCACCACGACCGGAACGCCGGCGGCGTACTGCTGCACCCGGGCCAGCGCGTCCATGCCCTGCGCGTCGGGCAGATGCAGGTCCAGCAGGATGCAGTCGGGCAGTCCGCCGGCCAGCTCCGCGCGAGCCGCGGCCATGGTCTGGACCCATTCCAGGCGCATGCCCTGCGCGCTGTCCGCCACCAGTTCCTCGACGATGAGTGCGTCGCCGGCGTCGTCCTCGATCAGGAGGACCGACGGCTCCTCCCGGTTCCAGTCGGTGTCCAGGGCGACCGATGTACCTTTGCTGCTGCTTCCTGGTGGTGCGCCGGCAGGCCCGTGCTGCTCGGAGAACATGGCCCCTGCCCTTCGATCTCGCGTGCCGTGATCCCGGTTCCCTCGCTCCGGACGACAACAGAGGAAGAATACCTATCGTTCACCCGCCCCCCGTCGCCCGCGGCCGACGAACCGGTCACCGGGCATGGCGGCCCTTGTGGGCGACGGGCTCCTGGGCGCCGGGCCGGGCCAGCAGCGCGGCGATGCCGGTGGTGAGCGGGACGGACAGGGCCAGCGCGATGCCGCCCACACACGCCCGCACCACCTCGATGGCGACGGCGTCGCCGGTGAGCACGTCCGAGATGGACCGGCCGGCGACGCTGAAGAGCAGCAGCAGGGGCAGGGCGCCACCGGCGTACGCCAGTACGAGGGTGTAGACGGTGCTGGCGATGTGGTCGCGGCCGACCCGCATCGCGGAGGAGAACACCTTCCGGCGAGAGGCCGTGGGATCGAGCGCCGCCAGCTCGAACGCCGACGCCGCCTGGGTGATGGTCACGTCGTTGAGGACGCCGAGCGAACCGATGATGAAGCCGGCGAGGAGCAGGCCGGTGATGCTGACCTGCTCGAGGTACAGCTGCACGTCGGTGTTCTGTTCCTCGGACAGCCCGGTCAGGTGTGTCATCCAGATCGCGAGGTACGAGAGCAGGGCGGCGAGCAGCATCGACGCGAGGGTGCCCAGCAGGGCCGAGCTGGTGCGCAGATTCACCCCGTGCGCGAGATAGAGCACGGCGTAGAGGATGATCGCGCCGCCGACCAGCGCGACGGGCACGGCGGGTTTGCCGTCGAGCAGCGCGGGGAGCATGAACACCACGAGCACCCCGAACGCGACCAGCAGGCCGATCAGGGCGCGCAGGCCACGCCACCGGGCCACGGCCACGATGACCACGACGAACGCCGTGATGATCAGCGCGAGGGGAAGCCCGCGGGAGTAGTCGTAGAACGAGTACTGGGTGGCGCCGGACGGGTCGACCTGCCGCACCAGCCGGATCTCCTCGCCGACGCGCAGGTCCGGCTGCCCCGGGCCGGGCCCGATCTCGAGCAGGGTGCGGGTGCCCTCGTTGGGGCCCGAATCGATGGTGACGATGCTGCGCTGGCACTGGTAGGCGTCGGTCGCGGGGGGGACGGGGTCGCCGGTGAACGGGCGGCCGGCCGAACTGCTCCCGCACGGGCCGATGTCCTGCTCGACGACGGTGCCGGCCTCGGTGACGACGGCTCCGCCGCCGGTGGTCTGGAACGGGGCCGGGATGTCGACCGCCTGCCCGCTGGGCCACAGCGCGACGGCGCCGGCGAACACGGCGACGCCGATCGCGACGAGGAGTCCGACGACGACCTTCGCGGCGGTGGGTCCGACCGGGATCGGCCCGGAGAAGTGGCCGTGTCCGTGTCCGTGGCCGGGGGGCTCTGCGCGAGTCACCGCATCAGGGTAACGACGAGATCGCGGCGAGGTCGCATCGCGGAAGCCCGGCCGCATCCGGGGGACAAGGGCTGGTGGTGGCGGGGAGCAGGGGGGGTGTCCCCGCCACCTTCGACCTGATCTCGCACAGGGGGGATGGCGATGATCAGGGAGCCCAGCACGCTGAGGTGCCGTAGACAAACGTAATGGTTCTGTCGGCCCCCGGGGTAGTGCCTACAGTGTGTCGGTCCTCACCGGGGTCCGGCCGCACGCTCGTTTCCGGGGGCAGTCGGCGGCTCTGCCTGCGGTGACGCCGTCCGTTCGTCGCAACATATACTTTCGACAACGGTCGGCGTGTCGTGCATCCCGGGCGTGTCGCGCCGACGGTCACTGCTTGTAGCTGGACAGGAAGTTGCCGAAGCGTTCGATGGCCACTGCCAGGTCGCGCGCCCACGGCAGCGTCACGATCCGCAGATGGTCCGGATCCGGCCAGTTGAAGCCGGTGCCCTGCACCATCAGGATCTTCTCCTGCAGCAGCAGGTCCTGGACCAGCTTCTCGTCGTCGTGGATTTCGTACACCTCCGGATCGAGGCGCGGGAAGGCGTACAGGGCGCCGCGCGGCTTGATGCAGCTGACGCCGGGAATCGAGTTCAGGCGCTCCCACGCGACGTCGCGCTGCTCGAGCAGCCGGCCACCGGGCAGGATCAGGTCCTCGATGCTCTGATGCCCGCCGAGCGCCACCTGGATCGCGTGCTGGGCCGGCACGTTGGGGCACAGACGGGTCGAGGCGAGCAGGTCGATGCCCTCGAGGAACCCGCCGGCATGGTCCTTGGGGCCGGTGATCGTCATCCAGCCCGACCGGTACCCGGCGACCCGGTAGGCCTTCGACAGGCCGTTGTAGGTCAGGCACAGCAGGTCGGGCGCGAGGGTGGCCAGGGAGATGTGCTTGGCGTCGTCGTAGAGGATCTTGTCGTAGATCTCGTCGGCGAGCAGCAGCAGCTGGTACTTGCGGGCCAGCTGCACCAGCTGTTCGAGCACCTCGAGCGAGTACACGGCACCCGTCGGGTTGTTCGGGTTGATGACCAACAGGGCCTTGGTCTTCTCCGTGATCTTCGACTCGATGTCCTCGATGTCGGGATTCCAGTCGTTGGACTCGTCGCACAGGTAGTGCACCGGCGTACCGCCGGCCAGGGACGTCATCGCCGTCCACAGCGGGTAGTCCGGCGCCGGGATCAGCACCTCGTCGCCGTCGTCGAGCAGGGCCTGCATCGTCATCGTGATCAGCTCGGAGACGCCGTTGCCGAGATAGACGTCGTTGATGTCGAGCTTCGGGAAGCCCGGCACGAGCTCGTAACGGGTGACGATGGCCCGGCGCGCCGACGCGATGCCCTTCGACTCCGAGTAGCCCTGGGCGTTGGGCAGCGCCGCGATCATGTCCTGCACGATCGTCTCGGGTGCCTCGAACCCGAACGGCGCCGGGTTGCCGATGTTGAGCTTCAGGATGCGGTGCCCCTCCGCCTCGAGCCGCGCGGCGTGCGCGTGCACCGGCCCCCGGATCTCGTACAGCACGTTCTGCAGCTTCGCCGACTGCTCGAGCTTGCGGGTGATGCGGTGATGAAGGTGGCCCTGTTCTCCTGTACTCACGGCGTCCATGGTGCCACCCGGCCGCAACCGGGTTTCAGGCGGATTTCGCCTGCATCGACGCGTCCACCGCGACGATCGGCCCGAAAAGTGCAATCATGACCACTTGTGACCGTTGCGTCGGGGTGACGCGCGGGTGGATTGAGGAGTCGCACGGTATGGCACAGGGAACTGTGAAGTGGTTCAACGCCGAAAAGGGTTTCGGCTTCATCGAGCAGGACGGCGGTGGACCCGACGTGTTCGTCCACTACTCGGAGATTCAGGGCTCCGGCTTCAAGTCGCTGGACGAAGGTGCCCGGGTCGAGTTCGAGATCGGGCAGGGACAGAAGGGCCCGCAGGCCCAGGGGGTCCGTCCCATCTGAGCGGGTCGTCCCGACGGTTCGACGGCGCTGCACCTACGGTGCGGCGCCGTCGCTGTATTCGGACCGGTCACAACTTCGTGGGTGGTTCGTCTCGTTTGTCCTACCATTCGGTAACATCCCGGCGCGTTGCGGACATATGGGATGTAAGAACCGTGATGTTCGGGGGACGGGCGAGACAACCAGGGGGTTGGTGTACATGGTGGGGGACGGGACCGCGGGGGCGCGCTGGAAGGACCGCAAACGGTACCTGTGGCTGTGCGGGCTCGCCGTCCCGCTGAGCCCGTTCGTCGCGTGGCTGCTCGTCGAGTACCTGCACCTCGGGGTCTTCTGGGCGTCCGGTGCGCTGTTGATCGCGGTGATCGTCCCGCTCGTCGACCGGTTCAACGGCGTCGACAAGGCCAACCCGCCGGAAGAGGTCATGCGCGACCTGGAGGAGGACCGGTACTACCGCTGGTGCACCTACCTGTACCTGCCGCTGCAGTACGCGGGCCTCGTCTTCGCCTGCTGGGTGTGGACCGTCGCGCCGATGGGCTGGCCCGAGCGGTTCGCGATGGCCGCCACCGTCGGCGTGGTCGGCGGCGTCGGCATCAACGCCGCGCACGAACTCGGGCACAAGCGCACCGACCTCGAACGCCGGCTCGCCAAGATCGCCCTCGCCCAGTCGGGCTACGGGCACTTCTTCGTCGAACACAACCACGGTCACCATCTGCGGGTCGCCACCCCGGAGGACGCCGCGACGGCGCGGTTCGGCGAGACGTACTGGGAGTTCCTGCCGCGCTCGGTGTTCGGCGGCCTCCGGTCCGGCTGGCGGTACGAACGTGAGCGCCTGGCCCGTCGCGGGCTGCCCTGGTGGAGCCCGCGCAACAACGTCCTGAACGCCTGGGCCCTGACCGTCGTGTTGTACGCCGGGCTGATCGCGGTCTTCGGATGGTCCGTCGCGCCCTGGCTGGTGGTGCAGGCCGTGCTGGCCGTGATGTTCCTCGAGGCCGCCAACTACCTCGAGCACTACGGTCTGCTGCGCGGCACGCGTCCGAACGGCACGTACGAGCGCGTCGCGCCGCGGCACAGCTGGAACAGCGACCACAGCTGCAGCAACCTGTTCCTCTACCACCTGCAGCGGCACAGCGACCACCACGCCAATCCGCTGCGGCGCTACCAGACGCTGCGCACGATGGAGGAGGCGCCGCAGCTGCCCGCCGGCTACGCCGTCATGATCCTGCTGTCGTTCGTTCCGCCGTTGTGGCGCAAGGTGATGGACCCGCGCCTGCTCGACCACTACGACGGTGACGTCTCGCGCGTGAACCTCGATCCCAAACGCCGCGAGGAGCTGCTCGCCCGGCACGGCTGACACCCGCGTGTTCGCACCCGGTGGGGCAGTCGAATCCGGTTGTCGGGACGCGGCTTCGGGTGCACGCTCGGCTGTCCACAACCAGGCGGTTCGTCCACAGCGTTCCGACGATCGGAGCTGTCGGCGGCCGGCGGGGCGATCGCGACGGGCCGTCGCGGTGACCACGGCCGCGGCCGTGCTGGATCGGCCGAACCGATCCGGGCGCCGTGGACCTTGCCGGACTCCATACCCTGGCCCGCTGCGAACACACCGCACCGTCGGAGATTGCGCGGCGACTCGGCATGCGTACACCGCGCGAAGCCGCCCGTGCCGGCCAACTGAGCGAGTCCCAGCAACGGCAACCGACATCGATCGCAGGTTGTCCTCAGATTGTGTCGATACCCAGCAAGTGTTCGATGCCGCGGAGATCGCCGATGTTGCGGGTGACGAGTCTGGCGTTGTTCGCGTGTGCGGTGGCGGCGATCATCAGATCGAGGGCTCTGGGCTGGGGTTTACGGCCGTACGCTCGCACGGCTGCGGCCAGCTGCCCGTAACTTCGAGCGACACCTGCGTCGACGGGTAGGGGTTCGAATGTGCGTTCCACGGCGATCAGCCGCTGCAACCGCTGCGCTCGCTGTTCCGCGGTGGTCGCGACCAGGAGTCCGAAGTGTAGTTCCGCCAGGCTCACGGCACTGATCGCGACCTCCCCATCGATGGGCGGGACATCGTTCGCGATCAGGATGCTCGTATCGAGTACCGTTCTCACCGGGGAGCCCAGGGGTCCGCGATCGGGTCGTCGATCAGGTTGCGGTCGGCCTCCCACGTCGGATCCGTGTCCGTCCGAAAGACGTCGGCGACCTCGTCGAAGGCGCGCCACGTCTTCCGCCCGGCCGGGCCGAGGATCGCGCTCGGCCGGCCGGCGACCGTGATCAGCATCGTCTCCCCAGCTTCGGCACGTTTGACGTAGTCACTGGCATGCTGGCGCAGTTCCTTCAACCCCAGACTCTCCATACCCGATGGTAGCACTAATGCTACTTCGGATTGTTGGGCTATGAGCGGAAAACCATGCGGACTGGCGGTTGTTCTTGTGGCAGTGCAGGCGTTCGGCGGCGGTGAAACCTCGTCCTGTCTCGAGGAAGACCTCGAGGGGGATGTCTGCTCCGGGAAACGGCGACGCCCCCCACCCGAGCGGGTGAGGGGCGTCGCCGTGGGTGCTACCCGCGCCGGCCGGGGGCCTTGGCGCCGGACCTGAAGCCCAGCGCTCCCGGCTTGGCCTGCGGCGGGGCCGGTGCCTCGGCGCCGTTGGTCGACGAGGCCTCCGTGCCGTTGGTCGACGGCGCCTCGGGTGCCGGTGCCTTCTCCGGCGGTGCATCCGGATCGGGCGCCTCACCCGGGGGTGCGTGCGCCGGTTCCGGTGCCTCCGCGGGGGCCTCGGGCTTCTCCGCCGGAGGCTCGGGCTTCTCCGCCGGAGGCTTCGGCGCGGCGGCCTTGCGGGCGCCGGGAGCCTTCGCTCCGCCCTTGAATGCCAGGCCGCCCGGCTTCGCCTTCGGCGGCTCGGGAGCCGCCGGAGCCTCCGGGGCGGGTGCCTCGGCGGCCGGTGCCGTGACGGCCGGTGCCTCGGCAACCGGTGCCGTCGCGGGGGCCTCCGTGGCAGGTGCCGGAGCGGCCGGAGCCGTCTTCTTGGCGCCCGGGGCCTTGAGCCCGCCCTTCATCTGCAGTCCGCCCGGCTTGGCCTTCGGAACCGAGGGCGTGGCGGGTGCCTCGGCGGCCGGTGCCGTGGCGGGTGCCTCCGTGGCCGGTGCCTCGGCGGCCGGTGCGGCCGCGGCCGGAGCCGTCTTCTTGGCGCCCGGGGCCTTGAGCCCGCCCTTCATCTGCAGTCCGCCCGGCTTGGCCTTCGGGGCCGCCGGTGCCTCGGCCGGAGCGGATTCGGCAGCGGGAGCGGCGGCAGCCGGGGCGGCCTTTTTAGCGCCCGGGGCCTTCAGGCCGCCCTTCATCTGCAGTCCGCCCGGCTTGGCGGCCGGGGCAGCGGGAGCCTCCGCTGCGGCACCGTCGCCGGCTGCGGGAGCCTTCGCGCCCGGAGCCTTCAGGCCGCCCTTCATCTGCAGCCCGCCCGGCTTCGCGCCGGGAGCCTTGGCGGCGCCCTTCATCTGCAGGCCGCCGGCCGGGGCCGTCTTGGGGGCCGCCGGGATCGCGGCCGCCTCCTCGATCTCCTCGACGCGCTCCTTCTCCACCGTCTCGGCGGTCGCCTCCGAGGCCACGGCGGCCTCCTGGGTGCCGGCGGTCGCCACCGGTTCCGCGACGGGCCGCTCACGCGGGATCACCTTGATGTTCTCGCTGAGCGTCGCGGGCTCGAGACGGGTGATGGAGTCGAGCATGAGTTGGGCGACGTCGACGACCTCGACACCCTCGCCTTCGCCCTTCTCCTGACGCGCGGTGACACCGTCGTTGAGCATGACGCGGCAGAACGGGCAGCCGGTGGCGATCTTCGACGGATTCGTCGACAGTGCCTCGTCGACGCGGTCGATGTTGATCCGCTTGCCGATCTTCTCTTCCATCCACATGCGGGCACCACCGGCACCACAGCACATGGACCGTTCGCCGTGCCGCGGCATCTCGGTGAGCTTCGCGCCGGACGCAGCCATCAGCTCACGCGGTGCGTCGTACACCTTGTTGTGGCGGCCGAGGAAGCACGGGTCGTGATAGGTCACGTCCTGGCTCACCGACGCCACCGGCACCAGCTTCTTCTGCCGCACCAGGCGGTTCAGCAGCTGGGTGTGGTGCACGACCTCGTAGTTCCCGCCGACCTGGGGGTACTCGTTGTTGAGCGCGTTGAAGCAGTGCGCGCAGGTGACGACGATCTTGCGCTTGGAGTCCTCGACGCCCTCGAACACCGAGTTCAGGGTCTCGATGTTCTGCATCGCGAGCTGCTGGAACAGGAACTCGTTGCCCGCGCGACGGGCCGAGTCACCGGTGCAGGTCTCCTCGGCACCGAGAACCATGAACTTCACGCCGGCGGTCGCGAGCAGCTCGGCGACGGCCTTCGTGGTCTTCTTGGCCCGGTCCTCGTAGGCGCCGGCGCAGCCGACCCAGAACAGGTACTCGTAGTCGGCGAAGCTGTCCGCGTCCTGGCCGAACACCGGAACGTCGAAGTCCAGCTCGGAGATCCAGTTGAGCCGGTCCTTGGCGTTCTGGCCCCAGGGGTTGCCCTTGTTCTCGAGGTTCTTGAACAGACCCGCGAGCTCGGACGGGAAGTCGGACTCGATGAGCACCTGGTAGCGGCGCATGTCGATGATGTGGTCGACGTGCTCGATGTCCACCGGGCACTGCTCGACGCAGGCGCCGCAGTTGGTGCAGCTCCACAGCGTCTCCGTGTCGATGACGGGCGCGAGCTCGCCCTCGACGGTCTCGCCGACGAGCTTGCGATCGGCCTCGGCCAGGGCTGCGGCCGGGATCTTCCCGAGCTTGGCCTCGTCCGCGTTGCCCTCGGTGTCGACCAGGCCGACCTCGTCGCCGCCGAGGTCCTTGCGGCCACCGGCGAGCAGGTAGGGCGCCTTGGCGTAGCCGTGGTCGCGCAGCGAGGTGATGACCAGCTTGGGCGACAGCGGCTTACCGGTGTTCCAGGCCGGGCACTGCGACTGGCAGCGACCGCACTCGGTGCACGTGGTGAAGTCGAGCCAGCCCTTCCAGGAGAAGTCCTCGATCTGTCCGGCACCGAAGGTGTCGGTGTCCGGATCGGCCGTCTCCATGTCGATGGCCTTGCCCTTCGACGTCATCGGCTTCGCGGCGCCGAGGGCGACGCCACCGTCGTCCTCGCGCTTGAAGTAGATGTTGAAGAACGCGGCGAAGCGGTGCCAGGCGACACCCCATGTGATGTTGCGGCCGACGACGTACAGCCAGATCATGCCGGACATCAGCTTGACGAACGCGAAGATCGACACCATCACGGCGCTCGCCGGCAGCAGCTTGGCGAGGTTCATCGTGAAGAAGTCGGTCCACGGGTTGGCGTGGCCGTAGGTCGCGATCTTGCCGGCCTTGACGAAGATCATGCCGAGGCCCTCGATGAGGACGACGGTCTCGACGAAGTACGCGGCCCGGAAGTCGGAGCCGGCGAAGCGCGAGAGCCGCGCGGGCTTCCGCGGGTGGTTCAGCTGCCGGATGATGATCAGCGCCGTGATTCCGATCACGGTTCCGAGGCCGAGCAGTTCGTCGATCAGGTGATAGACGGCGGTGTTGCCGATCAGCGGCCAGTGGAACGTCGGGTCGAAGGTCTGGCCGTAGGCCTCGAACCAGACGATCGCGCCGAGCATGAAGCCGACCATCACCAGCCAGTGGGCCCAGCCCACGGTGCGGAACTTACTCATCCGGGTGTGTGCGACGAACTCGACGAGCATCTGCTTGAAGCGCGGGAAGAACGGCCGCCACCGATCCGGAGCCGGCTGGCCGATCCGGACGACGTTGACCATCTTCATCGCGCCACCGATGAACGAGTACCAGCACACCAGACTGAGCAGCACGCCGATCGTGCCCAACGTGATCGTCAGGGCATTCATAGGTGGCCTTTCGTGTCGGGGGCGGCAGCGCGCCGCCTGGTATAAGCCCACGCATCCTAACCCGAACTAAGTTACCAGCCGGTAGCTATAGGAAGTTACCGGCCGGTAGTCTAGTCTCGCGGTGCTGCGGCGCGGTGCTGAGCAGAGGTCGACCGCGTGGGGGGCGGCCGAATTGCCGCATCGCGCCGTAGCGTGAGTGTCCGCTCACGTTAAGCGTTAAACCTTTCGACTCATTGAGTCAGGCAAACCTAACGTGCGGTAGCTGGTCACGCTTCGGCATACGTACTCGTGAGTCCGGCAACGGAGTGGCAACGGATTCGGTACATTCCGGACGCGAGGATCCGTGTGATGTCGGTTATGATGCTGCGCGAGATGTGCTTCGCGCACCCGCGATCAGGGCCTACGGTGCGCAGGGGCATATTGGTGTCAGAACTTGGGGGGCGTCCGTCGGGGGCGTGCGCCGAAGTCACAGAACGGAATCGAATGAAGTTCAGGAAGCTCGCCGCCGTCGCGGCGATGACCATCGCTGCCGTCGGCGTCACCGCCGGCACGTCCTACGCCGCACCGGCGGTCACGGCACCGGAGAAGATCAACTACGAGACCAAGGCGGAGGGCGACTCCGTCGTCACCGTCATCGACGCCGGCTCGTTCGCCGTGTCCGGCGACGGCAAGAGCGTCGAGCTGCAGGACGGCGACGGCAACGCGGTCGTGAGCCTGCCGCTGGCCATCCAGCTCGGCGACCTCCAGCTGCCCTTCGAGCGGGAGATCAGCGAGGACGGCAAGACCCTCACCCTGACGCCGGTCGTTGCCGAGGACAAGCTGACGCCGGTTGCGCCCGAGGACAAGGTCGCTCCGGGCCTCAGTCCGGTCAGCCTTAAGCTGAGCGACGTCGCGTCGCCCGAGGAGAACCTCAAGGCTCAGCAGAACTTTGCCTCCCAGCTCGGCATCGCCTCCGCGGTCGGTGGGTTGACGGGCGGCATCATCGGGTGCCTCGTTGCCGGTATTCCTGTCGGACTGCTTACTCTCGCGGTCGGCGCGTTGCCGGCGTGTGCTGCTGGCTTCGGTATTGGTAGTGTCGTCGGCACCATCGCTGCCGGTGGTCCCACCCTGGTTATCGCCGGCATCGGCCTGATCCAGACCCTCACTGCGCCTCCGGGCACCACACAGTGGGCTGAGTAGTCCTAAGAATTCAGCTGCGGCCCCTCGCCATCTCGGCGGGGGGCCGCAGCTGTTTTCCAGGTCTCAGGAGTTGAGCGTGATCAACCGGAAGAGATGCACCACGATCTCGACGGCGTAGCCCACGATATCGACCCCGACCAGCAACAGATCTGTTGACACCGGTCACTCACCTTTTCGTCGAACCGGTCGTCAACGGACGCCGGGATATGCGACGGTCCGGCCGCGGAGCACGCTCCGTGGCCGGACCTCGGGACCCTCAGGATCCTAAACCGGGCGGCTGGTTTCCCGTCGTCTCGCTCGGCGCGACACGCCGCACAGCACGAGGGCCCGCCTCCGGTCGGAGGCGGGCCCTCGTGGAGCTCTCAGGGCGCGACGATCACCAGGTGCGCACGCGCAGCCCGGGGTTCTCGGCGAGGACCGCGGAGATCGGCGTCGCGAACAACTCCGGCGACTCGCCCAGCAGGCCGCTGACCACGCCGGCGATCTCGCACATGCCGTACTGGCCGACGTTGGAGGCGCTGGAGATGCCCAGGGCCAGGGTGCCGGTGACGATCGTGCCGCCGCTGTCGCCCTGCAGGGCGCACAGGTTGGTGGAGAAGCCGTTCTCCAGCACGCGGTGGCCGACCTCGACGGTCTGGCCCGCGGCGGTCACGACACCGCAGCTGTAGCCCGAGCGGACGCCGGACTTGCACGCGGGCGCGCCGACGACGGGCTCGGCGACGCCGGTGATCGGCAGCGGCGCCGCCAGCGGCACCCGCACACCGTTGTTCTCGAACCGGCCCTGGGCCTCGGCGGTGGGCCGGATCACGGCGTAGTCGCGGCCGTCCAGGCTGGTCTTCTCGAAGGTGCCGAGCTGCTGGCCGAGCTCCTCACCGAGCAGCTGGTACACCTTCGACGCGAACTGGGTGCCGGCGGACGGCCGGTTCGGGTCGCAGTGCCCGGCGGTGATGTTGACCGGGCGGTCCGAGCCGTCGACGGCGTTGAAGCCGAGCGAGCAGCGCAGGCCCTCGCCGGCGCCGAGCGCGGCGTAGGCGTCCCCGCCGAACAGGGCCGTCGGGGCGGCGAGGTCGGCGACGGGCCGCAGGTCACCGGCGGCCGGCTCCGGAACGAGCGGCGCGGGCGCGAACAGCACCCGGGCACCCTGCAGGAAGTCGGGCAGCTGAATCCCGGCGACGTTCTCGGTGCGCAGCACGACGTCGTTGTTCACGACGTCGATGGCGACGCCGCGCACCAGGTCGGCGACGGCGGGCGGCTGGGTGGCCAGCCAGTCGTTCAGCGCCTTCAGTTCGTCGCGCAGCTGCGTCTCGGTGCGGTCGGTGTCCTCGACGGTGAATCCGGCGTCCTCGGCGGCCTCGCGGGCCGCGTCGTAACCCTCGCCCTCGGTCAGCCCCACCTTCGGCGTGCCGTCCCGCTCGAGCCACACGCCGGAGAACACGGCAGCGAACTCCTCCCGCGCCGATTCGGCGAAGCGGGCCAGCTCCTGGCTGCGGGCAGCATCCGTCAGGTACCGCTCCGGGCTCATCTGCAGGTCCCGGGCCAGCGCCTCCACGAGTTCGTTCGGCAGCGCCGTCGCCTCGATCGGGGCCGGGTCGGCCTGGGCGATGGCGGCGGCGGGGCCGAGCAGCATGAGCGCTGCCGAACCGTATACCGCTGCTCGACGGGCGAAGGAGCGTCGCATGGATGCCTTCCTCGTTGATCTCCGCGACGGTGCGCGAAGATGCCGGCCCCGGGCGGGCCGGTGCTGGACGGGACGATCATATGGGGTCGGCCGCGCGAACACCCAGCCGCGCGGCGTGGCGCGGGACCGGTCAGGCCGCGGCGCCGGTGCGCACCCGCGCGCCGGTTTCGGCCTCGATGTCCCGGATCGCGATGCCCAGGCTGGACGTGCCACCCTGCGGCGCGAGGACGAGGTTGGCCTCCACGCAATCGGGGGCGCCGGAGCTGTTGGAACCGCTGATTACCCCGAGCGCGAGGGTGCCGGTGACGATGGCGCCGCCGCTGTCGCCGGAGAGGGTGCAGGCGGTGGTCGCGAAGCCGCGGATCGTGGTGCTCGTACCGTCGGCGCGGACCAGCTGGGTCTCGATCCGGTCGGCGGCGACGATGCCGCACGTGAAGTACGACGACTGTCCGGACTTGCACACCGGGGCGCCGGCGACGGGCGCGGCGGTGCCGGTGACGGTCAGCGTCGAGCCGTTGCCGCCGCGGATCACGGGCCGGTTCAGGCCGACGTCCTCGCCCGCCTGGTCGAGGCCGATGATGCCGTAGTCCAGGGTGCTGCCCTCGCCGACGGTCGAGCGGGTGAACGCGCCGATCTTCAGGCTCTCGTCGATGTTCTCCCGGTTGGGCAGGTAGACGGTGGAGCCGCCGTCCTCGCGGGCGACCGCGTCGCAGTGGCCGGCGGTGATGTTGGCGGCCGATCCGTCGGCGTCGACGGCGTTGAAGCCGAACGAGCAGACGCCGATGCGGTCGAGCGGCGTCGAGCGGACGTCACCGTCGGCGGTGATGTAGGTGTCGCCACCGAGCGGGCCGGGCTCGTTCGGCGGCTGGCCCGGGGTGAGCATGACCTGGACGTTGGCGATGAGCGTCGGCAGGTTGAGGGCGCGGCCGGCCGGGCTGTTGGCGATGTCGACGATCAGGCGGTTGTTGAACACGTCGATCGACGTCGAGTTCACCTGGGAGGCCAGTTCGCGGGGCAGCGCGGCGACCCAGCGGTTCAGCTCGGCGAGGGACCGCTCGAGCCCGTCCGCGGACACCGGCGCGACGGTGACGTGGTAGCCGTCGTTCTCGGCCTGCCGGGCGGCGTCGGGGTTGGTGACCGCGACGACGGGCTGACCGTCGGTGCCCAGCCATGCCCCCGCGAAGTCCTCCGGCCGTTCGGCGCGGAAGCTGCGCGCGTAGTCCGCGAGTTCCTGCGCGCGGTCGGATCGCTCGAGGTACTCGTCGGCGCTGATCTTCAGGTCGCGGCTGATGGCCTCGACGAGTTCGGCGGGCAGCTGATCCGTGGGCAGCTGATCGGCCGGGGCGGCGTGGGCGGTCGCAGCGAGCGGCCCGGCCAGCAGCAGTGCCGACGCCGCAGCGACGACGACACGGCGGACGGTGGTACGAGCAGCGGCGCGCGACGCCGACGAGTGACGCATGGGGGCCCTTCGAGAATGGGTTGACGGGTTTCGTGCGCGGTCGTGTCGCGGAAGCGGACACAACCGTGTGACAGCGTACGGGACGGGGAGGGTCACCCTGCCGCCTCGGAACCGGTCGTGTCCGTTGGGTCCGGTTCCGTGGTTTCGGGGGGCGTCGACGTGGACGTCCCGGTCGGCGCGACGGTCGTGGTGGTCGTCGTCCGGGTGGGCCGGTCCCGTTCGCGGGTGGCCTCGCTCGGGGTCGGTTCGACCGTGGTCGACCGCGTGGTGGTGGTGGAGGGGGCCGCCGGTCGGGACGTCGTGGCCCGGGCCGACGTGGTCGGCGGCGCGGCCTCGGCGGCGGTGCCGGGGGCGGGGGTGACCGCCACGAGCCCGGAGTCGACGGTGTCCGGTGCCGCGTCCGGGGCGGTCGTGGTGGTGGTACCGGTGGGGGTGCCGGTGTTCGGGGGCACCTGCACCGCGCTCGACAGCGACTCGTAGGCGGCGCCCGCCTCCCGGACGGGTGTGTCCGCGGGAGCGTCTCGCAGCGAGAACACCAGGGCGCCCATCCCGACGAGCAGCGCGACGGCCGCCGCGACGGCGCCGCCGACGACCAGCCGGTTGTGCGGGGCCCGGTCCGGGCCGCCGGGCACCGCGGCCGCCTCGGTGGCGGTCGCCGCGACAGTGCCGGTCGCCGCGGCGGGGGCGGCGGCCTCGACGGGCGGCTCGACGGGGGCGACGGGGTCGAGCTGGGTGCGCGCCGCGGCGCCGGTGCGGACCGCCGGCATGATCCGGGTGGCGCCGAGCATGTCCGCGGAACCGGCCGCGGCGGCGAGCGCCGCGCCCCGCACCACCGCGTGCTGCGGCTGCGGCGGCAGCACGCACCGCACGCCCATACCGGCCTTTACGGTCTGCGCGACGAGTTGCGCCGCCGACGGGTCCACCGGTTCCTCGGTGCTGATCACGACGGCGTCGAGGTTGCTGACGAGCCAGCCGAACGCGCCGAGCGCGGCCGACAGCTGCGCGGGCACCGACGGGGCGTCCCCTTCGGGGTAACGGAACGAGCGGCCCGCGGCGACACCGGACCGCACGAGCGTCACCGTCGATCCGCCGGCGTCGAGGTGATAGACGGCGACGAGCCGGCCGCTCTGCTGTGCGACCCGGGCCTCGAACCAGGCCGCGACGGCCTCGGCGTCGGAGATCAGGGTGACGTGCCGCAGCCCGACGTAGTCGAGGGCGTTGCGCAGCACCGCCACGGTCGCCAGCGACCATTCGGTGGGATGTGCGGCGGCGACGGTCGCCTCGGCGTCGCCGACCAGGGGTGCGGCGTCGGCGAGCAGGCATTCCATCGCGGTCGCGACGAGGTCCTCCGCGCGGGAGAGGGCGCCGTCCTCGGCGCGCACCCCGGCCGGTTCGCCCACCCGCTCGACGAAGCCGGAGAAGGAGCTGCACTCGTCGGCGGCGCCGGGGTCACGGACGCCGAGCGTTGCCGTGCCGTCGGAGTGCAGGTGCAGACGGGTGAAGCGTTCGACCGGCTCGGGATCGGGACGGATGCCCTCGGCGGAGGTGACGGCCACGGCAGACACGATGGTGCCGACTCTCAGGCCCACGCCTACGGACATGCAGAAATCCCCCCGTTCCCACTGGTTGCCGGTTGCCGAACCTCGGCGCCGTGCCCGAGCGCACGGAGCATCGAGATGAGCTCCGATCGCGAGCCGGCGCCGAGCCGCCGCCGGATGCGCGCGACGTGATGTTCGACAGTCTTCGCGGAAATGTACAGGCGCGACCCTACTTCGCGGTAGGTCAGGCCGGCGACGACGAGATCGGCGACCTCCGCCTCCCGGTCCGACAGGGGACTCGGCGCCGCCGGGGCGTCGGCCGCGGGCGTGGGCGCGGCGGTGCGCGGCGCAGCCGAGGGGTGCCGCACGGTCCGCGCGACCTGGAGCAATGCCGTCGCCGTCGTCGTGTCGTCGACGCGCAGCGCGGCCTCGCCGGCCAGTCGCGCCCCGTCCCACGGCAGGCCGATCGCGGCGAGCGATTCCGCGGCCGCCTGCACCCGCGTGGGGTCGGCATCGCCCTGCAGCACCCGCAGCCAGGCGTGCCCGGCCCGGGCCAGGGCGGCCGCGTAGGCGGTGGTCTCCGCCGCCGCCCCGAGGGCCCGGGCGTGCGGCAGCAGCTCCGCGGGCCGGTCCGCGGCGATGGCCGCCTGCACCCCGTACCAGTGCAGCGTCGCGCCCCACAGCGGCGGTTCGTCGAGGGTCGTCAGGAGATCCTGGGCCTGACCGACCAGGTGGGCGATGCGGTCGGCCTCGCCGAGCCGGACCGCGGCGAGCCACAACTCGCCGAGCGGCAGCAGGCTCAGCAGGTCCACCGAGTACTCGGCCACCACGCCCTGCGCCGCGGTCCAGGCGGCGGTCAGCGCGCCGACGTCGCCGCCGCGGCGGGCCAGGCCCACCCGCAGCCCGTGCAGGAACAGCAGGTCCCGCTGCTCGGTGGCGTGGGGAGCGAGCTCGTCGGCGGCAGCCGTTGCGGCCGGCAGGTCGCCGCCGATCAGCGCCGTCCACGCCGCGAGCAGGCGGTGCCGCACGGAAGGCGCCGCGGTGGCGCGGCCGAGCACGGCGCCGGCGTGGGCGAGTTCGCCGGAGTGCAGGCACAGCAGCGCGGTGATCGCCTCCGGGGTGTCCGGCAGCAGCCGCGTCCGGTCGGCCGCCCCGTGCACCGACAGGGCCCGCGTGAGGGTGTTCATCGCGACGCGCCCGTCGCCGCCGACGGACTCGCGCAGGCCCGCGGCCAGCAGCTGCGCGGCCGCCGCGGACGACGTCGGCGCCGCCGCCTCTGTGCCGAACCGGGCGGCGGTGCCCGGGCGGCCCGCGGCGAGCAGCACCGTCGCCGCGACGGGCGCGTCGGCGCCGGCTCGTTCGGGGCCGAGCCACTCGTACAGATCCGCGCTGCGGCCGAGCATGCCGCGACGCGCGGCGACGGTCGCGGCGATGCGGGTGGCGGCGGCCAGCTCGCCGGCGGGCAGGGCAGCGGCCCGGTCGAGCAGACGGTCGGTGAGCTGTCCGGCGGTGGCGAGGTCGCCGGCGAGCCCGGCGGCCTCGGCGCGGCGCACGTCCAGCGCGTCGGCGTCGGCGCCGGCGCGGATCGCCGCGTCGTACAGCGTGCGGGCCTGCGCGGGCTCGGCCGCGTCGGCGAGCGTCACGAGAAGGGCGGCGAGGCGGGCGTCGGCCACCCCGGCCTCGGCGAGAGCCCGGGCGGCGTCCGCGGTCAGCAGCCCCGCGTCGAGACGCAGCGCCGCCAGCCGGTGCGCGAGCGTGCGGACGGCGTGGGTCCCGAGGACGGTGGCGGGCACCGCGGCGGCCGCGGGGATCGGGACGTCGCCGTCGACGGTGAGCAGGCCGCTGGCCCGCGCGGCGTCGACGAGCTCGCGGGCGCGGTCCGCGTCGACGCCGAGGACGGTGGCGACCTCGAGCGGGTCGAGGGTGCCGCCGAGGCCGGCGAGGACCAGTACCCGGGGCAGGTCGGGGTCCCCGCCGCCGAGGCGGTCGCGAACTCGGGCCGCGGCGGCCCGACGGGGATCGGTGCCGTC
The DNA here is from genome assembly GCF_053764755.1 of Rhodococcus sp. 2H158. Taxonomy (NCBI): domain Bacteria; kingdom Bacillati; phylum Actinomycetota; class Actinomycetes; order Mycobacteriales; family Nocardiaceae; genus Rhodococcus; species Rhodococcus sp. 2H158. Next base: position 58,535 of record NZ_JBSNCE010000036.1, read on the forward strand.
GCGCAACGCCGCGAGGGCCGCGTCTACGACGTCGCGGGCACCGCCGGTCAGCCGGTGCACCGCGCGAATCGGTTCCGGACGCGGGGTGAGGCCGAGAGTTGCTGCGCGACCGGCTATTTCGCGCGGGCTGAGGGGGCGCACTTCGATCAGTGCCGAGTGCGCGCCGAACGCGGACAGCAGCGCGCGCAGATCGCCGCGGTGCGGCCGCGGCTCCGTCGCGACGACCACCGGCCGCTCACCGCGCCGCACCTGCTCGGCGAGCGCGAGGACCGATTCGGCGGGCAGGGTGTGCGCGTCGTCGACCACCAGCGCCGCCGGCGCGGGGGAACGCGGATCGGTTCCGACGGTGAGGCCCCGGCCGGCGAGCGTCTGCCGCACCGAGGACAGCAACGCGGACTTGCCGCTGCCGGCGGGACCGGTGAGCAGCAGCCGCGGCGGGGTCGCGGCGACGGCGTGCGCGACGTCGCGCGGCAGGGGGGTGGGCTGCGGCATGGGTCAGTTGCCGAGGAGTCCGCCGACGCCGTCGACGACGCCACCGACGGCACCACCGACCCCGTCGACGACGCCGCCGACCGCGTTGCCGGTGCCGTCGAGGACCGCGCCGGCACCCTGACCGGCACCGCCGAGCGCGTCACCGACCTGCGAGCCGTAGTTCGTGGAC